>CAYULK010000042.1:0-16001 GCA_964445625.1 uncultured Calditrichota bacterium
ACTGAGGCATTACTTTCCACCAATAATAATGTTTGACATTAAATTTAAATTTATTTATCTTTTATGACTATATAATAATTAAAATCGAACAAAACTCTATAAAGTGTCATGGAGGCAAGATGGCTGATCAGCAGGCAAAAGGTTCCATTTTATTAAAAATAGGTATTGTGTTCTTTGTAGTTGGTCTGATAATGGTTATTACCATTCCTGGTGAAATTTGGATAAGCGAGGAAAAGGCAGAAAGAATTTGCCGGGAGAATATGATTAGCGTTTACGAATCTCACAGCTATTATTTTAAACTGAAAAATGAATATGCACCCGATATGGAGATTTTGATTCTGACCATTCTTAATGATTCCTCCTTGTTAAAAAGGGAAAAGGTGGTTATTCATACCGTTCGTTTGCGGGATGCAATGGAAAATTTTCTGGATTCACCGGCAAATAAATATCTTTATAAAATTGCCTCTAATATTAAAAATATCCGGAATGATATTGTAACAAATGAGAGATATTTTAAATCACAGCATGAAGAAGTTCTTAAAAAGAATGTCCTGGAACGTTCAAATGAATTGAAAATGAATCTTTCTACATTGCGTGGAGGTGTGGAATTCGAAAACTACCGTAATATAGTAGAGGAGCTGGACACATTGTGGCAAATAAGAAGAGGTCTGTCTGACTTTTCTCTGCAAACAGCTGCCCGACACTCAAGTATGCTTTCATCAAAAATTATGTCAGACTTGTCACAAATTAACCTGGACAATATTGAACGAGCTTGGCAGCCTCTCGCGACAAAGTTGTCAGATTTTATTGATCTGATCAATTCTATAGACAGATTAAAGCAAAATACAACTGTGGCTGACCGGATTGCTGATTTTATGCGTAAAGTATCATCTGGCTTTTCCGGACTGAATAGCACCACGCAATCTTCAGCCATCAGTGATGCCCAGGCAAAATCTGATGATCTTGGATCGGTATACCAGGAATTTCTAAGTGACTTTTTAATCACACAATATTACGCACAATATAAATTATCTGATACCGATTCTATGCTTCTGGCGATCAATGAGGATAATTTTACAACACCAATTGATAATTTGCCATACATCATTGAATTAGGTGATTCAATGGATATTAGGGTTGAGGATCCAATATTGCTTGAATCAATAAAAAGCAAGGCAATGGTTCAGGTGGATATTGGAAAACAATTACCTTTTATGTCCGCTTTCGCCGAATATGAAACAACTCTGGATTCTTTGCAAACTTTTTACATGGAGGTCAAACGCAGCTACCGGCGGAATCTTGATGTGACCATCAAAACAAAAGAACTGGATGATTTGTTGACCAGACTTAAAAGTGTTGGTGCATTTTCTGCTTTCAGTTCATTTAAAGCATTTAATGATCACGCTCCGCAAAGTGATTCCTATTCGGAAATTAAGGAATTATCCGCAGAAGCATTGATTGCCACTGGAAGTTTTATCCAGATATATGGTGATAATTTTTTTGGGAAACTGGATACCGTGCACAATGAATTAATCGGCCATCTCAATGAATTTGAGTCCATAGTTTCTAATACCCGCAGAAATACTTACTCATTTGTCTGGGCAATAGACAAATTTAACAACATGCTCAATTCAATAAAATCTGTGTCCGGCAGCGAAGTTGTACCAAATTTGCAACTGATTAAAACCGGTTTGGAAGATCTGTTTATATATGCCTCCGAAGGTGATTCCCGTACCGTCTATGGGGTTTTTAGCACGCAAATTGTCAATCACGGTAAAGTTTTTAGCAGATTAGCCCAGAAAAGTTGGGAAGAAGAAAATTAAAATTCATCCGGGTAAACGATACCTGGCTGGTATATTATGAATAATCATTTCGGCTTTGCTTTTACCCCAAAAGATTTATGCTATGCATATTTTATTGTTAAAAATGATACACTCGTGCTGGACCGCGTAGGAAGTCTCCCGTATGATAGTCCATACCATGAAAAATCATTTTTTAACGAAAGTAATATCTCAAATCTTTGTCAATTATTTGAAAAAAATTTTCCTGATATATCTTTTTCACAGACAGATATCTCCGTTTCTGTAGAATCCAATCTTGCTCTTCTTAAACGAGTGATTTATCCTCTGAAATTAGATGATTCAGGGAGAAAGGAACACATTAATTGGGACATGACAGAAAGTCTGACCCTGCCTCTCAGCCAGTATTTTATATTTCGCAGTCCCAATAAATATACCTATAAGAATTTTGAAGAAGAATTGGTCATTGCTATTCCATATAAAGTACTAACTTTTTTTAAAACCCTGACCTCAGCTCTTTCTGCCCGGCTGGTGAATCTAAGTGTTCATCAACTTGCATCTGAGATACTTATTCAAAACTCTCATGAAAGCCAGACGGAAAATCTACTCCTATTGCAAAAGATCTCAATCAATCAGGTCGAAACCACATTCCTGTGGAAGGGGACATATTTTACTTCTCATTATGATAAAATAAATTTTCACTCGGATACACCTTTGTATATTGACCTGTTAAAATCTAAAATCAGTTATATTGAGAATTTATTCGAACAATATGAAGAGAAAGATACAATGGTGGATCGTATTTTACTCTATGGTGATTATCTCGATGATTCCTCTCTGGAAAAAATTCAAAAAAACATGTCCGTGCCGGTCGACAGAACAAACGTATTCGAGAATATTAATTTAAGTGAAAATCTTAAAAATACACCCATTCCTGACGAGGATAAATGTAAATATATGGAATGTATTGGAATTACTTTGGATGTATAAGTACAGGATGCAGGGAGAATAGCTATGCCAAAATATAATCTCATTGATGATCTTGAATCTGAGGAACAAAAACCTCAGGAACCTGCGGAATCAGTAGAAAAGCAAGACTCTCCGGCTGATTTGGATGATACAAAATTATCCGAATATATCGTGGAGGATATTGTCGTTTCTGAGCCGGAAATGAAACCCGCCGCAGAGGATATAGTAGTAGATAAGAATGACTCGCCTGGAGATTTTACCGATCAAGAAAAATTTACGGTTCCGGAAGGTACGCCACCCATGCAGCCGTATGACCTTGGCTCGGATTACGAGGATGAGAAACAACCGGGACTTAATTATAAGCCTATTCTTATCGGAATTGCAGCTATAGCGGCAATCGTAATAATCTATTTTGCCATTGACATGTTCTTTCTCAGTGGGGAACAAACATCGGAAACCGAAGTGGTTGTAGAAACACCCGAAGAGAAAATGCGTCGCGTACGTGAAGAACAAAAACAAAACTTGCTGCTAAACTATAGCAATACCAATAAACATCGCATGTCTTATCTTTCGGCATTAATCGATTTAAACACTACTGACGTTAAATATTCCAGTTTTTTATTATACGGTAATTCTCTGAATTTTGAGGTTTTTGCCAAAAATCGTGACAAACTCGCCCAGTTTAACATATTACTAAAAAGCAGCAACACAGCTAATAACTATTCCATCGAATCTGCCGTAACCCGTACCGGAACCAGGGGAGGTGTTTTTGCTCTTTATAATCTCGATATGACCCCACCGGCTCCCGGGGCAACAGGCGGATCTGTTGCAACCACGTCACCGTCAAATTGGGTTACAACCGCGACAAATCAGTTCGGATTAAGTCTGACCTCACAAAGACAGATCTCAAATCGTCCGGAAAGCATTTTTTCAATATCACGAAATGAATATGTGTTTGAGGGATCCGAGTCAAATTGCAATAGATTAATCAAACATCTTGCAACACAGAACATAAACTTGAATACACATAAATTAATGCTCTTACCAAGAGATCAGAGACTGATGTCTAAAGCAGCATATGAATTGCGACTCATCATCGATTTCTATTTGTAGCTAAATGCGAATCATTGCCGGCCGGTATAAAGGGAAAAAACTTGTCGCAGGTAATGATCTTGCCATTCGTCCGATTACTGCAAAGATTAAAGAAAGTGTGTTTAATACACTTGGTGACTTTGTTGTTGATAATTCCGTTCTGGATTTATTCTCCGGAAGCGGTAGTTTTGGCCTTGAAGCATTAAGCCGGGGTGCTGCATTCATTACCTTTGTGGAACAAGCCCGCTCATCAACGCGGATTCTCCTGAAGAATATTCAAACTTGTCAATTAGCGCATAATGAATTCGAGATATTAACTACAGATGTTAAACAATTTATAATTGCGCATTCCCGGTCATATGAATTGATTTTAATGGATCCACCATTTAACTTTTTGTCATTGCAAAATATTGTCAATAATATCTGTGTCAATCAGATTCTATCAAGATCAGGAATATTGGTATTACATCATGAAGTATCCAATCCCATAACTGCCGATAGTATGATATATGAACTGTATAAGCAGAAAGTCTTCGGCCGAAATACGGTGTCATATATTCTGAGAAAGGATCATAATGTCGAATAAAATAGCCATATATCCCGGTACTTTTGATCCGTTTACCCTGGGACACCTGGATATTATAGAGCGCGCAGCAAAGTTGTTTGATGAAATAATCGTGACTATCGCGGAAAATTCGTTTAAATCACCGTTGTTTTCCCTGGATGAACGCCAAACATTTATCGAAAATGCATGTCGTCACGTTCCCAATGTCCGCTGTAGTCATTTTGAAGGTTTGCTCGTTGATTTTGCTCTGCAATTAAAAGCCAGTGCAATAATTCGTGGATTGCGTGCGGTTTCTGATTTTGAATTCGAATTTCAAATGGCACTAATGAACAGACAATTAAACCCGGATATTATAACCGTTTTTTTAATGCCCAATGAAAAATACTCCTATCTGAACTCTACTATAGTGAAAGAAGTTGCTCGCTTCGGTGGAAATGTAGAAAAATTTGTCACCGGCATGGTGGCGAAAAAACTCAAAGAAAAATATAGTTAACCAGGAAAGTTAAAAATGAACATTATCGAAAAATTCAGATCTCTTGCCGGTAAAAACATGAAAACGATTGTCCTGCCCGAAGGAGAAGAAGAGAGAATCATTCGTGCAGCAGAAATTCTCCAGTCAGAAAAACTCGTCAAACCGGTTTTACTCGGCGATCCGGATGTTATATTGGCGAAGGCAAGTTCTATTCAGATTAATCTTGATGGTATCGATTTGATAAAACCGGATCAATCAGAGAACTACTCCGTCTGGGCACAAACATTTTATGAATTGAGAAAACATAAAGGTCTGACTCCCGGACAGGCAGAAGAAACATTAAAAAATCCGTTATTCTTTGGTGCATTTATGTTGCGTGAAAATTTTGCCGCCGGCGCGGTTGCCGGATCAATTAACACCACGGGAGCTGTTCTGCGGGCAGCGATTCAAGTTGTAGGATTAGCTGAAAATGTGTCTGTGGTGTCCAGTTCATTTATAATGGCGTTTCAGGATGATAAGATTTTTACTTTTGCGGATTGCGCAGTTATGCCAAACCCCGATTCTGATCAATTAAGCAGCATTGCCATAAGCAGCGCACGGACCCATGAATTATTGGTCGAAGAAAAGGCGCGTGTGGCCATGTTATCATTCTCTACAAAAGGTAGTGCCGGCCACAAAGATGTAGATAAAGTTATAGCAGCAACAAATTTGGTAAGAAAACGTTTACCGGATCTTCTGATTGATGGCGAACTGCAATTTGATGCCGCATATGTCAAACAAGTCGCCGCTAAAAAAGCACCGGATAGTCCGGTTGCCGGGAATGCAAATGTATTTATATTTCCTGATCTGGATGCCGCAAATATCGGGTACAAACTGACGGAACGTCTTGCCGGTGCTGAAGCAATAGGACCAATCATACAAGGCTTAAAAAAGCCTTACAACGATCTTTCCCGGGGCTGCAGTGTTGAGGATGTAGTAAATGTAGCCTGTATCTGTTCAATACTATCCTGAGTGTTTGCTTTGCGTGCAGATGTTTTTGTAAATTTATAGTTATTGTTATTGGGAAAGGACTGATTTTTAATGCCAACTTATGAATACTTCTGTACCAGTTGTGGATTTGAATTTGAAGAGTTTCAGAGTATTGCTTCTGAACCGATTTCGGTGTGTCCAAAATGCAGTGAACACGTACAAAGAAAAATATCCGGTGGCACAGGATTGATATTTAAGGGGAGCGGGTTTTATATTACGGATTATAAGAACAAAAAACCTACAGACACGCCACCAAAAAAGGAAAAACCTGAAAAAAATAAATCAAAAGCATCCTGAGTGATAAAACTCATGAGTTTTCTTGTTTTTTACTTTCACTTTGTGAAATCATTAACTATATTTATGATACGATTTTAAATGTCCTCAAAATTATAGATATTAACTCTTAATCATTTCAGAAAGGAACGATGTATGACACAATTAAAAGAAAAAATTGCCGGCCTTTTGCCCGAGTGGCGTCAAAGAGTGACTACTCTGGTCAAAGAAAGTGGTGATGTTGAAGTGAACACAGTAAAGATTGGTCAGTTTTATACTGGAATGCGTGGAATTAAATGTTTAACAACTGACATTTCTTATCTTGATCCATTTGAAGGAATTCGCTTCAGAGGTTTTACAATTCCCGAAACACTGGAGAAACTTCCCAAAGCTCCGGGCGCAGAAATGCCATATGTGGAAGGCCATCTATATCTCTTGCTTACCGGTGATATTCCTACTGACGATCAGGTCCAGGAGGTTATTAAAGACCTTCAGAGTCGCGGAGAAGTCCCCGGTTATGTATGGGATACACTCAGAGCCCTTCCGGCAGATACCCATCCAATGACCATGTTTTCAATAGCAATTCTTGCCCTGCAAAAAGATTCTGTTTTTGTAAAAAAATATAACGAAGGCATGGGTAAGTTTGATTACTGGGATCCAATGTATGAAGATAGTATGAATCTTCTGGCAAAATTAAACACAATTGCTGCTTATATCTATCGCTATAAATACAGAGATGACAGCCCGATTGATCCCGATTTCTCTCTTGATTACGGTAAAAACTACGCACATATGATGGGTATTGATTCACCTTACGACGAACTTTCAAGATTATATTTTATTCTGCATAGTGACCATGAAAGCGGCAATGTGAGTGCACATACCACACATCTTGTATCCTCAGCTCTCTCTGATTGTTATTACTCTCTATCGGCCGGACTAAATGGATTGGCGGGACCGTTGCACGGACTGGCTAATCAGGAAGTCTTGAAGTGGATACAGGCGATGATGAAGAAAGTCGGTGAGAATCCTACGAAGGAAGAAATGCATAAATTCGTATGGGATACTCTGAATTCCGGAAAGGTAGTACCAGGATACGGACATGCCGTTCTGAGAAAAACCGATCCGCGTTATACCGCACAACGTGAATTTGCATTAAAGCATCTGCCTGATGATCAGATATTTAAAGTAGTCAGCCTGTTGTACGATGTTGTACCACCAGTGCTGGAGGAACAGGGCAAGGCTAAAAACCCCTGGCCAAATGTTGATGCGCATTCCGGCGTCATTCAATGGCACTATGGGGTTACGGAATATGATTTCTATACCGTTCAATTTGGTGTTGGTCGTGCATTTGGTGTGCTGCCCAACATTATCTGGGACCGTGCCCTGGGCCAGGCTCTGGAAAGACCAAAATCATTGACACTTGATATGCTGGAAAAAATTGCAGCTGATAAGTAACTGAGATTCCGTTTCAAAAAAAGCGTTCTTTTTAGAACGCTTTTTTTTTGACCTGATGGCAGTATGCTGGGTGGCATGATGAAGAGTCCAGAAAAATTTATGCCAAGAACTTTTTGAAGTCAATTATGTCTTATCTCGCCGGCAATGGAAAATTGCCAATAGCTAATTGCCAATTGACTCCTGCATCTGGTACTGCAGCAAATACAATTGATAATACAATCCCCTCTGATCCAGCAGTTCCTGATGGGTCCCCATCTCACGGATACTACCTTTATGCATCACAATGATTTTATCGACATGTTTGATTGTGGACAAACGATGGGCAATAATCAATGATGTTCTGCCCTGCATTAGCGTTTTTAACGCTTCCTGGATGAGTATTTCTGTTTCGGTATCGACACTTGATGTGGCTTCATCCAGAATCAGGATACGTGGATCCGTTACCAAAGCCCGGGCAAACGAGATCAGCTGTTTTTGACCCATTGACAATATGGTGCCTCTTTCCCGGACCTGCGTGTGATATCCCCTGGGATGTGCCTCTATAAAATTATGCGCGTTGACTTGTCTTGCTGCCCATTCTACTTTTTCCTCGGCAATATCTGTATTGCCCAGCCGTATATTGTCCATGATTGTACCGGAAAATAAAAACACTTCCTGCAATACCAGGGCCATCTGCCGGCGCAGGATTTTCAGGTCCCACATGTTCACCGGAACACCGTCGATGTATATTGCACCGGCGTTGATATCATACTGCCTTCCGAGTATATTTATCAGGGTGGTTTTTCCGGCACCGGTATGCCCGACCACAGCGACACTTTCTCCCTTCTGTACGTTAAAAGAAATATCTTTTAAAACAAAATCAGGCTCATTATAAGCAAATAATACATTCCTGAACTCAATATCACCCTTGATCTTTGAAGTGCCCCGGGGGTTGCTGGGATTTATGATGTCCGGAGGTGTATCCAGCAATTTAAAAACACGCTCAGAAGAAGCCATGGCCTGCTGAAGAATATTATATTTTTCCGACAAGTCACTAATCGGCCGGAAAAACATCTGGGCATATTGAATGAATGCGACTAAGGCACCAAATGTAGTGACGCCCTCAAGTTTGTAGATTCCACCACGCCAGATTACCACGGCAAGTGCAACCGAGCTGACCAGTTCTATTGCCGGGTAAAATAATGCATAATAAAATACTGTTTTTACATGTGCGTTTGTATGTTCTTTGTTGATTTCCGCAAATTGTTTATAATTTTTTTTCGTCCGGTTAAATACCTGAACAACTGACATCCCGGTTAAGTTTTCTTGTAAATATGAGTTTATTCGGGCCAGCCACTTACGAATATTACGAAAGGCCTCTCTTACTCTTGCCCTGAAAAGGAAAGTAAGTATGAATAAAACGGGCACAACGGCAAATGTCCATAATGCCAGTCGGAAATCCAGATATATGAGGGTAATTATGATTCCGGTAATTAAAAATATATCACCGAATATGGTAACAATTCCCTGGGTAAACATCTGGTTAAGAGACTCTACGTCCGAGGTTACCCGGGTCATCAAACGTCCAACCGGGTTTTTATCAAAAAATTTGAATGATAATGTCTGGAGGTGTGAAAAAATTTTCGCCCGGATATCATACATCAGTTTCTGGCCAAAATACTGTGTCACATATATCTGGGTAAATTGTGTTATAAATACCAGGATCAAAACTACCAGGTAAATGATCAGGATCAGGTATAAACCGGACAAATCTTTTACAGCGATATAATCATCAATTGCAATTTTTGTCAGGTAGGGTCCAACCAGCTGTAGAAAGGAAGCAAGAAGGGTTAACAGGACTCCACCGAACATAAGTTTTTTATATGGCCGGGTATAATTGAGTATGCGCCGCATGAGCCTGGCATCATACGCATTCCCCGTATATTCGTCATCAGTCATTGCCATCAATTCGTCTCTGCACGCTTAAAAATTTCATATATCTTATTAACCGCAATATCAACTTCTTCCTCAGTGTTAAAACGGCCAAACGAAAACCGGACTGAGTTCTCGACCCGCTTTCTTTCATAACCGAGTGCCGTGAGGACATGAGACGGATTAACGGATCCGGAACTGCATGCCGATCCCGTAGAAACCGCAATTCCATTCATATCCAGATTAATCAACATGCCGTCACCTGAAATGAAAGGAAAATATACATTCGAGTGCGAACAAAGTCTTTCCGTATTACCGCCATTAATCTTAACACCCGGGATTTTTTCAGTTAACAATTTCTCGAATAAATCCCGCAGTTTCTTTATTCTGGTTATTTCATCTTCTCTTACCTCTAATTCCCGGATGGCTGTTGCAAATCCTACAATAGCAGGAAGATTTTCTGTTCCGGCCCTGCGGTTAATTTCCTGGGCACCGCCCATTATTTGACTCTTAATCTTAACGCCGGAACGTAAATACAAGACACCAACCCCAGTGGGGCCATATATTTTATGAGAAGACAGCGACAACAAATCTATCCCGGGATTTAGTACATCGACTTTAGTTCTCCCCAGCGCCTGTATCGCATCTGTATGAAATAATATTCCTTTTTGTTTAATTATCTTAATGACCGGTTCGAGATCCAGAATATGACCGGTCTCATTATTGGCCAGCATTACTGAAACAAGAATCGTATTTTCATTAGTCATCTTCTCAAGCTGTACCAGATCCGCTACGCCATTCCTGTCTATATTGAGGTAATCTACCTCAAAGCCCCTTTCTGCAAGATAATATAAACTTTGCAAAACTGCCGGATGCTCAATGCGTGTACTGATAATTTTCCGACCTTTATCCCGGTTGGCCATCGCAGCACCAATAATAGCCAGATTATCACTTTCTGTACCGCCACTTGTAAAAATAATTTCGCCCGGTTGCGCACCGATATATGAAGCAATAGCAGCCCGCGATTGCTCCAGCTTTACTTTACTTCTTTGACCTGACGAATGAATACTCGAAGGATTACCATAATAACCCGATTGAATTTCCGCCATTGCTGAAATTACTTTAAGATCCAATTGAGTAGTTGCTGCATTGTCAAAATATATTTGTCTCATAATTGCGTAATTTATCTAATATTTAGAATAAATCGAAATAATGAGACAGCTTTATTCCGATTGAATGTTTTTTATTGGGAATTTGGAATTAGTAACTTGTAATTTGTTATTGGTAATTGGGAGCTGGGAATTAGTACTCTGTCTCAGGGACTCAGGCGCTTAGGAACTAAGGGACTTTGTCACTCTGTCACTTTTTTTTAACAATTGTGCATTAATTTATTAAATTGCAAAATCCTTTAACAAAAATACTAACGGAGGGCTTGCCTCTTGGAAGTAAATCGCGGTCAATGGAGTTCAAAGTTTGGATTTATTATGGCTGCAGCCGGTTCAGCCATAGGTTTGGGAAATATCTGGCGATTTCCTTATATCGTTGGTGAAAACGGTGGTGCTGCATTTGTATTGTTATATCTAGTTTTTGTTATCACTATAGGAATACCTTATATGTTTGCCGAACTGGCACTTGGCCGGTCTGTCCAAAAAAATCCCGTCGGATCTATTGAAGCAATCAGACCAGGATCTCTCTGGACGGGTGTAGGATATCTTGGTGTTTTTACCGGTGTCGGCATATTGTCATTTTATGGTGTAGTCGCCGGTTGGACATTTGGGTATATTTTTAAAATGGCTTTCGGTGCCATTGGTGATTTTGGTTCATATATATCTGATCCCTGGATGGTTCTCGCATTATTTGCTCTTTTTATGGTCTTTACCACCGGAATCGTTTACGGTGGCGTCGAAGGTGGTATCGAAAAATGGTCAAAGATTCTGATGCCGGTTCTGCTCGTACTTCTCATCGGCTTAATAATATATGCCAACACATTGCCCGGTTCTGCAAAAGGATTGGCATTTTACCTGAAACCCGATTTCTCAAAAATCACCGGCAAAATTGCTCTGGAGGCCCTCGGCCAGGCATTTTTTTCTCTCAGTCTTGGTATGGGACTAATGATTACCTATGGTAGTTATCTATCCAAGAAAGAAAATATTATATCATCCGGACTGTATATCGGTCTGTTTGACACCCTGATTGCAATTATGGCCGGATTAATTATATTCCCGGCTATTTTTGCCATGGGAGCAAATCCGGATTCCGGGCCATCGCTGGTATTTGTTGTTCTGCCAAATTTATTCCTGCAAATGCCGGGTGGATTAATCGTCGGTGTTTTCTTCTTTATACTTCTTTCAGTGGCAGCTCTGACCTCAACCATCTCTTTACTTGAGATACAGGTTTCTTTTCTGGTTGATGAAAAAAAGTGGGATCGAAAAAAAATCGTTATACCGGCTGCAATTTTTACTTTTATTATTGGCATACCTTCGGCTCTTTCACAAGGTGCTAGTGAATTTTTCACAGACTTTGGTCTTATCCCGGCATATCTGGCTTCCCCTGATTTTTTGAGCCAGATGAGTTTTCTGTTTGGAACTTTTTCGCTGGCATTTGGCGCCTTAATGCTTTCAATATTTATCGGATGGATCTGGGGGGTCGACAAAGCAACTGCTGAAATTTCTCAGGGTTCACCAAATTTTGTAAAAATACAGAAACTATGGGCATTTATGATAAAATATTTCATCCCTGTTATCATCTTTGTTCTTCTTCTTAATTTATTCGGGCTATTTGACTAAACAGGTAAACGACTATGGGCTTTTTTGATTTATTTCTCGAATGGACACGCGAACTGGATTTGATATTCTGGGGACCGGGCATGATAGCACTACTCCTGCTCACCGGAATAATTCTTACTATAGTTACCAGGGGCATACAATTCACTCATTTCTGGCATTCCATAAAATTAATTCTGTCCAAGGAATCCCGATCAGAGAAAGGTAAGGGTGATATATCTCCATTTGCCGCATTAATGACGGCGTTGGCGGCAACGGTCGGTAATGGCAATATTGCCGGTGTAGCCACAGCCATTGCTATCGGTGGACCTGGCGCACCTGTCTATATGTGGATTGCCGGGATTTTTGGCATGGCGACCAAATATGCCGAAGGCTTTTTAGGAGTTCATTTTCGTGAGGTGGCTCCGAATGGTACAATGGCCGGCGGCCCCATGTACTATGTAAAAAATGGACTGAAGAATAAAACGTTTGGAAAATATCTCGGCGCTGCATTTGCAGTTTTTGGCGCTATCGCCTGCCTTATTGGTACCGGAAATATGGCCCAATCCAATTCAATGACTGCTTCTATTGCCAACTCAATCAACCAGGCATTTCACGGTGGTGTTGCCGGTGAGCAGGCCCCGGAATATTATTATTATATAATCGGACTACTGATCGCCGTTCTTGTCGGAATGGTTATTATCGGCGGGATTAAGAAGATCGGACATGTATCTGAGAAACTTGTGCCCGCGATGATCTTCTTTTATATCTTCTTTGCCTTATGGGTTATTCTTGCCAATATTACCCTGGTTCCGGAAGCCTTCATATTAATTTTCCGTTCGGCATTTGGATTTCAACCGATGATCGGGGCCACTGTTGGTCTGGCCATTCAAAATGGCGTAAGCCGTGGATTACTTTCCAATGAGGCCGGATTGGGTTCTGCAGCTATAGCACAGGGCGCATCTACCTCTGAAGAACCGACAAAAAACGGTTTAATTGCCATGACCGGCGTTTTTATTGACACTATCCTGGTTAACTCCATGACAACCCTGACAATCGTACTTACCGGTGCTTATATGCAGACGCAAGCCTGGCAAGGTTTAGGGGCGGCTAATAATATCACCAGCATACTCGTTACCCAG
Organism: uncultured Calditrichota bacterium; assembly: GCA_964445625.1. Taxonomy (GTDB): domain Bacteria; phylum Calditrichota; class Calditrichia; order JAJRVZ01; family JAJRVZ01; genus CAVXXB01. The sequence continues at coordinate 13,473 of CAYULK010000042.1, forward strand.
AAAGCCTTTAACGCCGTTATTCCGTTTGGGATGGGGGGTACTATTATTGCTATCGCCTCATTTATTTTTGGCTACACTACCCTGATCGGCTGGTCATACTATGGGGAAAAATGTATTGAATATTTGGGTGGTGAGAAAGTGGTAATACCTTATCGCTACATATTTATTGTATTTCTTTTCTTTGGCGCTATTCTGACTCCTTTAGCCGGGCAGAGCTTCGACTATTTGAATATCGTCTGGCATATCGGCAATATTGGAAATGCCCTGATGGCATTTCCGAATCTGGTAGGTCTGCTCTTTCTGTCAGGAATAGTTGCCCGCATTACAAAGGATAAACTCGCGAAATAAATTTGGGTTTTAAGATATATATTTACCTTTTTGTTATGTTAGCAAAAAATTTTCTCGCAGAGGCGCAAAGGTTTTATTTTAAATGCTTTGTGCAAATGTTACACAATTTGAGTTAAAATAATGCCTTATTAAAAAAATTTAAAAATAGTTTTTTCTCTGCGGCTGTGCGAGAGATTTTTTAAGTCAGTTATTTGTTTCTATTTTTGTGATTTTTGCTGCGCTATGAATGGGTCACACTAATATTAGTATTGGAGGTTCTATGCAAATCGGAATTGTTGGTTTACCTTACTCCGGAAAATCAACATTATTTTCTACCCTGCTCGCACATAAATCTGTTGATGAATCGGGGAAGCACAAACATGAAACAGAGCGCGGAGTTGTTAAAGTACCGGATGAGCGGCTTAATCAGCTGACAAAAATGTACAATCCCGAAAAACAGGTCAACGCAACCATTGAGTATATCAAGGTTCCCGGCCTGGATCAGGACTCGCATAAAGATACCGGATTACCATCTCAGTTTTTATCAAATGTGAAAACCGTTGATGTGATACTCCTTTTAATACGTGCATTTGAAAACGAATTATACCCGCATCCCATGAATTCAATTGATCCCATCCGGGATATTAAATTTATCGGGACTGAATTCATCCTGAGTGACCTGGCTATAATAGAAAATCGCTATACAAAATTAGAAAAACTGATTCTGAAAACTCAGATTGATAAGGATAAAAGAGAACTTGCTGTGCTAAAAAAATGTCGGGACCTCCTTGAGCAGGAGCACCCGCTTATCGAGCTCAGACTCGATGAACATGATGAGTTCCTGATTCGTGGATACCAATTTCTGACCATAAAACCCATACTTTATGTATTGAATATTTCAGAGTCTGATTTGCCGAAATACGAAATAATTATTTCTGATATAAAAAATAATTTACCTCTATCTGCTTTGGTAATTGCACTAAGTGCCGAAATCGAAAAAGAAATCGCTGAGTTGAACCCGGAGGATGCAAAGCTATTTTTAGAAGACCTGCAAATACCCGAGCCCGCTACAGAAAAATTAATAAATGCTTCATATGATCTGCTGGGTTTGCAATCATTTTTTACCGTTGGGGAAGACGAGTGCCGTGCCTGGACCATTCGCAGGGGCACAAAAACGCAGAAAGCAGCCGGAGTAATTCATTCTGATCTGGAAAAAGGATTTATTCGTGCCGAGGTGGTTACCTATGATCAGTTGATGGAGGCAGGCTCCATGCATGCCTGTAAGAATAAAGGAATATTAAGACTGGAGGGTAAGGAATATATCGTCCGGGATGGTGATATTATAAGCGTGCGGTTTAATGTTTAGGTTGTTTCAATTACAACGAATGCCACAGCTGTGCTTTCGGTATGCGACATGGATAACAAAATCTTGCTCCCTGCTGTTTTTTCTGCACATTTAGCATACAATCTGAAAAATGGTTTCCCGAGCGCGTCATTATCAATCTCCATATCTTTCCATTTCAATCCATCACGCAAACCGGTACCCAGTGCTTTTAAAAAAGATTCCTTGGCTGCAAATCTCGCGGCAAAGCATTCCGCCTTACTATGCTTTTTATTGCAATATTCAATTTCCTTTTTGGTAAAGACTTTTTGCAAAAATCTTTCACCTTGTTGATCTATGATCCGGGCAATACGGTTTACTGCACAGACATCCACTCCGATAGCACGCACACTCATATATTCATTTCCAAATATTTTTATTCTATTTTTCTATCATGTAATTTAGATTTATTGCCTGATAAGAGCAATGGAAATTGTTCTATAGATATTAAATTCTGTACTTTTCACCAGCGAATAATCTTGCGACAGGTCAACATAATCAATAACTTAAAGAGTTAGCTAAATTTGCAAGTTGAGTTGGGCTTAAACTAATGGCTTGAATAATTCGAAGTTTCCAACTCAAAGACTCTCCCACTTCGGCGGGATAAAATCATAGCGCAGCAATGCTGCAATCAAATTATTTAAGTATAACGAATTAAAAAATATATTATAAAAAATCCGTGGAAATCCGTTTGATCCGTGTAATCCGCGTGCCATTAATATCGTTGCATTTTTGCAATATATATTCTCAAAGAGTAAAAGTTTTGCTAATCTCCCAGGCGATCCGTTGGAAATAACAAAGTTTTTGGCTATAATAGCATA
>CAYULK010000043.1:0-15778 GCA_964445625.1 uncultured Calditrichota bacterium
ACTGATCAGGTTAATAATTTATGATTTGATTGCAGCATTGCTGCGCTATGAATTATTCAGGCTAAATCATTTTTGTCTTGCGGGCATATTCGAACAAACCGCCTGCCTCAACAATAGGCAATACTTCACCTAATGGATTCAGTTGATATTCTTTTTCATCACTCTCATTGTAAAGAATGTATTCATCCATATTTATCCTGATGATATCACCTGTTTTTACCTGTTGATTAATCTTGGTTGAGATTTCGTACGGCACGAGGAAACCACCGTCAATCGCATTTCTGTAAAATATCCGTGCGTATGACTCGGCAACAATTGCCTTTACCCCGGCCTTTTGCAAAGCAAAAGGTGCATGTTCGCGTGATGACCCGCAGCCAAAATTAGATCCGCCTATGATAATGCTATATTCCGATTTATATTTCTGATCAATGATAAACGGTGTATTGCCCTGTGGCAGCCCTGCTTCTGAAAACGGTACACCCGAAAATGCATACGCTCCGTATTTTTTTGATTCCTCCGGATCTGTCAGACTATATACCAGATGCTCAGCCGGTATTATCTGATCTGTGTCAATATTGACTCCCAGCACATACGCCTTACCAGTAATAATTTTATCCATTTTTTATCCCAATATAGATCGATCCAACGGATCTTTGATATTTTTCTTTAATATAGTGATCCCTGCGGGATTAAGTTTTTTTTATTCTCCCGTTCCCAAGTTGTACCTGGGAACGCTCAATTCTATGATTGTTTAATTTGGTTATTCCTTTTCGGCAATATCATGATCTAATATGCTAATAACGGTTAGCCTTTTATCCTCTTAGCCTATTTGCCTACAGCAAAACATCCCTCGGATCAGTAATTACACCATTAATCGCCGAGGCAGCCACCGAATACGGTGAGGCCAGGTAGACCTCGGACTTTTTACTTCCCATACGACCGGGAAAATTGCGATTGGTTGTTGAAATAACGACATCCTTATCAACCGCCCTTCCGGTGGTGTCGGCCGGACCGCCAAGACATGCGGCACACGATGATTCGGCAATCACGCATCCTGCCTGCTTAAAAATTTCTTTCAGACTTATCCCTTTATAGGTCTCCTCGACCAGGTCACGAGCTATTGCCGTACTGGCCGGAACGATAAAAGTAGGTACTTTTACCTCCTTACCGATAAGTATTTCTGCTGCTGCGCGAAAATCAGTAATTTTCCCCCCGGTACAAGAGCCAATATAGCATTTGGTCAGGGTAGTTCCCGCAACCGCTCTAATCGTATCTCTGTTATCCGGACTATGCGGTTTTGCAACCAGAGGTTCCATCTTACTCACATCATATGTATACGTAGCGTGATACTCGGCATCCGGATCACTGCCAAATATTTCATATTCTGCAGATGTTCTCTCTTTGATGTATTGTTCCGCAATCTCATCCGCAGCGATGATACCATTCATAGCACCGGCTTCGATTGCCATATTGGTTAATGTCATACGCTCATACATATTCAGATCAAACACTGCCTGCCCGTCAAATTCCAGGGCCCGGTAAGTACCACCATCCGTGGTAATATCTCCTAATACCTGCAGAATAAGATCTTTGGCCGTCAGATAAAGTGGTAAATCTCCTTCAAAAACGAACTTTAATGATTCCGGTACCTTTTCCCAGATTTTACCCGTTCCCATGATAAATGCCGCATCTGTATTTCCCACTCCGGTTGAAAACATCCCAAATGCACCCGAAGTACAGGTATGAGAATCAGTTCCGATTAATACTTTACCTGGCAAATTAAATCCTTCTTCGGCCAGGGCAATATGACAAACACCTTTATACCGATCGGTGCCCACATCATAATAATTCGGAAGATTGTGTTCGTCAGCAAATTCGCGTAGAATGCTTACATTGCGAATGGCATGTTCATTTGCAGTAAATATATAATGATCCGGAAATATGACCAGTTTCTGCTTATCCCATATTTTTGCTTTGTCACCAAACTCTTGTTTCCAGATTCCGATTGTAGGTGGTCCACAGACATCATGTGTCATTAACACATCTACATTTAACCAGATATTTTCACCTGGTTTTACAATATCTTTACCGGCTGATTTAGCCAGAATTTTCTCCGTAATTGTCATTCCCATAATATATTCCTATACAGCGTCTGTCATTTCGTCTTTTTTATTTGCGCTCTCTTCCCGGGCCTTCATCATATTAATTGCCTGAATATACGCGCGTGCACTGGCTTCGATGATATCAGTTGATAAACCGCGTCCGTTAGCAGATATGTCGTTGTGACGAATTCTAACCGACGCTTCACCCATCGCCTGGCGGCCCGATGTAACGGATCGCACCTGGTAAGACTCAACTTTATACTTTTCTTTGATTGCCCGGTCAATAGAATTAAATACAGCGTCTACCGGGCCATCGCCGGTTGCAGATTCCAGGATTACCTCTTCTCCTACCCGGATTTGTAAAGTAGCTGTCGGTATTAATTCAGAGCCGGAGTGAATCTGCATTTTCTCCAACTGATAATAATGATTTTCCTTAAAAATCTCATCACCCATTAATAAGCGTAAATCATCATCAAATACCTCTTTTTTCTTATCAGCCAGCTCAGTAAATCTGGAATATATTTTTTGCATATCCACTTCAGAAAATGTATATCCAAGTTCTTCCAACCGTGCTTTGAGACCATGACTACCTGAATGCCGGCCTAAAATTATTTTTGTCTTTGGTACACCTACTGTTTCCGGGGTCATTATCTCATACGTGTTGCGATTTTTTAACATCCCATCCTGATGAATTCCCGATTCGTGTGCAAATGCATTTTCTCCGACAATTGCCTTGTTTGGCTGAACAATGATGCCACTGAAACCGGATACCATACGACTGGTATTATATATTTCTTTTGTATTAATATTCGTTTTATATGGCACAAGATCCTGACGAACCTTTAACGCCATTACAATTTCTTCCATCGATGCATTGCCGGCACGTTCTCCGATCCCGTTAACCGTGCATTCCACCTGGCGCGCACCTTTTTCAAGTGCTGCCAGGGAATTGGCGACTGCAAGCCCAAGATCATTATGACAATGTACACTTAAGACAATATCATTTATTCCGGGTACATTTTTTTTCAATGTATCAATGATTGCAGCAAATTCAATGGGAAGAGTGTATCCGGTGGTATCGGGAATATTTATTGTTGTTGCTCCGGATTCAATTGCTACGGCGATAATATCACACAAATATCCGATGTCTGTGCGGCCGGCATCTTCTGCCGAATACTCAACATCATCGCAGAGGCTTTTTGCATATGCTACAGCCTCCTGTGTCATTTTAATTACAGATTTTCGCTTATCCTCCAGTGTCTTGCCATAGCGATTACTACCAAATTTGCCAAGAATATGATGATCCGATGTACTGCTAAACGTGTGTATCCTCTTTTTACCGGCATTTTTTACCGCATCAAATGCCACTTTGATATCATTCTCTTTAGCCCGGGCAAGTGCGGCCACAATAATATTCACTTCCTCAGACACACGCGCGACTGCCTCAAACTGGGTTGGCGACGACACCGGAAATCCCGCCTCGACAATATCTACCCGCATTTTTTCAAGTTGTCTGGCAATTTCAACTTTTTCCTGCACATTTAAAGATGCTCCGGGTGACTGTTCGCCATCACGCAGTGTTGTATCAAAAATAAATACCTGATCTTGCACTTATTTTTCCTCTTGATGAGTTTTAATATTGTATTTAAAGTTCTTACGTTTCTCAATTACTGAGGCCAAAGGCACACAGTCCCTTAGCACCTAAGTACCTGAGTCCCTCGATACATTTGGTCAGAATCCAATATCGAATATCGAGCATTTTGAATCCAGAAACCAATATCCAGCATCGAGAATCGAGTATCGAGAATTTGCCTACTGCACTACATTAGATACGGGACGCTTTCAAAGCGTTCTACAGCGTAAACACCCCCAATGCCTGTTCATTGATAACCTCTTCAATACATTCCATTATCTTTTCTGTCATTTTCGATGTGGAAACCAGGGTCGTTTCTTTACTGAAGACTTCCTTTGTGCGATACCCCTGACTCAATGTCCGGGAAATACCCTCCTCAATCACTTCGGCGGCTTTGGTCATCTGAAATGAATATGCGAACATCATTGCTACGGAGGATATCATGGCAATGGGATTGGCCACATCCTGGCCGGCAATATCCGGTGCACTGCCATGAACCGGTTCATACAGCGCATGATCTGTACCAATACTGGCCGATGGCAACATACCAAGACTGCCTGTAATCATTCCGGCAATATCACTGATAATATCGCCAAACATATTAGATGTAACAATAACATCAAACTGTGATGGTTCCCGTACAATCTGCATAGCGGCGTTATCGACATACATATTTTTCAGTTCAATATCCGGATATTTTTTATGTACCCCAGCGACAGTTGATCTCCAAAACTGCATACAATCAAGGACATTTGCTTTATCAACCGAAATAACGACTTTTCCACGTTCTCTAGCAGTCTGGAACGCCATTTCTGCGATTCGTTCTATCTCGTATTTATGATAGACCATTGTATTCCAGCCCTTTTCCTGATTTGCACCGCGCGGATTTCCAAAATAGATCCCTCCGGTCAGTTCACGAAGTACAATAAAATCAACACCTTCCAGCACTTCTTTTTTGAGGGATGACGCATCCATAAAAGCCGGATAAATTTTAGCCGGACGAATATTGGCAAATAATTCCAGTGATTTTCGTATTTTTAGCAACCCGGCTTCCGGTTTCATATGATGCTCCACATTTTCCCATTGCGGGCCACCGACCGCACCAAGCAACACCGCATCCGAATTTGAGCACGCTTCAATCGTATCATCCGGAAGTGGTGTACCAAACCGATCAATTGAATCACCACCAATTGCTTTTTCAGTTACTTCAAAGTTCATATTAAAACGTTCTGCAACGTGATGTAAAACCTTTACGGCTGCTTCCATTACCTCGGGGCCAATACCATCGCCGGGTAACAGAGTTACTTTACTGGTCATACATCAACCCCATCTTTATCTTTCCGGATAACCCAGGACATCATTTCGCGGAGTTTTGCACCTACTTTTTCAATCGGATGCTCTTTTGTTTCCCTGCGCAGTTTTTCCATTTCCGGCTGCCCGTTTGCATATTCCTCTAACCATTCTTTTGCGAATTGACCATTCTGCACATCTTCCAGTATTTTTTTCATAGCTTTCTTTGTTTCTGGTGTAATTATTTTCGGCCCTTTAACCATACCACCATATTCAGCGGTATCGCTGACTGAGTGGTTCATACGAGTAAGACCACCTTCATAATACAGATCGACGATGAGTTTCAGTTCATGCATGCATTCAAAATAGGCCAGCTCTTCCGGATATCCCCCTTCGACAAGCGTCTCAAAACTAGCTTTTATGAGTTCAGCCGAACCGCCACAGAGCACGGCCTGCTCACCAAAAAGATCAGTTTCCGTTTCATCTTTAAAATTGGTCTCGATAACACCTGCTCTGGTTCCGCCAATTCCCTTCGCCCAGGCAAGAGCCATACCTTTTGTATCACCGGAATAATCCTGATGCACAGCAATGAGACAGGGCACGCCGCTTCCTTCAGTAAAAGTGCGTCTTACCAGATGCCCGGGACCTTTAGGTGCAATCATCATTACATTTATATTTTCAGCAGGGACTATCTGTTTATAATGAATATTGAATCCGTGGGCAAAGACGAGGGTATTACCTTCCCTAAGATTAGGTTCAACAGCTTCATCATATACCTTTTTCTGAATCTGATCAGGTAATAATACCATGATTATATCTGATTTTTTCACTGCATCTACGGCCTCCAAAACCTCAAATCCGCTTTCTTCCGCATTTTTCCAGGCTTTTCCGCCCTTTACTTCTGCAATACATACATTCATTCCGGAATCGCGCAAATTTAAAGCATGTGCGTGCCCCTGACTGCCAAACCCCAGAATAGCTATTTTTTTTGTAGCGAGCGGTTCAATTGATGTGTCCGCATCATAATATACCTTCATTCAAAATCCTCCTAAATTGTTATTGTATCTATCTCTTTCTTTTTTGCTTTTTTCTGTTCTCCGCGTCGTAATGCGACCGTACCGGATCTGACCATTTCAAGAATTCCATATGGCATAAGTACATTAACCGCCGCATTCACTTTTGCCGGCGGACCTGTAATTTCCAGTGTGATGGTTTTATTATTAATATCCACTACCTTACCACGAAAAATGTCACTGATATTTTTAAGTTCTTCCAGTGATGCGGACTGATAGTTGACACTGATCAGAGCCAATTCCCGTTCAGTTCTTTCTTCCCCGCTCAGATCGATAACCTTTATTGTATCGACCAGGCGATTCAGCTGTTTGACCACCTGAGCAATAATCTGATCATCACCGGAGGTGACAATTGTCATGCGGGAAATATCACGTATTTCGGTCTCACCAACCGACAGGCTGTGCAGATTAAATCCCTTGGCGCTGAACATCGTCGCAATCCGGTCAAACGCCCCAAAAGTATTTTCAACCAAAATTGAAATCGTATGTTTCATAATTATACCATCCTTTTCGGGTTAAGTCTTTTTAGCATCATATCTGAAATGGAAGCTCCGGATGGTACCATCGGGAAGACCATATCCTCCTTTACGACTCTGAATTCGGCTAATGATGGTCCATTATTAACTTTTAGTAAATTATCAAGTACCGCATCCACATCTTCATCCTTCTCAGCACGCCATGATGGAATTCCCAGAGCCTCACCAATTTTTACAAAATCGGGATTGCTTGCATTGAGATCGGTAAAACTATATTTTTCGGCATGAAATAATTCCTGCCACTGTCGTACCATTCCCAGGAAACTATTGTTTAATATAATAAACTTTACCGGGCGTTTATAATATACTGCAGTGATCAGTTCCTGAATATTCATTTGAAATCCGCCATCTCCGCTGATCGACAATATCGGACGATCTTTAACACCATACGAGGCTCCAATCGATGCGGGTACAGAAAAGCCCATTGTGCCTAAACCACCGCTGGTAAGATTTGAACGTGGATTTTCAAATTTATAATATTGTGCGGTCCACATTTGATGCTGCCCTACATCTGAAACTATCACTGCTTTGCCCTTAGTTTTATCGGAAATTTTTTCAAGCACATATTCCATGCGTAAATTTCCGTCATTTTTCTCATAATGCAGCGGGCATTCTTCCTTCCATTTCGCTATTTGTTTCCACCAGTCATCGACATCCGGTTTACCGGGCTTCAGTTTAATCATTTCTGAAAGCACACCTTTTACATCTCCCACAATCGGAAGATCGACCAGGACATTTTTATCGATTGCGCTTGTATCGATATCAACATGAATTTTAAATGCTTTGGCGGCAAATGTATCTACTTTTCCCGTCACCCGGTCATCAAATCTTGCACCAAGAGCGACAAGAACATCGCATTGATTGACCGCCTGATTGGCCCAGTAAGTACCATGCATGCCCAGCATGCCAAGTGAGAGTTTTTCGGTGCCGGGATATGCACCAAGCCCCTGTAATGTCATCGTGACAGGTAGATTATTTGTCCGGGCATATTCTCGTAGTTCATTTGCGGCGCCGGACATGATAACTCCACCACCGACATACAATAAAGGTCTCTTGGCATTGGCGACCATATTTATTGCTTTTTTAATTTGATTTTTATGCCCCGTAATATTGGGTTTATATCCGCGAATATTTATTTTTTCAGGAAAATCAAATTCACAGGTAGAGCCAATCACATCTTTAGGCAGATCAACTAAAACAGGGCCCGGCCGGCCACTGGCAGCTATATAGAAAGCCTTACGAATCATTGGAGCCATATCTTTTACGTCGCGCACCAAAAAACTATGCTTGGTAATAGGGCGGGTGATTCCGACAATATCCGCTTCCTGAAAGGCATCATTACCTATCAAATGAGTCGCGACTTGTCCGGTAAATACTACGATAGGTACCGAATCCATGTATGCATCAGCAATTCCGGTTACAGTATTCGTGGCGCCCGGCCCGGAGGTCACCAGCACAACCCCTACTTTTCCGGTTGCTTTGGCATATCCTTCGGCCATATGTGTAGCACCTTGTTCATGGCGTGCCAGAATATGCTTTAAGAATTTCACATCATAAAGTTTTTCATAGATTTTTAGATTTGCACCACCCGGATATCCAAATATGACTTCAACTTTTTCCTTCTTAAGGCATTCAAAAAATATATCTGCACCAATGAGTTTCTGTTTGCTAGCTGCCATAATTACTCCTGTATTATATTTATTCAGGTATTTTTAAAACGGCACCTGTATTTGCCGATGTGACCATCCAGGCATATCGTGCCAGATAGCCTTTTTTTATTTTTAATTCAAATGGTTTTAAATTTTGAATCCTGTTCTGCAACTCAAAATCCGAAATCTCCACATCAAGTTTACGGTTGTGAATATCTATCGAGATGATATCACCTTCCTTTAAGGCAGCTATAGGTCCACCATCTGCCGCTTCCGGCGAAACATGCCCGATACAAGCACCGCGTGTACCACCTGAGAACCGGCCATCAGTGATTAAAGCAACCTTATTTCCCAGTCCCATCCCCATGATGGCACTGGTTGGTGAGAGCATTTCCGGCATACCAGGACCTCCCCGCGGCCCTTCATATCTGATAACCACTACATCACCGGTTTTTACCATTCCGCCCATAATACCCTTCATCGCCTCATCCTGTGAATTATAAATTCGCGCCGGTCCGCGGTGAATCATCATTTTCGGATCTACCGCACCGACTTTTACAATTGAACCATTTGGAGCCAGATTTCCAAACAGTACGGCCAAACTACCGGTTTCTGAATATGGCTTTTCGAGAGTACGTATAACATTATCATCCTTAATCCCGGCAGAGGCAATATTTTCGCCAATTGTTTTCCCGGTTACAGTTATTGCTGATTGATCAATAACCCCCTCTTTTTTTGTCAGCTCTTTCAGGATGGCCGATATACCACCGGCCCGATCCACATCCTCCATATGTACTTCACCGGTCGCGGGACTTACCTTACATATGTATGGAACTTTTTGTGACAGATCATTTAATTCATGTAAGTCAATCTTCAACCCGGCTTCACTAGCAATTGCCAGGGCATGCAGAATTGTATTGGTACTGCCACCCATAGCCATATCAAGTGCAAATGCATTATTAAATGCCTGTCTGGTCAATATATCCGAAGGCTTTACATCGTTTTCCACGAGGTTAATAATTTGTTTTGCTGCATTTCGGCAAAGATCATGACGTTTGGGATCAACAGCCAGGATCGTACCGTTTCCCGGCAAGGCCAGACCCAGGGCTTCCATCAGGCAATTCATGGAATTTGCTGTAAACATACCCGAACATGATCCGCAGGTCGGACAGCCGAAATTTTCCAGTTCTTTTAACTGGTTATCATTTATCTCACCTGATTGGTATTTGCCAACACCCTCAAATACAGATATAAGGTCGACTTTTTTTCCACCCGGCAACCGGCCGGCCTTCATAGGTCCACCAGAGACAAATATCACCGGAATATCCACCCGGACAGCACCCATCAGCATACCGGGAACAATTTTATCACAATTTGGGATGCAGACTATACCATCCAGGCGATGGGCTTCCACAACAGTTTCTACTGAATCAGCTATCAGCTCCCGACTGGCCAGGGAATATCGCATCCCGATATGGCCCATGGCAATTCCGTCATCAACACCAATGGTATTAAATTCGAATGGAACCCCTCCGGCCTCGCGGACCGCATCTTTTACGACTTTGCCAAATTCCTGCAGATGCACATGACCTGGAATTAAATCAATATATGAATTACAAATTCCGATAAACGGTTTTTTAAAATCATCATCACTTTTAATCATACCTGTTGCTTTCAACAGACTGCGGTGTGGTGCGCGTTCAAAACCGGTTTTAATTAAATCAGATCGCATTAATACTCCATCAATTAAAATAACCCCTGTATACATTTTCCTGCCTGGGGCCAACCCCAAAACAGAACAAAAAATATTTAAATATTAGACTGATTTGGGATTGGCTTTAATTAACCTATAATAATAAGGCTAAGTATAATAATCCCAATAAGAAGAATGATATGGAGGTTGAGATTGGATAAATCAGCTACACGGTGATTGCTCATGCCGTCTAACAGATTACGGAAAGAAATTGTATTAAAAACCGTGCGAAGCATAATTATTCTATTTCGTTTATAATATTGCATTTAAATATAAGTAAATATTTCCCTTATGTAAAGAGTCTAAACTAATATTTTCAAAAAATATTCCCTTAGTGTCATCGTCACTTAAAGTCCTTTTACATTTTATAAATGGCATAGAGTCTTTTTGTTCCTTGGGCCTTTTACCTAATAATTAAAGATATCCGAAAGATTTTTGCAATACACAAAATAAAATTGCCTTAAATATCGTTATCAAATTTGATATGTAATTATTGGTGTTAACCTGACCTATTCATAACGCGGTAAACTGCAAGTGACTAAAGTTATAAGTGATCTAAAGTGCCTAAAAAACTTTTATCCACGGATTAACACGGATTAAAAAATATAATATTAAAAATCCGCGAGAATCAGCTTTATCAGCGTCATCGGCGTGCCATAAATATCGTTGCATCTTTGCGATATATATTCTCAGAGAGTAAAAGTTTTGCTAACTCTCCCCCTTTAAATCCAAATAGGGAGAGGGAAAACGGGGGTGGGTTTTTAATCCAAATTCATGATATTAGACTAAATAATTAGTAAATTAGACCATTAAAACTATAAACGGATGCACGTTAACTGTGAAGGAATCATCAATGAGTGAAAACATTCAATTAAAGATGTCCTTACCTAATATTCCTGATATCGAGCTGGTTCTGGTCGAAGGATTGGAAAGGATGGCGAAGCATCTCGGAATTAGTGATGAAAAGATCTGTGAAGGTCGCATTCTGGTAACCGAAGCTGTAATCAATGCCCTAGAGCATTCCGGGCAGAAACACCCGAGTGTGGATATTGAATTTACGATGACTAAGGAAAAATTGACAATATTTGTCCGTGATTATGGCAAAGGATTTAAACCGGAAGAAATTGAAGATCCTAATATCCATCAAAAGCTCGGCGCAGAGAGTAAGCGCGGATGGGGACTTAAATTAATGAAATCCATGTCGGATGATTTTATTATTGAATCCGGCGATGACGGAACAAAGATAACGATTATAAAACATTTAATCTAAGGGAAAAAGAATGGAACAAGAATTAAAATTAACTTCTGAAATTAAAGACGACTGCCTTATAATGACTACCTCAGGCTATGTGAACAATACCGGTGGCGAAAAAATAACAGCTGAGTTTAATAAGCATTTTGACCAGGGAACACACAAAATTATTATAAACCTTGCCGATTCAAAAGTTGTAAATTCGATTGGGATTTCTTTCTTAATCGAAATTATTGAAAAATTAAATGATTCCTTTGGGAAACTGGTGTTTACCAATATGGATCCGGCAATTCAAAAAACCCTGACTATCATGGGGCTGTTTAATTTTGCTGCCAAAGAAAATTCGGTAGAAGATGCACTGGCTTTTTTCGATAAATAAGAAAATTTAGAGAATTCAAGTTTAAATTTGAATGTCATTCTGAACTCGTTTCAGAATCCAATATTTGAAACAAAAAGATCCTGAACCAAGTTCAGTATGACAGATTCCGGGATGGGAAATTGCTGTTTCATATTTCATTTTTTAAACAATAAAATATTTTATTAATGAACACTGACCAATTACTGGAACGCCTGGCTTTTCAGACTCAGGCACTTCAGGAAGGATTTGACATCCTCTCCCGGGTTAAATCATTGTCGGAATTGGCAAAACATTTCTGTCAGATCCTCCGGGGTAGTCTTTTGACAGTGAATGTTAATCTGTTTTACAGAAATACCAAAGATAAGGAATGGCAAACACTGTTTTTATCTTTTAGGGAGAGTTCTGAATTATCTGCGGAACTGCCCGAGGAAGAATCCCTTTTTATCAGGTATCCGGAGGCAAGCGATGAAAAAGTTATTGTTATTTTACCTCTGACGAATAAAGCCCGCTTTGGTCTGATGCTTGGTAACAAAATGGACAAATCTGAATATTCAGATTTTGATAAAATTTCATTACAATTATTTCTTCAATTACTGGACAGTGCTTACCAGACATTTAAAAACCGGCAAAAGGAGAAAGATTTTGTATTCTCCCTGAACCAGAGAGTACTGCAGCTGAACAGCCTGATTGACACCGGTATTGAGATCTCCCGACTTGAGCAACATTCCTCTCTGCATCATCTGGCGCTGGAAAGGGTTGTAGCTCTGACCAATGCCTCACGCGGGATGTTACGCATTACGAAAAAGAACCGCCTTGTTGATAAGATATTATTTCCCTCAGATTTTCAGTATCGTAAGCTGGAAAAGGAGGGAAATTATATTGGAACCAGTTTCCGCTTTCTGGGAAGTATTTATTCATTTAAGCTATTTAACAAAGAAAGTCGTAAGGGATATGTGGCCTTTGACGAAACAGATCAATTACTTCTCGATGCCTTTAGCCGGCAGTTAAATGTGGCCCTTGAAAATAACTATCTGCACCAGGAGGCGTTGGAAAAACAACGTATTGATCAGGATATTGAGGTTGCCGGCACCATTCAGCAGAAGATTATCCCGGATCGTTTACCTGATATTGCGGGTTATGATATTGCCGGCATCAATATTCCAACCAAAATGGTCGGTGGTGATTATTATGATTGCATTAAATTGCAGGATGAGCGGTACGCGCTGATTATTGCCGATGTATCAGGCAAAGGAGTATCGGCAGCCCTTTTGGTAAGCAGTCTGCATGCATCACTTTCTGCTTACCTGGAAAACAATCTACCCCTGACCGAACTCGCTTCACGGCTCAATAAAGTTATTTATGATGCATCGACATCAGATAAATATATTACCTTTTACATCGGAATTCTTAATCCGGTGAGTGGCGAGATCGAATCCTTAAATGCCGGACATAATCCTATTTATATGATGGATGAAAGTGGTAAAATTAAAGAATTGAGTGTAGGTGGTATCCCGTTTGGTATGGTAGGATCGGGCTTTCCCTATACCAGCGAGAAAGTCATTATTAATCCGGGAGAGAGTGTTTTATTATACACGGATGGTGTCACTGAAGCAATGGATAAAGATGACAATGAATATGATGACCTTCGTCCCTTAAAAAAATTTTACAGGAAGAATAGCAGATTATCATCACAGGATTTTATAAATCTACTGATCGATGATATTCTTGATTTTACCGGAGACACACCTCAGAGCGATGACATTACCGCTCTATACATACGCCGCAACAAAATTTCTTGAATTGTGCGTTTCCAAGTACAACTCAGGGATTACTATGTATAGAAAATTAAACGCGGAGATCGCAAAAAACGCAAAGAAAAGTATTATTTATTATGCGTGAGAACGAATTATCAGAGAAAATAATTTGATCCGCCATAGCAATATATCGGGTTATAAACAATCTGAAAGAATAAATATTTATAACTCTGCGGTACTCGGCGAACTCAGCGTCTCTGCGTTAAAGAAGACTTGTATTATTGAAGTCAGAGATCCTTAAATAAATTCAGGATGACATAAAATGCTATTTTGCAGAGGGCTATATTGATAATATATGATAGGAGAACTGAGATGTTTAAAACGATTATAATTTTGGCGACAACAATCCTGATTTTTTCGATTACGGGGTGTAAAACCGAACAATCCGTGGAAGGAGAAAATCTGATGCAAAAAATTTCCCAATTTTCCGAAACCGAAATCAAATACGATGAGTCACTTTTAGATGACAGACAAAAAAAAGTAGTTGAAAAACTATTTGTGGCCGCTAAGATCATAGATGAATTATTTCTTGAACAGGTTTATTCGAAGAATATTCAGATTCGGGATGAGCTCCTGAAAAATTCCGATCCCAAAGCTAAAAATGAGCTCAATTATTTTAATATTATGTTCGGGCCTTTTGACCGGTTGGATGAACGTCGTCCCTTTATCGGCTCTGCTGATCAACCCCTGGGCGCAAATTTTTATCCCGCAGATATGACAAAGGAAGAATTTGAGAACTGGCTGGAGCAACATCCCGGGGATAGGGAATCTTTTACCTCCGAGTTCACAGTAATTCGCCGGCAGGATGACAAACTGGTTGCGATACCCTATTCTGAATATTATAAAGATAAATTAACTAAAATCAGTTCCCTGTTGACAGAGGCTGCAGGGTATGCTGACAATGTAACTCTCAGTAAATATCTGCTTACCAGGGCAAAAGCGTTGCAGAGCAACGATTATTACGAAAGCGATATGGCCTGGATGGATTTGAAAGATCATACAATTGAAGTCATTATCGGCCCCTATGAAGTTTATGAAGATCGCTTATTTAATTATAAAGCCGCCTTCGAATGTTTCATAACTATAAAGGATCCGGTCGAAAGTAAAAAACTGGATAAATTTACTTCATTTTTAAACGACATGGAAGACAATCTGCCGATACCTGACAAGCACAAAAACTTCAATCGCGGCTCGGAATCTCCGATGGTGGTGGTTCAGGAAGTATTTTCAGCCGGTGACACAAAAGCAGGGGTCCAGACCCTGGCCTTCAATCTTCCAAATGATGAACGTGTAAGGGAAGCCAAGGGTTCAAAAAAAGTAATGCTTAAAAATATTCACGAGGCGAAATTTAGTAAACTGCTCATGCCGATATCACAACTCATCCTGGATCCGGAGCAATTACCACATGTTACTTTCGACGGGTTTTTTAATCATACCCTGATGCATGAAATGTCGCACGGTGTCGGTCCGGGAAAAATTAAGATAGACGGAAGGGATACTGAGGTAAAGATTGAATTAAAAGAGACCTATTCAAAACTGGAAGAATGCAAAGCGGATGTTTTGGGTATGTATAATAATCTTTTCATGATCGAAAAAGGTATTTATGCGCCTGGGTTTGAGAAGGAGATTTACATCACTTTTTTACCCGGTGTATTAAGATCAATCAGGTTCGGTATCGATGAAGCACATGGCGCAGGAAATGCAATAATATTTAATTATTTTCTGGAAAAAGGTGTTTACGAATATAACCGGGAATCAAAACTCGTTCGTGTTAACCTGGAGAAAGTTAGTGCGGGAGTAAAAGAACTTGCGACGAAATTACTGATGATCCAGGCAGAGGGAGATTACGCCGGAGCAATAGCACTAATTGACAAATATGCCGTTAATTCTGATCCTATAAAAGAACTCCGGGCCAGGTTGAATGATCTTCCTGTTGATATCCGGCCGGTATTCCGGATAGAAAAGCCTTAGTTTGCAGAATAAGATATCAATCGCCTGCCTTCAATCAAGAAGGCGATTTTTCAGTCCGGTGGTCAATCAGCTAAGTTCAACAAAAAGAATACATCATTTAAGATGAGAAGTCAAAACGTTATCTCTTGTTTTTTCTAACTTTATCCGATTTATTCCGCACCATTATTTACCAAATATCTCGCCAATCAATTTACCAATATACAGAATATCCAAGGGATTTTATGTCCCTTTCTAGTATTTTACACAACCTCAAAGTAAACAACATAATACGCTGATAATACTAAAGTTATGATTTAAAATTAACATCTAATAAGATTACATAGAATTACATCCAATTACCTGTTTTG
>CAYULK010000044.1:0-15657 GCA_964445625.1 uncultured Calditrichota bacterium
GGCACGCTGATTACGCGGATTAAACGGATTTCCGCGGATTTTTAATATTATTTATTTTTAATTCGTGGATACATGTTTTTTAAACTTCGTGATCTTCGTGATACTCAAATAATTTGATTGCAGCAGAAGGCTGCGGTATGAATTAACCAAGTTAGAAAACACTTGCCTTTAGTTTCAATCCTCTGGATTCATTTAATCCGAACATGACGTTCATATTTTGAATTGCCTGGCCCGCTGCCCCCTTAACCATATTGTCAATGACTGAAATAATTAACAGCGTGTCGTCATGTTTCTCAAAAAATAACAGGCATTTATTAGTATTCACAACCTGCTTAATATCCGGATTCTCTTCGCTTATTATTACAAAAGGACTTTGTGCATAATACCGGGAATACATCTCTATAATATCAGGCAAAGCATGTTGACATTTGAGGTAACTGGCTGCCAGAATTCCACGTGTAAAATTTCCCCGGAATGGTAAAAACTGAATATCAGGGATCTGTGTATTGCTTACATTGTCAAGCAGATAATTAATTTCAGCCAAATGTTGATGCTCAAAGGCTTTATAGACTGAAATATTTGAGTATCGCCAGCTGAAATGGGTGGTATCCGTCTGTTTTTGTCCGGCGCCCGTTGATCCGGTTACGGCGCTTACATGTATATCATTGGTCAGTAAACTATTCTCTGCAAGCGGAACCAGTCCTAATAGAATGGCTGTCGCGAAACACCCGGGATTGGCAATATGCTTCGCCTGTTTAATTTGCTGATAATTACATTCTGTCAGGCCGTAAACAAATCCGGTCGCTTCGCCGCTTATTCTGAAATCCTGACTCATATCAATCAGATGTAAATTCTCAGGGAAATCATGCCCGGTCAGGAATCTTTGTGATTCTCCGTGACCCAGAGCCAGAAAAATCACATCCACATCCGTACGGATTTTTGCGCTAAAGATAAGTTCCGTTTCTCCCACTAAATCAGGATGTACAGAAGATAAATTCTGTCCGGCATGGCTGTTGCTTTGGACAAATTCAAGCGAGACATCCGGGTGCTGCAGAAGTATCCGGATTAATTCTCCGCCAACATATCCGGCACTACCAATAATACCTGCTTTTATCATATTAAAAAATTCCGATCAGTTACTACCCTCGTTCCCAAGTTGTACCTGGGAACGCACTGTGGTTTATGCTATTGTAACTAAAAACTTTATTATTTCCAACGGATCGCCGGGGCGATTAGTAAATTTTTTTACTCTGTGTAACCATTTTTTTTCTTTCATACTGTTAGAATGAACAAGATTATTAACCTCGTAGAGGATTTATAATTGCTAACATTATCTAAGCACCGACTTCTTCCACTTACCCTATACCTTATACCTTTTGTCTTAGATTTGATTGCAGCCTTGGGCTGCGGTATGAATAGATCAGGTAAATTAAGCACTTAATTTCTTAATAGTTTTATTATCCTGGCTTTCAATTTGAATGTACTCTTCCGGATCGAATAGCATGGCTGTACACAGACAATGGGATCTTTTTGTTCTTTGCAGAATGTCATAATTTTGACAGCTTTTACAGCCATTCCAGAATTCATCATCATCGGTCAACTGGCTGATTGCTACCGGTCTGTAGCCCAGGGCATAATTAATCTTCATTACCGCCGGGCTCGTGGTAATACCAAAAAGTCTGGCATCCGGATATTTTTCTCGCGATAATTCAAAGATCGCTTTCTTGATCTTTTTACCCAGACCAATGCCACGGAACTCTTTGGCGACAATCAGTCCGGAATTTACAACAAATTTTTTATCTGTACCCCAGGATTCAATATAACAGAATCCGGCAAAAATTTTATCTTCTGTCAGGGCAATAATAGCTTTACCCCGATCTATTTTTTCTAAAATATATTGCGGTTCTCTTTTTGCAATTCCGGTGCCTCTTTTCCGGGTTGATTCTGCTATCACTCTGCAAATTTCTTCAGCATAATGTTCGTAATCTTTATTTGCTATCTTAATTTCAATATCATATATATTCATATTGGAATATCTTCTGTGCTATGTTAATAATTAAAAATATATTATTTAAGTATTTTAACCGTGGGTAATTACGGTCGTCGGAAAATTGAAGAAATGACGCCGGTGAACCGGCGGCAGGCCCGGATAAGCTGGGCAACGTATGGGAGGGTGGATAATAACATCATATCTCTTTTTAATAAAATATCAATAAACATACAAAATAACGCATAAGTATGCAATAAATATTCCCATTATATTGTAAATCTTATGCCCCCGTTCCCAAGTTGTGTCTGGGAGCGCAAATACTTCTGTCTTTATCCTATTGCCTATCGCTTATTGTCGATAGCCAATTGCCAATTGTCACGCCTCCATAAAAACATCGGAATAAAAATAATGCCTTTAATGTTGAAATAGGACTAAAAAGGTCGTATTTTATTAATGCTATGTTAAAATTTAGTAAAAAAACAGAATATGCGGTGATTGCGATAATGGATATGGCTGTTGCCGATAACGGCGAATTGGTTACAGCAAAGGACTTGTCGGCAAAATATAATCTGCCACGTGAACTTTTGGGTAAGGTACTGCAAAGTCTGGCCAGGGACGAACTGATTATCTCGCAGCAGGGTGTCAAGGGCGGATATAGGTTGGCATTACCGCCCGAAAAAATTAATTTCAATCTGATAATAAAAGCCGTAGAAGGACCGATTCATCTTGTTGATTGTCGTGCCGGTGATGAGTGCGGTTGCAATCAGCTGGACTATTGCAATATAAAAACGCCAATGGAATTTATTCAATTAGAATTAACAAATTTTTTTAAAAGCATCACATTAAAAGATTTCAGAGATAAATATGCTGTGATAAAACCATTACTTCAAATTCAGAGCAGGGGAACAGAAAGGCACCCGGTATGAGTGAAGAACAAAAATATATAGAAGACCTGACAAATCAGGAATATAAATATGGATTTGTAACCGATATTGAAGCGGATTCAATACCAAAGGGTCTCAATGAAGATATTATCCGTTTGATTTCGGAAAAGAAAAATGAACCGGATTTTATGCTGCAGTGGCGTTTTAAAGCTTTTCACCAATGGCAGAAGATGACAGAGCCACGATGGCCAAATGTGAAATATCCACCGCTGGATTATCAGGATATCGTATACTATTCCGCACCGAAAAAAATGAAAAAACTGGATAGTCTGGATGAGGTCGATCCTGAATTACTAAGAACGTATGAAAAACTGGGTATACCACTTGATGAGCAGAAAATGATGACCGGGGTTGCCGTGGATGCCGTCTTTGACAGTGTTTCGGTTGCGACTACTTTTAAAGACAAACTTTCGGAACTGGGAATTATTTTTTGTCCATTTTCCGAGGCAGTGCAGAATCATCCGGATCTGGTGCAGAAATATCTGGGCTTTGTTGTTCCGGCAACTGATAATTTTTTCTCGGCACTTAATTCAGCCGTTTTCAGCGATGGTTCATTTGTCTATATACCCAAAGGTGTCCGGTGTCCGATGGAATTATCCACATATTTTCGAATCAATGCAGCTAATACCGGGCAGTTTGAACGCACATTGATCATTGCGGATGAGGGCAGTTATGTCAGTTACCTGGAAGGTTGTACGGCTCCGATGCGTGATGAAAACCAGCTGCATGCAGCGGTAGTTGAACTCGTAGCGCTGGATAATGCAAAAATTAAATACTCCACAGTGCAGAATTGGTACCCCGGTGATAAGGATGGTAAAGGCGGGATCTTTAATTTTGTTACCAAACGCGGAGCCTGCCGCGGCGTTAACTCAAAAATATCCTGGACCCAGGTTGAGACCGGCTCGGCCATTACCTGGAAATATCCGAGTGTGTTGTTGCAGGGTGACAATTCCACGGGTGAGTTTTACTCGGTGGCGCTGACCAATAACTATCAGCAGGCCGATACCGGGACTAAAATGATCCACCTGGGTAAAAATACAAAAAGCACAATTATATCAAAGGGAATTTCGGCCGGCCGGAGTCAGAATTCCTATCGTGGTCTGGTGCGTGTGGCAAAAAAAGCCCTAAATGCCAGAAATTATTCGCAATGTGATTCTCTGTTGATTGGTGATAAATGCGGTGCACACACATTTCCATATATTGAAGTGGGAAATACTTCCTCCAGTGTAGAGCATGAAGCCACGACATCAAAAATTGGCGAAGATCAGATTTTTTATCTCAACCAGCGGGGAATATCGACAGAAGATGCGATAAATATGATAGTAAACGGTTATTGTAAAGAAGTATTCAAGGAATTACCTATGGAGTTTGCCGTCGAAGCACAGAATTTACTGGCGGTTAGTCTGGAGGGAAGTGTGGGATGATGCCGGTAGGCAATTGGCGATATGCGATAGGCAATAGGCCAAAGACTAAAGGCATGGGGCCTTGATCCTTGTTCCTTGAACCTTTAGCCTTTTTGCCTTTATTGGAACAGATGTTAATAAATGAAAAAGAAAAATAGAGGAATGAGATGTTAAAGATAATAAATCTGCACGCCAGTGTTGGCGGTAATCAGATATTAAAGGGAATTGATCTGGAAGTAAAACCAGGCGAAGTACATGCGATAATGGGACCAAACGGATCAGGGAAAAGTACCCTTGCTAATGTACTTGCGGGAAAAGAAGGATATGAAGTCACCGCGGGTGAAATTTTATATCAAAACAGGGATATACTGGAAATGGCCCCGGAAGAACGCGCCCGGGAGGGTATATTTCTCGCCTTTCAGTATCCGGTTGAGATACCTGGGATCAGTAATATGTATTTTTTAAAATCCAGTCTGAATGAAATCAGGAAACATCAGGGATTGGATGAAATTGATGCCATGGATTTTTTGGGTCTGGTGAAGAAAAAAATGCAATTGGTCGAAATCGACCAGAAATTACTCAACCGGCCTGTGAATGAAGGATTTTCTGGTGGAGAAAAGAAGAAAAATGAAATTTTCCAGATGGCTGTTCTTGAGCCAAAACTGGCTATACTGGATGAAACAGATTCCGGCCTCGATATTGACGCGCTGCGCATCGTAGCCAATGGTGTGAATAAACTTAAAAAAGAAGATAACGCGTTTATTTTAATTACACATTATCAGCGTTTGCTAAATTACATCGTACCGGATTTTGTTCATGTCCTCTCAGAAGGCAGGATAATTAAATCCGGTGGAAAAGAACTGGCACTTGAGCTTGAAGAAAAAGGCTATGACTGGTTGAGAAAAGCGGAAGCAGTGGAGGTTTGATAAGTGAGTAAAGAAAGAATCGCAGGAAATAGTGAGTGGTATTTGAATCTGTTCAGCCAGATGGAAAAAGGTCTGAACGGGCAGAGTAAACAACAGGTCCATCAAATTCGCAGGCAGGCAATAAAACAATTCTCACAATCCGGATTTCCGACTATGAGAGATGAAGAATGGAAGTACACCGATATCCGGCCGTTAACTAAAACTAATTTTGAGTTTACGGATAAGGCCGGTCTTTCAGATATGGATATTGAAGTCTATAAGATACCGGACCTGGACACCTACCAGCTGGTTTTTGTGAACGGTAATTTACAAAGAGAATTATCTTTCATTGATGATGCTTCTAAAAATTTCCGGATTATATCCATACGGGAATATTTAAAAAACAACACTGGTGATCCGGGCAGCGCCTTGTCACAATATATTCCTTCAGAAATGGATACGTTTACTGCATTGAATACTGCTTTTATCGATGATGGGGTTATGATAATTGTACCGAAAAATGTGGTGGTGAATAAACCGGTTCATATTATCCATATAAATGACGGCCTGAAAAAAACATTCACCGCACCCAGAAATCTTTTTATAGCGGAGCAGGGTGCTGATGTTAAAATTATTGAAACTTATGGCGGGATGGGGACAGAAGAATATTTTACCAACACGGTTACCGAAATTGTTTTAAATTCCAATGCCTCTGTCGAACATTTTAAAATCCAGAATGAAAACAGTTCCGCTTATCATATCAGTTCGGCATATGTTTATCAGAAAAAAGATAGCAATTATATGTCACATAACTTCATGTTTGGAGGCAGACTGGTACGTAATAATATTAATGCAAAACTTGATGGCGAAGGTATCAATTGTGTCCTGAACGGTCTTTATATTGGAACAGATCAGCAGCATATCGATAATCATACTTCAATTGATCATGCAAAGCCTAATTGTCAAAGCGATGAATTATACAAAGGTATTCTGGATGATAACGCCCGTGGTGTATTTAACGGAAAGATATTTGTACGTCAGGATGCACAAAAGACAAATGCAATCCAGAATAATAATGCAATTTTAATTTCAGATGATGCAACGATCAATACAAAGCCGCAGCTGGAAATATTTGCGGATGATGTACGCTGCACACACGGAGCCACTGTAGGACAACTTAATGAAGATGCATATTTTTACCTCAGATCAAGAGGAATTGATAAGGATCAGGCACGACATTTATTAATTTATGCTTTTGCCGGTGATGTTATCGATCGTGTGAATATTGAGTCACTTAGAAATAAACTCGCAGGTCTCCTGGCAGATAAATTGCACACAAGTAAACAGGATTTCACATGGAAGGTTTGAGGGATTTATACCAGGAAGTGATCCTCGATCACAATAAAAATCCGCGCAATTTTCATAAGCTGGAAAATGCCAATCGTATGGCCGATGGCACAAATCCACTTTGCGGGGATCATTATACTATCTACTTAAAGGTAGAAGATGGCAGAGTTGCGGATATTGCGTTTGAGGGATCCGGATGTGCGATATCCAAATCTTCAGCATCGATAATGAGCCAGGAAGTGAAAGGTAAAACGGTTGAAGAGGCAGAAAAGATGTTTCAGTTGTTTCATAAAGTTGTTACCGGTGAAGCAGATGCGCCGGATCATCTTGAAGAACTTGGGAAACTTGCCGCATTCGCCGGAGTTGCTGAATTTCCGATACGTGTGAAATGTGCCACCCTGGCCTGGCATGCGATGCATTCAGCCCTGAAGACCGGAGCTGATGAGGTATCCACTGAGTAGACAGTTGGCAATAAGCGATAGGCGATAAGCTATTGGTAGTTATTCGATACTCGTTTCTGGATACTGGTCGGAGCGAAGCAGAGATTCTGACCTGTCGGGAATACCGGATCCTTGTTCCTTGAACCTTGGTCCTTTTTGGACTATAACAAATATAGGCAAATAAATGCAAACTAAAGAGATTACACCGGCGCAATTTGAGTCAAGAGCAATGCAGATTATACAAACAATATTTGATCCCGAGATTCCTGTGAATATCTATGAGCTGGGATTAGTTTATGAGATAAAGGCGGATGATTATGGTCATATTAATATTAAAATGACACTGACCAGTCCGAATTGTCCGGTCGCCGAATCCTTGCCCCAGGAGGTGAAATCAAAAATATCGACCATCGATGGAGTAGAGCACGTGAAAGTGGAAATCGTTTGGGAACCGCCATGGACTCCGGAGATGATGAGCGATGCGGCAAAACTTGAACTGGGAATGCTTTAGCCTCGTTCCCTGGTTGTACCCGGGAACGCATAATTGATGACAAAAATTAAGGCAAGAGGTAACACGATGGCAGAAGTTGCAACCGAAGTACGGGTTAAGTTTGATGCTAATTTATACAGAAAAGATTTTCCAATATTAAGCGAAGAAATACATGGTAAACCTCTTGTTTACTTCGATAGTGCGGCATCAACGCAAAAACCAATCCAGGTTATCGACAGGATATCACATTATTATCTGCATGAGAATGCGAATGTGCACCGGGGAATTCATGAATTAAGTGACCGGGCAACCCGTGCGTTTGAAGCATCCCGCAAGAAAGTAGCAGAGTTCATAGGTGCAGAATCCGCAAAACAAATTATATTTACACGTGGTACAACAGAATCCATCAACCTTGTTGCCGGTGCCTGGGGTCGAAAATTTATCTCGCATGGCGATGAAATAATTCTGAGTGAAATGGAACATCATAGTAATTTGATTCCCTGGCAAATCCTGGCTAAAGAAGTAGGTGCAAAATTAAAATTTATCCCTTTCAAAGCGGATGGTACGATTGATTTTCCGGTATTTGAACAATTACTGAATAGTGATACAAAACTGATAGCCATTACCCACATGTCTAATGTCTTCGGGACTATTAATCCGGTAAAAAGAATCATTCAGATGGCCCACGATCGGGGAGTACCGGTGTTATTTGATGCAGCGCAGAGTGTTCCGCATTTACCTGTGGATGTCGGATATCTTGACTGTGATTTTTTTGCATTTTCGGGACACAAGATGCTTGGTCCTACCGGAATTGGTGTGCTTTATGCAAAGAGTCAGATTCTGGAGAATATGAATCCATACCAGGGGGGCGGCGAAATGATCAGTTCAGTCTGGCTGGAGAATTCGACCTGGAACGAAATACCGCATAAATTTGAAGCCGGGACACCCAATATTGCCGGTGCGGTTGGTCTTGGTGCTGCTATTGATTATCTGCAAAACATTGGCATGGTTCGTTTAACACTTTATGAACAGGAGTTGACCACATACGCGTTGGAAAAAATGCAAAATATAGAGAACATGGTGATATATGGTTCTGCGCCGGAGCGCGGCGGAGTTATTTCATTTAACCTCGGTAAAATTCATCCTCATGATCTTTCTCATTTTCTCGATCAGGAAGGTATAGCCGTTCGTGCCGGGCATCATTGTGCCCAGCCCATCATGCGCAAACTTAATATTGCAGCAACAACACGGATCAGTCTGTATTTCTACAATACTTTCGAAGAAGTGGATTATTTTATTGACCGGTTACATAAAGCACAGGAATTTTTCAGCTTTTAGAAATTCTCTTCCTTGATTTAGATATCATGCCGACCTAAATTCTTTAAACTAAATTTAGGAAATAATGGCTCGCAAATTAAGCTTAGAAGACCGTAAACGCTACCTCAATTTACGTCGTAATTTTAAATCACCGGTAATTGGTGTAACAGGAAATGTAGGTAAAACAACAACTATAGCGATGATCCGGACTATTCTTGAGCAGAAGGGTAAGGTTCTGTATCATCATCATGGCTATGGTAACTGGAAGAATAATATTTCCACTCTGGAAAAACTTTCCCCTGAATATGACTTTGCGGTATTCGAATTTGATTTTCATCGCAGTAAAAATTTTGCCGAAATATTGCGGATTATAAAACCTAATATCGGGATCGTAACAAATATTGGTGATGCGCATCTTTCGTATATTGGCGGTATGATCGATGTGGCACTAAAACGATCGGAAGTGGTTAAATTTCTGGCCCGGGATGGTGTCGCCATTTTAAATAAGGACGATGAGCTCTGCTCAGCAGTAAGTGAGCATATATCCAGTAAAAATATTGTTAAATTTGGATTGAGTAAAAACAGCGATTATTATGCGTCTAATATTGAGCATCTGGGTCCGCTCGGGACCAGGTTTGTATTAAATGATAAATTTGCGGTAACTATTCCGGTTTACAGTGTCCGTGATGTTTATAATTTTCTTGCGGCAGTTGCTGCTTTGGTCGCACTTGAGATACCATTGGAATTCATACTTGAAACATTTCAGACAAACTACCAACTACCCAGTGGCAGGGGGAAAATCTATAAAATGAACGGGAATTATGTTATAGATGAAAGTTATGAAGCCACACCCCGCTCTGTAGCAAAAGCAGCACGGTCTATTGTCGGATTTAAATCCTATGCCGACCGGTTGATTTATATTGTCGGGGACATGATCGAGTTGGGTGTAAATATTGAAGAGCAGCACTTAAACATGGGTTATTTTTTATCTGCTCTGCCTATTGATTGTTTTATTACCGTCGGTCATTATGCTGAGTTTATTGGAAAAGGCATTTCATTAATTCAAAATAAGGAAAAAATGGTAATCACCTGTTCATCGGTCGATGATATACTCAATACACTGGAACAAATAATTACAAAAAAATCGGTTATTACAGTTCAGGGAATTGGTCAGGTTGGCCTGCGTCGCCTTTTGAATTATCTGGAAAAGAAAAACTGATATGCACGAGCTGTCACTTGCCCAAAGCATCATTGATATCGTTGATGAAACGTTGAATGGTGAGGACAATAAGCTATTGGATGTATTTGTGGAAATAGGAGAATTGGTTGCCGTCGTACCGGAATCTCTGGAATTTTGTTATAATGTGATTACGGAAAATACAAAGTATGCCGGTTCGAAGCTGGATATTAAAATTTTGCCATTGATGTCAAAATGTAAAAATTGTAAAAAAGAATTTCAGATTAAAAAATTTACCTTTGTCTGTCCGCATTGTGACTCATCTGAACTGGATGTAATTCAGGGACAGGAACTAAGAATCAGTCACCTGGAGGTAGAATAAATGCCTGTAGTTACTGTTGAAAAAAAAATTCTAAAAAAGAACGATGAATTTGCAGCGGAAAATCGTAAAATATTTAATGAAAAGAAAATTTTTGCTATAAATCTTCTGAGTTCACCCGGTTCCGGTAAAACCAGTCTCCTGGAGCAGACTCTGACCAAACTAAATCAACAACATAATATCGCAGTCGTTGAAGGCGATGTACAAACGGACAATGATGCGCAAAGAATCGCAAAACTTAATATACCGGTGGTGCAGATAATCACAAATGGTGGTTGTCATCTGGAAGCCAAACTGGTGCAGGACGCTTTACCGAATTTTGATCTTGATAATCTTGATCTTTTTGTTGTTGAGAATGTTGGAAACCTGGTTTGTCCCGCCAATTATGATCTGGGTGAAGATAAAAAAGTTATTTTGCTCAGTACGACCGAAGGTGATGACAAACCACTTAAATATCCGGCTATGTTTCGTGTAGCTGATGTAATGATCATAAATAAAATTGATCTTCTGGATTACCTGGATTTTGATATGGAGACGGTCAAACAAAATGCACTTAAAATTAATCCGGACTTACAATTCTATGAAACTTCATGCAAAACCGGAGCCGGATTGGATGACTGGTTGACCTGGCTTGAACTTCATATTCAAAACAAATCCTGATCAATGAAGCAATCTCATGTAATTCTATATACGAAATCAGTAAAAATTTAAAAATCATTTACCAAAGACAGATAAAAAAGAAATAAATGAGCTAAAATAGCTAACATTGTATAGGGGAGCGATATTTACGGGTGAAACACGCTTCCTGGACGCAATTCAATCACATATATCACGCAATCCAATCGTAAGATCAAGCAAGAATCCGGTAAGGTTTTGGCAATTTCTGGTAATATTTTGGTAAATGGGGTAAGAATAAAAAGAGTGCCGTCGTGAGCCACTTACTTACTCGTTTGTTTAATATCTACCGGTTCTCCCATGTTTTAGTGATGTTTTTTTGATGGAAGTGAATGAATCTCTTCACCCGGTTAAGCAGTTTTGATTTAATCATTTTATCAGATTTTTAGTTGACATGACAGTTTTTTTTGTTACTTTTAATTTGGAGAGTCATTTTCTATAGGACTGTATCCAATGACAATGTTCTATATTTCGTTTTTTCCAACTTGCAGTGCATTTTTTCCCATCCTCATCTATGCTCAGGAACCTACTATTTTTTTTCCTCACCACGTCGGCGATATGTGGGAGTATTATTTCACTGATTTTGTCGATGACGATACCATTCAAGTCTTTGTAATAAAGGATTCTATCGATCAAGCTGGCAATCATCATGTGATCAAAACTGCCCGTTCAATAAATCCTATTGCTCCGCCGATTGTCTTCTTTTGGGATACTACGAAATATATTATTGATTCACTAAATCAAGTCCTGACTTATTTTAGTTTTGGTTCTGGTCCATTGATAAAATACAAACTTGGTGCTCAAAAGGGTGATCAATGGGTAATGTGGGGATATCCAAGCTCTTATGAGATGGCGCGAGTAATTAATGTTAGAGAAGATATTTTGTTTGGAGTTCCAACGGTTGTTAAAGTTTATTCATATTATCTTTCTGCAGATTCAACTGATACCACAGGCTTGGAGAGGTCCTACGACGAATTAGCTGATGGATTTGGATTGATCTCTCGATTTGGCCCAGAGATAGGTTTATATTTAATACTCAAAGGAGCCATTATCAATGGCAGTGACTATGGTGATATAACATTGACTGGTATCAACACACCGTCTTCAAGCCAAATACCATATCAAATAGACCTTTTTCAAAATTATCCCAATCCCTTTAATCCCAAAACAACCATACGATTGCACATAACAAAATCCTGCCGTATCTCTTTGGTCATTTATAATATTACTGGAAGGGCAGTCAAGATGAAAGTATCAATAGTAGTATACTCTCTATCTTTAATTTTTATCATTACAGAAAGCATATCCCAGAATCCCGATCCGCTAAGCTTTTTTCCGCACGTTCTGGACAATTATTGGGAATACCAGCACTATGATTACAGCTGTGACCCATTTGGATACAGCGTTAGAAAAGTACTTTTTGACTCCTTATTACCTGATAGCAATTTTCTGGTAAATATTGGTAGTCAATCTATTTATTTTCAGTACCTACTTAATACATCAACATTCGAGGTGTTTTCTTTAAATTTTAATCAGGATTATCCTGAATATAAATTAGATGCACAGCTGGCTGAATCATGGTTTACATCATACGAAGATAGTTCTAATTTTTTTCTCGGTAGAGTTGTTGATGTTTTTAATTCTTCAATTTTTGGAAAAGCTGTTACAATAAAGGTGATTGATTATTGGGGATATAACCTTCCTGAGAGTCTATGGACCCATCGAGATTATTTGGCATCAGATTTTGGATTAATTCGTCAAGACGTTGAAGGTGGTTGTGTTAATGGAGACCAATTTATTATCTGCGCAATGATTGATGGAATTCAATATGGAAACTGTATTTTTCTAGGTTTGGAAAAATTTGAAGAAACGATGTCACTTCAAGGATTTAAACTTCATCAAAATTATCCAAACCCGTTTAATAATACTACAATCATTACCTATGAAATTCCAAGACCGGTATTTGTGAATTTAAGTATATATAACACTATGGGAGAACTTGTTCATACTATTGTTAATTCTGTTCAAAACCAAGGTAAACACAATGTCGTCTGGGAAGGTAGGGATAGAAAAGGGAGAGTAGTCAGCTCCGGTGTGTATATTTATATTTTGAATGCCGGAGTTTTCAAAAAAAATAGTAAAATGATTTTATTAAAATAGCGACATTTGTCGCCTCGGAATGTTTTGCGGATATATAGATCATAAAAATGAAATGTAAAAGATTTAAGGCAGTCTTCCTGTAATGTAAACATGATCATATATTCTCGGTGTATGGAAGGATGATTATGAGAAATCTCATTTAGGTTTTGGAAATCATTTATTAGCCTGATTAATTCACAAATTTTGTAAAAGTCCAATTTTCTTCTGAAAAAAATTTCAAATGTATAGTCACACAACAAAATATCTTAGAATTGATCATTTAGTGTTTTCTTCGGACAATAAAAAAACTGATATCATCTTATTTGCGGGATAAATTAGGCGTACTTCTCCACAGCATCTGTTTTTAAATGGAGAATATACCTGATTTAAAATTTTATTCATTATGAAATTAATAATTTCATGTTCCGGGTCGACAATTATGCTGAAAAGGGGCTTTTTCAATAAAGTAAAAATATCGAATCTTGAATGTTGAAGTAAAAAATACTTTGTCACTCTTTTACTTAGGGACTCATGTGAGTAATAAAATATAAAATTGTAAATCTAAAATGTGTCATAAATATTTTCCGGAGGAGAAATGAAAAAAATTTTAACATCAGTATTCATGTTTTTGCTAATCGTTGGATTATCAACGGCGCAGACGGCAAAAGAAAGTATTTTTGGTGATGTGGAGAAACTAATAACTGAAGCCAGAGAAAAACAAGCTGATTTGCTATCTCCTGATTATTTTACCAAAGCAATGGATAGTTTTAATAAAGCAAATGAGTACTATCTTAATAATGAAAGTACCCGCGATGTACGGGAAAAACTGACCGAGGCCCAGAGATACTGCCAAAGAGCACTTGAAGTTGTTAAACTGGGAGAAATTACTCTAAAAGAACCATTCCTGGCACGTGAAGATGCCCTGAGCGTGGAGGCAAATGCGCATGCACCTGAATTATTCAATGAAGCTGAGGAGAAATTCTATGATGCTGCCCGTCAAATTGAAGATGATGATCTGGAGGATGCACGCGATTATGGAGCCGAAGCTGAAAAATTATATCGTCAGGCGGAGCTTAAAACAATTAAAGGAAAATTGCTAACCGAAGGCAGAAAACTGGTCGCAAAAGCGGAAGACTCCGATGTGGAAGATTTTGCCCCCAAAACATTCAACAAATCTAAAAAATTACTAAGTGAAGTTGAAAACATTCTGACCTATAATCGCTATTCGGGATCCGAGGCTGCTTCAAAGGCAATTGAAACAGTTTATGAGGCGAAGCATGCCATATTTCTGGCCAGCCAGATAAAAAATCTGAGTAAAAATGATAATAACTGGGAAAAATTAATTTTGGAATATGAACTTGTATTAGCAGGTTTTGCCGGGCGTTTTAATGAGACATCCCTGTTTGATAATGGTATGAAATCAACCATCGATCTTATAAATTCACGTATCGACAAACTTAATAACGACTATGCCCAGCTATTAGTGGAAAATTCCAAATTACAGGAAAAATATGACGTATTAAGCGAAGAAGCTTCTACCTCATCTGCAGAGCTGGCGATGACAAAAGAGCGTGATGCAAAATTATCAAAAATCAAATCTATTTTTACTGCAAATGAAGCGACAGTTATTATCGAAGGAAACAATCTTGTAATACGATTGCATGGCTTAAACTTTCCATCCGGAAAGGCTACTCTTCAACCTGAGTATTTCTCGCTATTAACAAAAGTTCAGGAAGCATTGCGTATATTCCCTGAAAAACATATATTGCTGGAGGGACATACCGATAGCCGGGGTAATGCGATTAAAAATAAACAACTTTCTGAAGAACGTGCTATCGCCGTCCGGCAGTACCTGATCGCCAATATGGGTAAGAGCAGAGAACAGATAACCTCAATCGGGTATGGTTCTGCAAAACCTGTAGCAACAAATCAGACAGCCCAGGGCAGAGAGCTGAACCGGCGTATAGATATTGTCATTAGTTTGAATGATTAATAATCGGGGGAATAAATGTGTCTTGCCGTTCCAATGCGTATAGTTTCTATGACAGAGTCGACCGGTATTGCTGAAATGGGCGGGGTAAAGAAAAATATCAGTTTTATCATGTGTCCCGAGGCAAAAATCGATGATTATGTCATCGTCCATGCCGGATTCGCGATACAGATTTTGGACGAAAATGAAGCCAATGAAAGGTTGAAATTGTTTCGTCAGATAGTAGATCTGGATGAGCCGTCAAATTAATAATTGAATGCAACGAATTGCGATTAACGTTCAGGGAATCGTCCAGGGTGTAGGATTTCGTCCATTTGTATACCGGTTAGCAACACGACTGCATCTGAGTGGAACGGTTCTGAACAATCCGAATGGTGTTCAGATAGAGGTTCAGGGAACCGGAGAACAGGTCAGTTCATTCCTGACCCGGTTTCAATCTCAGGTACCACCCCTGGCGCAAA
>CAYULK010000045.1:0-15432 GCA_964445625.1 uncultured Calditrichota bacterium
GGCGATAGGCGATAGGCGATAGGCGATAGGCGATAGGCGATAGGCGATAAAAAAATTTTGCGAAATTGTATCCGATTATCAAGAGCTTTTTTACTTTTGAAATCCTGGAAAATTTCATCCCGATCGAAGATCCGACTCTTGGCGGACACGTTTTCAGGAGGAAAACGTAATTATCGGGATTACTCTTTACCCCGCACCTCGTTCCCAAGTTGTACTTGGGAACGAATAATCTTAGGTGCTTGCTAATGGATACCTATGTAGCGGTGTGTATTTTGCTCCCTCCGGTCGTAATTCGCTGCGCATCAGTGTAATTTCACGGACCATAAATTTCATTGGCGAAAACGGATTTTGACCAAAATAGTCAAAAACCGGCCGGTGACCGGCCTGATCTTTTACCCTGCCCAGTGTCAGGTGCGGTGAAAATCTCCGTTTCTCACGTTCAAATCCCAGTGGTTCAAGATGTGTATCGATCCAGTCATGCAATCTGAATAATGAATTATTCTGATCATGTTCCAGGCCAAGCCAGAATACACGGGGCCTTTTTTGATTTGGGAAACACCCGGCACCGGTAACAGTCAATTGGAAAGGCTGACTGACTCCGCATATACCAATCAATTCTTTCTCTATCGAATTAACTATTGGTTCAGGTTGCCCGGCTAAAAATTTTAACGTAATATGAATTCCGGCCACTTTTGCCCAGCGCACAGTGGGATCTATCTTTTTTAATTGCTGCAGGTAAGAACCGATTTCATCCAATATGTTGGTCGGAAGTGATATTGCTATAAAGCAACGAATCATATTATTATTCAATTAAAATTTTTTGAATAAAATCAACATCTGAAAAATCCTTGACCAGGTAATCCGGATTCTTTTTTTTCAGGACATCATGATCTGTCCATCCGGTACTTACCGCCAGGGAGCATAGATTATTATCCCTGGCACAGGAGATGTCAAACTCACTATCACCGATTATCCAGATATCGGCTTTCGAGAAACCGGTGTGATAGAAATCCTGCGCCCGCGTTATAGCCAGAGGCGGCAAATCACTCCGATTACGCGCATCGTCGCCAAATCCACCTATATCAAAATAATGCCAAAGACCGGCCAGCGACAACTTAATTTCTGCTCCAGGCAGTATATTGCCGGTAACCAAACCGAGATAAACATCAGGTATATCTGCTAATGTTTGCAGGAGTTCCCGGACACCGGCATATATCAGCGGCGGCTTGCCATTTTGCAGTTGTTTTCCCAGTTCAACCGCAAATGCTTTCATGATATCTTTTACCAGCTTCGGAGAAATTTCGTGCCCGGCAAATTCCAGTAAATGTTCAATGATATCCCAGTCAGTCCGGCCGGAAAAATTAAAACCATTATCATAGTTAAAATTTTCATATATCCGGTTTAGTACATTGCCCATTGCTACCCGTGGAATACCGTGGGTTGACAGCAGGGTACCATCGATGTCGAACAATAACAATTTATTTCTCATATTTTTGTTCCGGGCTCAGGAATATCCAAACCGTTTTATTTGTAGATCATCCCGCCGCCAGTCTTTTTTTACTTTGACTCTTAGTTCCAGATAAATTTCACGACCAAGAAATTTTTCAATCTGTTTCCTTGCTCTTTGACCTATTTTTTTTAATGCACTGCCCTGTTTACCAATGATAATCCCTTTTTGAGTATCTCTTTCCGTATAAATTACTGCGCGTATTAAATCCTTTCCCCGTGTACGCTCTTTAAATTCCTCGATCTGTACTTCTGTGGAATAGGGAATTTCCTGTTTAAAAAATTGGAATATTTGCTCGCGGATCAATTCGGCAGCAAAAAATCTCTCCGGCTGATCAGTCATGATATCAGGATCATAATACGGCGGATGTACCGGCAGAACTTCAATTAACTCGTTACGAAGATCATCAATGCCATCCTTTTTTAAAGCAGAGACCGGTATAATTTTTTCAAATTTATAACGTTTTGTATACATTTCGATCATGGGTAATAAATGTGATTTTTCAATCAGGTCAATTTTATTTAAAACCATTATTACGGGTTTGTTATGATTATTAACATGTTTAAGAATCTCTACATCCTGATCAAATTGATAGTCATCAAAATTATTCCTGGTTATCACCGCATCAATCATATATGTGAGGGCATCCGCATCAGCGATCGATGATTGGATATGACTGACCATGGCTTTTTGCAACTGGTATTTTGGTTCAATAATACCCGGGGTATCCAGGAAGATTATCTGATAATTGTCACCGCTCATGATGCCCATTATCTTTTTGCGCGTAGTCTGTGGTCTGGGAGAAGTAATGGAAAGTTTGAAATCCAGCAGTTCATTTAGTAATGTGGATTTACCCACATTGGGATTACCTATGATTGCAATATATCCTGATTTATAGTCCCTCAATCTAACACTCCGATCAGATCATATATTGCCATAATATCGCTCTTAATAGCAGGATGTTTAGTAGATACTGCCAGATTCCCACCCTCGGTCTCGTAAAGAAGACCATTCCTGCCTACAAACAAAAAGTTGAATGGATCAAGTCGTTTCAAAATATCATGGAATTTTTTTTGCATATTATTTTTTACGATGTCCTTTCCGGAAGTATTTCTCATACCATATTCTTTTGAGCCACCCAGATCAATATCGGTAAATTCCTCTGTCGCACTTTCTTCACGTTCCTTCAACCAATTGTAAGCGGAAATCGTAAATGCCTGTTTTAAAGGTATTCCGATACTGATATCGATTAAATTTTTGCGTCCCTTTTCACCTTTCTCAGTGCTAAAATTTATTGTGATATCCAGTTCTTCATATCTGCCGTGATATATTGGCCGGCCGAGCATACCCTGCCGGATGACTTTCCCACCAATATCATCAACCAGATCAAGCAGATTATTATGAATCACATCCCAGTGTAACTTGCGCAGATAATTGATAATTACCAAAAATAAAATAAATCCCACCGCTACAATAAGTATATATATCAATATAGCTCCTTATATACTATAAATAGTATTATGAGAAATAAATTGGCCTTGGTGAGAAACATAGAATAAAAATTAAATATGATGACCAGCCAAGAAGTTTCCGATTTTGATCAAGTTCGATATTATCATTCATTGTGGGTGGATGTTTAAGTTTGACTACAAATAGTATCAGTATTGTCCAAAGAATCCAGTTAGTGGCATAGAAATTCAATAGTGCCAGGGCAATAAAAGCACCGATGGCAACAAT
Organism: uncultured Calditrichota bacterium; assembly: GCA_964445625.1. GTDB lineage: Bacteria > Calditrichota > Calditrichia > JAJRVZ01 > JAJRVZ01 > CAVXXB01. Next base: position 3,245 of record CAYULK010000045.1, read on the forward strand.
TTTGGCATTCTTGCCCAGAAGAGCATAACTGATATGACCACCATCCAGTTGGCCGATTGGCATCAGGTTTAATGCTGTAACCAATAATCCTACCCAACCGGCAAATATATAAGGGAAATGATACATTTCATACATTGGCAAATAAGTGCTATTCATAAGATAAGAAATTAAACTAAACATCAGACTACCACCTAAAGTGAGGGCGCCTTCCCCGCTCTCTGACCATTCATGAATCTGTGAAACATACGCAATAACGCCCTCCATATCCGGCAGCGTAGCAAATCCATAGAAAAGAAAAAACAGACTGACAATCAAACCGGCCAACGGGCCGGCAATACCGACATCAAATAATGCCTTTTTATCAGGAATCGGTGATTTTATTTTGATAAATGCGCCAAAAGTACCCAGCAGAAATCCAGGAAAAAAAAAGGGAATGAAGTACGGCAGGGTTGCATAAATCTTATACTTAATCGCATAATAATAATGACCAAATTCATGAGCACCTAAAATAAGAAGTATGGCGAACGCATAGGGAAATCCAACCAGAATATTTTCCAAACTGACAAAGGGATCTACTCCGCGCAGCATTGCCCCGGTCAGTGCAGTGGTGATAAATGTTGCGACAAATAATATCAGATTGATGTGCCATTTTTCACGCCGGACTTTTGAATATTCAGCAAAAATTCGTAGTAAATATTCATTTCGGGTGACTTGTAATTGTGCGTAGATACCATTTGCAAGAAGAGTGCGAACAATATTTTCAATTTCAGAATCAGAAATATTTTTGATATATTGGCGAAATATTACGGTGCCATACATACGGCTGAAATAATCCATCTGCATGTTGTCGCCGATAATCTTTTTGGCATACTTAATCAGTTCGGTAATCTTCAATCCTCATCCCCATAGTTCGTGTTCACAAGTGATAAACAATTTCAGTTACTTATCCGATCAGTCCTCAATCTCTCCGGTCATTGGTACAAAACGTACGGGAAGCAGTCTTTGTTCCGTAATTCCGTCCTGATTTTTTGTGATTAGAAACAGATCTTGCGAATAGTCTCCCAGCGGCAGGATAAGCTGACCACCGACTTTCAATTGTTCCACGAGGGGTTCCGGGATAATTGTCGGGGCAGCGGTGATAATGATGGCATCAAAGGGCGCATGTTCCGGCCAGCCTTTATATCCATCACCACTTTTAACATAGATATTCTCATAACCCATCGCAGTCAGTTTTTTTTCGGCACGCTTCGCAAGCACATCGACGATCTCAATTGTAAAAACCGAATCAACCAATTCAGACAAAACAGCTGCCTGATATCCGGAACCTGTTCCGATTTCCAGCACCTTATCGCCGGAACTTAACTCTAATTTTTCCGTCATATAGGCAACAATATACGGTTGAGATATGGTCTGGTCCTCGCCTATAGGCAACGGCTCATCAGCATAAGCATATTTTCTCAGATGGTCCGGAACGAATTCGTGTCTTGGTACGGAAAGCATTGCCCGAAGCACTTCTTTGTCCTTAATGCCGCGATTGGCAATTTGGGTTTGAACCATATTACTACACATTTTTTTATACATTTTATCTGCACTTGATTTGTTAGATGGCTGTTGTCCACAGGCATAAAATAAAAATAAAAGACTTATAAAATATTTCATAACATACTCAATGCTTAATCATACTGTCAAGATGTGCTGCCACACTATCTGCCAGGGCTGTTAGATTATAACCCCCTTCTAATATCGAGAGTATTTTACCCGCACAATGCCGCCATGCATAACGGGATAAAATTTCTGTGAATTTCCAGTACGCGTTTTCACTAAGCATCATGCCGGCAAGGGGATCATCCCTATGTGCATCAAAACCAGCCGAGATAATGACCAGCCCGGCCTTAAATTTTTTCTCAATTTCAATCAGGTCATTTTCCATTGCGTTTACATATGTATCATCATTTGTACCCGCAGGTAAAGGCCTGTTTAATGTATACCCTTTACCCTGGCCTGTACCAATTTCATTTGCACCACCTGTTCCCGGATAAAACGGATACTGATGCAGGCTGTAATAAAAAACGGTATCATCATCTTCAAAGATATGTTGTGTGCCATTGCCATGATGGACATCGAAGTCAATTATCAGTATTTTTTCGGCGAGGCCCTTTTCCTGGGCATAACGGGCTGCTACGGCCACGTTATTGAAAATACAAAATCCCATGGCATGATCTTTTTCTGCATGGTGACCCGGTGGTCTTACAGTGCAAAAAACCCGGTTATACGTACCCTCATTCAGCAAATTTACACCGCTAACGGCTGCACCGGCAGCATATAATGCGGCTTCGAACGATCGTGATCCGACAATAGTATCACCGGCATCAAGGATCCTTCTTCCTTCCGCAATCGTTTGCTTTACAAATGAAATGTATTTGGCGTCGTGGATACTCAATATTGATTGATCTGAGGCAGCTTCGGCAGAAATCATGTTAATCTTCCGGCGCAGAGATGTGGCGTCGATTTTTCTTTCGATTGCAGAGAGCCTGTCAGGTCGCTCCGGATGCTCCGGTCCGGTATCATGTTCTAAATATATTGGATGTGTTATATACGCAAGTTTTGACATCTTATACTTTTTTAAAATAGATATTAAAAGTCGTTCCGACACCCGTTTCTGATTCTACTTCAATACGGCCCTTATGCTCATCGATCACTTTTTTGACAATCGCCAATCCCAATCCGGTACCACCTTCTTTTCCGCTGGTAACAAATGAATCAAACAGTTTATCTCTGATCTCTTCGGGAATACCGCCACCCGTATCACTCAGGCTAAATTTAACTTCACCATTTTCCTGTGACGCCTCAATCCGGAATGTCCCACCTTTCGCCATAGCCTCCAGGGCATTTTTCATAATATTCATAAATACACGGCTTATTTTCTCAGGATCGACATATACCATGCTTGATACATTTATTGCATACTCAAAGTTAAAACCACGTTTTTTTATATCGGTTTCAAAGAATTTGACAAAATCTTTGATCAATTTATCAACAGGATGTTTTACAGGTAAAATAGTGGTTTTTCCTTTTGAAAAATCAAGTATATCGGTAGTCATATTGGTCAGAATTTTAATTTGCTCATTTACTATTTCCGCATATTCCTGTCTTGTATCCTGCTCATCCTCCTCCAGCATGAGATCCACAAAGCCATAAATATTATTCATAGGTGTGCGTAAATCATGTACAATCGTACTCATCATATTGCCGACCGTAGCCAGTCGATCGGCCTTCATTTTTGCCTCTCTCAAACGAATAGTTTCAATACCCCGGGAGATCTGTCCGGCAATTGACTCAATAATTTTGATATCATTTTCAGAAAAATAGCTGTTTTCCCCTTTTTTATTCAGCAATTCTATCACGCCGATACATTTATTATCGCCTTTAAGCGGCGTACAAACCACCTGCTTTGCATTTATTTTGCATTTTTCCAGGAATATATGGTCTATGATTTCATCACTTTTGGCATCATTTGTCACATATGTTTTTAATTTATCAAACACATAACCAATGGCACCCGCATCGCGCGGAATTTCAATCTTACCTATCATTTCCTCATCTATATTAACAGCCTCACGATATGAAAAATCTTCGCCATCTTTTTCGGTCAGCAGTAAAATACCATGTTCTGCGTTCAATGAATCAGTCATCATCTTCAGCAGGTTTTTCAGGATTTTAGCCGAATCCTCACCTTTACTCAATTCCTTTTCAAGATTGAATAAAAGATTGAGTTCATTCAGTCGATCTTCCAAAATGCTGTACAACCGCGAATTCACAAGCGATATTGCGATCTGAGAACCAAGACTGGCAAGCAGATCTTCAGCTTCTATCGTAAAATATCCGTCAACCTTATTCAGAATCTGCAAAACCGCAATAATTTCTCCTTCCTGGCCTTCTACTTTCACCGGCTCGCGTATCGGCATACAGAGAATTGAATTTGTACGAAAACCGGTTTTTTTATCGGTGGTTGGATCAAATCGTTTATCCTTGTAAGCATCACGAATATTAATTATTTCACCTGTTTTCGCTACATATCCGGCAATTCCGGTTCCAATTTTCAAACGGATTTCCTTGATCTCCGCTTTCTGGGCTATTTTGGACCAGAGCTCTCCTTTTTCCACATCAACAATATATAAGGTACCACGCTCAGCCCCGATAAGCCTTGTCACCTCATCCATGATAAGAATCAAAAGTTTGTCCCGGTTTAAAACAGAACTTAAAGTCTTACCAATTTGCTGGATAGAGTGCATTTCATGTTCTTTTCGTTCCAGTCTGAGCTGAAGATCTTTAAGTGTTTTTTCAGTTTCTGAGCTCACTGCTTCCCCGGTAGTTAAATCAAGGTTAATTTAATTCTATTTTCGCCCTTGTTACTAATTGGTGGGCCAGGCGTGTCGGCTCCGGTAATTTATAACGCGTACAGCAGTTCTGTATAAATTTAGTTGCCTGATCCAGATTCGCATTATTTCCAACTGAGATAAAAACAGGTTTTACATTTTCCCGTGTACGCACAACCCGGGCAACGATAGTGCCCTTATATTCCAGGTTACTGACGGCACCTTTCTGCTGTCCGGGAATCTGGTATATTCCAACCAGTTTTTTTTTGGCGCAACCAATAGTAACAATGTCTGCCAGCACGCCAATATGTGATGCAATCCCCAATCCACGTGGATGAGCAAGACCATGACCATCAAAAATAAACACATCTATGTCTTTGGCATAAGAATCGATAAGATTTAATATGGCAGGCGCTTCCCGGAAGCTGAGATAACCCGGTATGTAAGGAAAAGTAATTTTATCCTTTATTATATGACTGTCAATCAGTTCTAACGATGGATAATTAAGGATCGCCATTCCGGCGATTAATGCATTTTCGTTATTTTGATAAGAGACATCAAATCCGGCAATTGTTGAGATTGCCACAGGCAGTGGTTTTATCGCAATTTTTTTTGCTAGTTTAAACTGTATTTCCCGTGCCTGCTCCATCGAAATTTGCCAGGCATGGCGATGATTAATCATCCGTTAATGAAGCCCGGGCCCGATCTATTGATTCATAGGTATCAAATATGCGCATTAATTGAGTTATCATCAGCAAGCTTTCGACTTTCTCAGTCACATTTGCTAATTTAAGTTCCCCGCCGGCATTCTTAAGGGTAGTGTGGGTGGCCATTAATACACCCAGCCCCGAACTATTAATCCATTTTACCCCTTTCAGATCGATGACAACCTTGACAATTTTGTCATTTATCAGACTCCGTACCCGGTCGTGCAGCTGTGTCGTCTCCGGACCACCCATCATTTTACCACTCAAAGACAGAATCGCTACGTGACTCTCAATCTTTTCTTTTATTTTCATCTATACCTCCGGTTGTTTGTTTTATTCTGTGAGAAAGATCAATAAATAAGCAGATTTTTAAAGTATAAAAAAATGGGGACTTATGTCAATAGAAATGTATGATTTTTAGAGAAAAGTATTACCCTGGTTAAAGGGGTTTTTTAAAGGATTAAAAGCCATAAGGTCAAAGGCTAAAGGCTCAAGGACCAAGGATTCAGGCTCCAGGCCCACGAAAGTCATTCTGGAAGAATCTTTGTGCCTCGGGTAATAAGATCCTTTCTGGATGACATTATGCAACAGTCAATCCAAAATCCGAAATAAAATCCACTCTGTGGAACTCTGTGTAAATAAAATCAAAAATCAAAATTCGATATTTTTACTTTTATAAGTCCCTGAGAATCTAGTTCGACTTACTTAGAATTTCGTAAACCCAATAATTACGAAGCACCTTTCTTACATAGTTACGGGTTTGCGAGAATTCAATATTCTCGACAAAAAGATCTTCTTCACCAATATTATTGATCTTCTGCCATCTATCTACACGATGTGGACCGGCATTATATGCCGCCAACGCATAGCTGACACGGTTATCAAACCGGTGTAACAACTTCTTCAGATAAAAAGTACCCAAATTGATATTCGTTTCCGGATCTAACAGATGCTCGGGGATATCAATACTTAGTCTTAATTCCTGAGCCATCTGGTTGGCTGTTTTAGGAATCAACTGCATCAGACCATACGCATTTGCCCAGGAATGAGCATTTTGATCATATGCACTTTCTGCACGGATAATAGCCAACACCAGATTCTGATCTATCCGGCGGGTATCTGTATAAATGCTGATTAGATTGTCATAGTATAAGGGGTATGCTTCTTTCAACAAAAATGGTTTTTCATAACTGAGCAGCTCTGAAAAATATTCTTTATCAATATAATCGTATATCCGGTAAGCTCTGTTATAGGCCTCCAGCCTTTTATAAATTTCAGCCAGGCTTACCCATCCTGCTAAATCTTTTGCAAAATATTTTTTTCGCGCCAGTTCTTTAAACACATAATCTTTGCCCAGCAAATCGTCAATAAGGAAAACAGATTTAAAACGGTTAATCAGTCCAGTCTGGGTATCCATGTGATCACGTAACGGATTATCCTGATTAATCAAAAAACGATCAATATGATAAATTGAATTCACTTCTTCCTGAAACATGAGATAGCTTTTTGTCGCATAATAGCTTTCAAAAACCTCACTGCCCAGTTCGATAAATAATTTTTGTGACTCATGCTTTTTACCGGATTCACTATATGTTTTTGCCAGCCAGTATTTTCCGCGATGTTGGTGAAATTTGGAACCGTTATTTTGCGATAATTCAAAGAATACCTGTTCTGCCGTTGCAAACCATCCCAGGCGATAATAGGATAAACCAATACGAAAACGTGATTCCTTACTATACGAACTTGATGGCCAGTGGCTGATAATCTTTTTATACGTCGCCAATGCATTTTTTAGCGATCCTTTTTCCTCATATATCCAGGCAGCTTTCCACATTGCATCGTCCGCAAGACGCCGGCGCGGATTATTTTCAGCATACTTAATATATGCAATTGCCGCTTCATCATTCATTTCCAATCTTAGATAACTACGGGCAATCATCAGCTCGATTCGCGGCCTGAGAAGTTCACTTCGCAGTGATTTTAACATATCCTTGAGGCCAAACAGTGCAGTCTGATATTCTCTCTGATTATAATAAACACGTATGATATAAAAACGAGCTTTTTCTTTCAGATTCGGATCCTTGGTCTGATGCACATATTTTTCGAGTTTCGCCCTGAGTATAGTCAGATAATTATGCGCAAGGTAAACGTCAGCAATCGTAAAAAAATACTTACTGATGACTTCTTCATCTCTTTCCATTATTTTTATAATTTCCAGAGCCTCCCGGGATCCGGGATATTTTTTAATTACCTGGTACATTATTTTTAGTGCAGTTTTTTCCTGACCGAGCTGATATTTACACAGTGCAATTTGTTTTTTAAGGTAAGATTTTTCCTTTTTAAAACTCCGTTTTCGCTCCAGTTGGGCATAATGCTTTGTTGCTGCATAATAATTTCCATTCAGAAACTGATAATCTGCCAGGTGCAGACGTAAAGAGTCTGCCATATAATGTTTATTATGTTCAGTCAGATATTTACTGCCCAATTTATTTATATGAGACACTCTCTTGCTTTTTAATGCGGTGAGGAAAAGAAAATAATCTACGTAGGGCTCCAGTTCCGGCTGATTATCCTGCAGCTGATCGAATGTCTGATAAGCAGCCTCATAATCACCATTAGAGTAATAACAGATTCCGAGTTTAAAATTAAGGCTATAATCATCTTTGAGATATCGATCATTGCTAAGTAATTGTTTATACTGACCTAAAGCCGTATAGTAGTCTCGCATCAGGTAGAGACTATCAGCCCGGTGTAAAATATTGTTTGCGCCGGATATGGCAACTAATAGCAATAAAAAAAGAAAGGATGTAAATTTTATCGGAGGCATAATTTTATTGTCGTCATAAAATATTTAATCTTCGAAAAAACCTAATTAAAAACATACCGCAGCGATACTGCAATCAAATTATTTTTGTAACACGAAGAACGCGAAGTGGATCCTTCGACCTTTCGGTCTTCAGGACAGGCTCCGATCACGAAGTTTAAAAAACATGTATCCACGAATTATCCCAAAGGGATGCTTTCGGTACACGAGTTTAAACGAATTCAAAAAATAATATCAAAAATCCGCGGAAATCCGTTTGATCCGTCGTGCCCCGTTTTACGGGGGTAATCAGCGTGCCATAAATATCGTTGCATCTTTGCGATATATATTCTCAGAAAGTAAAAGTTTTGCTATTCTCCCAGGCGATCCGTTGGAAATAACAAAGTTTTTGGCTATAATAGCATAGAGGGTGGGTTATCAATTCTTATCTGATGATGGTGAATTTATTCAATTGCTCCACATTCCCGCCTTTAACCAGCCATAAATAAACACCGGATGCTACAGGATCCCCCTGCTGATTTTTTAAATTCCATGAGCGGATTTGTGAAGCATCCTTCTCCATCCTGGCCACAAGATAGCCACTGACTGTGAATATATAAATTTCCGAATTCTGGGGTACTTTGAACTGTACTTCCTGATTGTCCTCTGAAATTCTTACCGGATTTTGACTTATAGCAATTTCATTCAGATCCGGCTGGGAAACAGATAGTATATACGAATTATCAGAACGGGTGGCGTTAGAAATTAAGAAGACAACTTCGTTAGATGTGAATTTTTGATCGGCATATGCTTTATTTAAACTCAGAAAGCCGGATTCTTCCACCGGAGTCATCCAGCGCAACCCGCCATTCGAACCGCCCTGTGTGCTGGTAAATATTGTCATCTCTAAATTAATGAGATCGTAAAATTCCAGATATCTGTTTGCCAATCCCTTGATATCGCGTGATTCCTCAAATTCTCCTGTAAAGACCACTTTATCCGATGTAAGCACCCTGATCTGAGGAAAATCCGCTGCATCCGTAAAATACCGGCCGGTGAGCGCCCGATCACCGGTATAGTATAACCACAGTCCGTATTCGTTGAGTGATTCCTGCCATGGAGTATTATAGGGACTTTGCTGTAAGGTGCTGATAATCGCATCCATGCCCAGATTTACAGATGGGAATTTCTCCCATATTTGTCTGACAATATCACTACCGAACCGGTTTTCGATCATCTGGATATAAAGTGAATTACCATATGGAAACAGAGTTGAGCTATTATATAAATCAAAGTTCGTATTAGATACCTCTCTGAAAAATGAAGGCAAATACTGGTAATAATCCTTTATATCTGGATATAATTTGTTCTCAATCCAGGTCGATGTCATCTCATAAAATGAAAAATCTTGATCATCATCATAAAGTCTGATTTCAATTCCCACCTGAATCGCGTGATGGAACTCATGCGCTGCTGTAACTTTCAATCCGGAAAGACCCGATGAATAAAAACCGGAGAAATCATTGTCCACTTCCAGATAGCTGGTATAATTTTCTCCCGGTAACGCAGGAATCTCCTTATCGAACCAGGTCAGGCCATAATATGGCAAATTTGAAAAATATACATTATAGACCTGAACTGGTGTGCCATCAATAGACGGTGGCGCGGGATATCCCATCTGATCAATTTCAACAGACCATACATGATCAAAAATCACAAATGCTGAATCTATAAAATCCGGGATACCATTTCCCGAAACATCCGGTGCCGGAACCGCATTTGATCCTGATTCATCCCAGCTCAGGCGAAAATGGCCATCGGGCAATACTATAGATCTTTGCCGGGATGTATCCTGTGGTGTGACTATTTGAGTCAGTTTATTAAATTGTTCGCCATCTGTTTCATGAATATGTAATTGATACCGGGTAGCACATTTTACATCACCGGTATATTCAATTCCCTGTAATCGGTTATTTATAAAATTTTGTGTCTTTTCATCCAATTTATCGGCCATAGATATCAGCGGTACCAGGCAGAAAGTCAATATTTTAAACAGTTTTATCATTTTTTCCTGAACGAAAATGTGACAGGTACACCTGCAAATTTAAACTTTTCCCGTAATTTATTTTCCAGAAACCGCTTATAATGATCGGCCAGTAGTTCCGGGAAATTACAATAAAAGGCAAATATTGGCGGTTCGCTTTTTACCTGGGTGACATAATTAATTTTCATTTCTCTACCCTGAACTGCGGGTGGCGTGGTTGATTTAAATATTGGCTCGAAAAATTCATTAATATCAGATGTCGGGATACGCATTCGGCGTGCTTCAAACACTTCGACAAATAAATCAAGCATCTTAAATATTCTTTGTTTGGTAATAACCGAGGTAAAAATTACCGGTACATACCTCAATTCTCCGAGACGATCACGCACATCGCGTTTTATTTTATCCATGGTTTTATGGTCTTTTTCAACCTTGTCCCATTTATTAAAAACGCAAATCAGTCCTTTACGTTCCAGGGCGACCTGCATCATTACCTGAACATCCTGCTTTGTGAGGCCATCCTGCGCATCGATCATATATACAACCACATCAGCTCTGCGAATGCTGCGATACGTTCTCAGATTGCTATAGAAGAGGATATTCTCCTTAATTTTAGCGCGCTTCTTTAATCCGGCCGTATCGATGATCAGAAAATCTTTTTTCTTGAATTTAAAATAGGAGTCAATCGAATCCCTGGTAGTACCGGGAATATCAGTAACAATTTGACGCTGCTGTTGCAGAAGTGTGTTCACAAGTGATGATTTTCCGACATTTTCTTTGCCGATGACGGCCATTTTAAGTGCGTTCTCACTTTTATCCGCTACTATTCTTTTTGCAAGTTTTTCCATCAGAATATCAAGCAGATCACCTGTACCAGTCCCAATCATAGATGAAACGGGAATGGGATCACCCAGGCCCAGTTTATAAAATTGGCCGACTTCCAACTGATCACGGTCGTCATCAACTTTGTTTACTACAAGCATAACATCTTTATCAATACCCTGTAACATGCGGGCAATCTCTTCATCAGTAACGCTGATACCGGTACGTACATCGACCAGGAATATTATTACATCTGACTCTTCAATTGCTATCCCGACCTGCTCTCTTACCGCCTGATCAATAATTGCTTTTGATTCCGGCAGATAACCGCCTGTATCTACAAGCAAAAAGCTACTGCCGCACCATTCCCCGATGGCATAATTCCTGTCACGGGTTACACCGGGAACATCATCAACGATTGCCTGTCGTTTACCGATAATCCGGTTAAAAAAAGTTGATTTACCTACGTTGGGCCGGCCAACAATGGAAACAATCGGTTCACTCATAGTGTTTTCAGTACCTGCTAATTACTTTTATAAAATCTGCCGGCGTTTCTTTGTATACATGGCAGCGTGTTTTAAGTTTCGTCTGTAATTCTTCGATATTCCAGTTATCGAGGAACAAATTATTATGGTTTAATACTCTGGGTGGTAAAAGGATAAGATCTCCGGTTTGACGATCTTTCATTTGTTCATAGATATCCTGTCCGGTGAGCAATCCTGAAACAGTAATCGCCGCACCATAAAAATTATTTACCACCGGAATTACATCAATTTCTATATTTTTTAAAGTCCGCAATTTTGAAACAATACTTTTTTCCAGATTCCCGGCTGCAAGCATACCGGTCACCCAGGTAATTTTTTTATACTTTTCTATTCCTGATGGGAATCTGGGAAATACCTGTTCGAACGAATCAATCATATCTCTGAATTCACCAACACCGTTCTCTATCTGAAAAAAATCATCATAATATGCACCATCCGGCATGTCGTGACGGGCCTTGATAAAAAATTCATCGGATAGATAAACAAAATAATTACTCAATTGTTTTTTTATCTCACTTCGCAGTTTATCTGAATACGCAATCATCTCTTCTAATTCTTCCCGCGTATGCAGACGTAACTGGAAAAGGTTTTTGCGATGCCGTGTGAGTCCCACCGGCACTACGGCAATTGATTTTACACCGGGATAAAATTTTTGCAGATCCCTGACTGTCTGGTCAAATACAGCGCCATCATTGATTCCGGGACATAACACAATTTGTGTATGCAACTCAATACCATTTTCCACCAGAAATTTAATTTTTTCAAGCAGATAATCTTCCTGTTTAAGACCCAGGAGCAAACGTCTTGTTTCTGCCTCGGTAGAATGCACCGAAATATAAAGTGGTGATAGTTGCTGCTCAACTATCCGATCCAGATCTTCCTGTGTTACGG
>CAYULK010000046.1:0-14986 GCA_964445625.1 uncultured Calditrichota bacterium
TTTTTTTCTCTTTTTTAGTGAATTTAGTGTTTTTAGTGGGCTGAACTATTACAAATATTCTTAGAAAAAGTAATAGCAAACCCGCCAAACTTTTCTTCAAAAACCGGCTCCGGCAAACCGGCTTTAATACAATCCGCAATCCTGCGCTGTATGCCGCTGCCGTAGCGTTCAATTAAAGCCAAATCATAAAAGACTTGTGCGATATCAGGAAACAGACAACCTCTATTTTTCTTCCGCTGTCGAATTTAAAATGTTCCCGCTGTTTGGGTTATCATTATTCTCCCATTTACTACTTTTTCCTGGGAAGCGAAACAATAAATTCATTTTCTGAGTCCTGAAATTCCACTTGCTTTTGAACATGCTCTTCGACCAGCTTAATTAGTCTTCGTACACCACTTCCAAGATCAGTTACCATACCCATCTTTGAGAGTAAATTATAAATAGATGGATTTCTAACCACATGGGAACCGCCGATTTTGATACTATCGATAGTAACTGTATTGGGTAATTTTCCCGGCGTCCGTATTTCCACCCTCTTTTTAAAAATTAAAACACGAATAGGGGCATCGATTGTATAGTCCCGATGTGCAATTGCATTAACGATCCCTTCCCTTAAAGCTGCCTCAGGAATTTCAAAATGTACTTCCGGTTTAAATCCTTCGATATGATGTTCTTCTGTAAGATATAGTTTTAGGAATTTTTGCGTGTATTCCAGTATTTCCGGAATTTTTCCCGAAATATCCTTGCGATCAGAAGGTGGTACTGAAATATCATCCCCTTTAATAAAAGCACATATTATTTTCTTACTTGCTAAAAATTTTTGTGGATTCTTACCAAAGAATAAGAGACCGGCAACTGTAGGTTGTCTTTTCGAATTCAGGCAATGCAGGTTTTTCAAAAAATTTTCTGTAACATTCTCTTCAACATCTATATCCATATAATTATTTAAAAATTTCATAAAGAAATCACTATCTATATCTGTAAAACTTGAGCGGGTGATTGCAGTTTCATCATAATATAAACTTTCCGCCGCCTGAAAAAGACGAAGCAGTTCTTCGCGAGAGGCCTGCCGACAACGATTTGTTGATCTGATATAATATTGCCCGGATTGAGTCCGGTATGGTCGTTGTGCACCTTTTGGGATATTCACAATTAAAACTGTTTTATCTTCACTTGTTAAAGTCTCTTGAACGACCGTAACCGGTGGTTCGCATTGATTATAAGCCACATCATCAACGAGCTGCATTAGTTTATCTAAATCTTCAATTCCAATTCGATCTTTATTTTCCGTTACACCGATAATTAATTGCCCCCCATCGGTATTTGCAAAACAAACAATATCCTTTGCCAATTCATTACGGTCGGCAATTCGTTCCTTAAATTCCGTATGAATGTCTTCCCACTTATCAATTCTCTCTAATAACTCTATTTCATTCATTGTATCCTCTCCATATTTTTTACTCTTTCTTGTCCCGAAGTGATGGATTCCCAAAAGCGTCTTTATAAGCTTCTATCAAGAATAATATCATATAGAATATTAGCTTCTAATGTTATCAACAGTTTCAATATTTTTCTCTTTAATTTCCTTAAATTGCACAAAATAACGCACCACTTCAACCTTCTCTTCCGCTTTTAAATTTTCTGCCGGATTCTGCTCTGAAACATCTTCAGGCTCACGATTGTTTTTCTTTTCATATTCCATGGCAATCTGCATTCCGATTAGTTCAACTTCTGGATCATTGCGCATTTCCCTGTCAACCGTTGTTTGCGGTAAAACCCGGATAATTCCCTTAAAACGGGGCATACTCATGGTCATGCTTTTTTCTTTTTCGATTTGTATTTTTAATTCTTCGAGTGATTTTTCGTAACCTGTTTTCCGTTCTTCTTTATTTCGAATAGCAAGGTCAACATTTTCACCACATTCTTTTCTATCATATAATTCAATCAAATCACCGTCTAAATTAACAATTAAATATTCCAGCGATTTGAAACCATATTTCTGTTTGATTTCAGCCTGCCGTTCGCGCTCAGTCAACAATTCACTTTTATATTCCTCCAAATCTTCAATCGCTTTTACACTCGTTTTGTTTTTTAACTTTTCAATGCCTGCTTGCGCACCTTGTGCAGGCAAGTCAGCAAATTCCTGACTGTTGTTTTTAGCTTCTGCCAAATCCCAGATGATTGAAGCGGGAAAAGGTATTATTTTTTGATCCTGTACATAAAAACTAAATAAACGTTTACCGGCAACCGTTCCGGTGCCGTCTTTAATTTCACCTTCATAAAAAATAATATAACCGTCAAGGAAACCGTCAGGATCAAAAAAGGTTGCGCCTGTTAACAGTGTATCCGAATATTTTTGATCAATAAAATTCATCATTCCTTCGAACAACGGATGTCCGAAACAGATAAATTCCGCATCCTGATTTTTAAAAGCCATTTCTTTATCAAAAGTGGCTTTGGGATATTTTTTCAATAAATCGCCAAAAGATTTTTTAAAACTATCCTCATCTGCTATTGAACGAATACCAAAGGGAACCGAATCAATCGCCAGGAAACCATCCTTCCTTACTCTTAATTTACCTTTTGCTTTTAAAAAGGCTTTCTTGAAAAAGCTCTCTGTGTATCCGTGATTCTGTAAACACCAGGCCTTTTTATCTTTGGGATCAGGATATTTTTCTGCAAGTTTATGAAGAGAATTTTTAAATTCTTTTAATTTTTTCTCTTCTTCATTTTGAATGATCGTTTTAGCCCGTTCAATAAGTTTATCAATTATGGTTATTTCTTTTTGCAATTCCTCCCTGTTTTCCGCAACACTTAAAGTCTCCCAGATTTCCTCTTTCCGCCATCTGTCTTCCTCGCTCATGTCGTCAACTACTTCAAAGTCAGATGTGCTTTCCGGTATTTTGTTGCGGTTCTCCGCACCTTGCAGATATTCCTCCAGTCGTTTTTTTCTTCGTGCAAAGATTTTAAAAGCGCATAAGTGCTGGAAGCAAGCCGGCGATAGAAGGAAGTACTTCTTCTCTCTTGGCAAAATCAATTGAAGTGATGATCTGGTTTTCACGCATCCAGACATTCTGCCCAAAAAGAGAATCTATAAATTGTCTGCCGACAGGAATAAATATTTCTTCGAATCTGTCTTTTAATTCTCTGCGCCATTGATCTTTAAGATGGCCTGGCGCAACGATTAAGACCCCTTTAATCAAATTACGAATTTTCAATTCTTTGATGAGAAGACCGGCCATGATTGTTTTACCGGCGCCGGGGTCGTCGGCAATCATAAATCGTATCCGCGGCTTTTTTAAGATGTATCCATATACAGCTTCTATTTGATGCGGAAGCGGATCAACTTTAGATATATTCATGGCAATTAGCGGATCATACATTGAAGCAAAACGATAGCGCGTGGTTTCAAGTGCTAAGAATACTTTCCACGCTTCTTCTGTGAAGTTCGCCCTGAACCGGTCTAATTTGAATTGAGCAAATTCTTTTTTTGCGATAAGTTGATCGATGTGTTGTCGCGAATTTTTTGTTGCTCCAACAATATGCACATATTCACCGGCTTCTTCGATTAGCTTTATTTCAACTGGTTCCGGCCAATTTGGACCGGTAATTACCGTTCCTTGTTTAATATTATTCATGTTTCAACCCGCGATATTTGTCGACATTTATGAGTGAATAATATAAGAAAAATAAATAATTGAAGTACCATGAAAAAGTATGAGATTCAAAATTAACGGAATACATTATATTAAGTGGAATTGAACGAATGCTTACGACGGATTGATTGAATCGCTTCGTCGAGCTGTTGCAGAAAATGTGACCGGTCACTCTTCTTTAACGGCGGCGGCCCGCCAGTTATCTCTCCTGCACCACGAAGTTCCGACAACAGGTTCCGGGTTGCAACGGCCTGACCGATGTTCTTTTCCGTGAACGGCTTTCCGGTTGGGCCGATTACACATGCACCTTGCCCCAGGCAGCGGCTCGCAAGCGGTATGTCGGCAGTGATTACGATGTCGTGCGGTTGCACGTGATCGACAATCCAATCATCAGCCGCGTCTAATCCGTCCCCTACAACTTTGAGTGCAATCCATTGTTCAGCCGGAACCCGCATCCAGGAATTGGCCACCAATGTGACATTAAGGCGATACCGGCTTGCCACGCGGTACACCTCCCGTTTGACCGGGCAGGCGTCAGCATCGATAAAGATGTGCATCAAATGAAGATCCTTTCCATCACCCCGGGATCCCTTTGGGACCAGATTTACCGGATATAATATATCGATAAGCCGCCTCCGGACGTCAAAATAGAATATAAAGACTGATTAATAAATCTCAAAGCTGATTCTCGCGGAACCCTCGTTCCCAAGTTGTACTTGGGAACGCCCTATTCGATATCTGAAAACATCCCCCTTTACCAAAGGAAATAAGCTTGTGCCAATCAGTGTAATCCGTGCTTGCCCGCCTTTGGCGCGGGACTTCTTTTTTTATGAAGGGGACTGCACATAGTATTGTTTCTGGACGTATTTAAATAAAACAAAAGACCTGACTAATAAAATGCTCATTGGGCATTATCTACTTAAGGTTCAACTGTTATATACCGACTATAATAAGTAATGCAGTATTAAATTTAAGGATATGAGTAGTAAATAGCAGTATTGACGGATAGACGCTGTTTTAATTATCGTATCTGCGGTTTTTGTATACGCGTCTCAAACGCCACTTTTTGCGATTAAATTTCATTATTATGAAATAAAGAGTATCCTGTATATGAGTTACGGTCCGAAATTAGATAATCGTATAAATCAAAAGAAGATTTCAAATTTTGATAGTCAATCTCCCGGGTATAGCGATAAGATTTTAAATTTAAGTACATACAGTTATTATATTTTTCTGGTATCTCTATTTGTATTTTATATGTTTTCTTCCACATTTGCCCAAAACGGGAATATTAAATTCGATCAAATTGGCATAGAACAGGGTCTTTCGCAAAATTCAGTTTATAATATCATCCAGGACCGTAATGGATTCTTATGGTTTGGTACGGAAGACGGGCTGAATATGTACGATGGTTATCAATTTAAAGTCCACAAAATGGATTTGAAGGATCCGAACTCCTTATCCGGTAACTGGGTAATAGCCGCTTATGAAGACAACAAGGGTGTACTATGGATCGGGACGGAATCAGCCGGTTTGAATAAATTTGATCAGAATACCGGGGTTTTCACCAGATATGTAAACATCGCCAATAATAAAAATAGTATCAGCGATAACCGCATCACTTCTATCTGTGCCGATGCTGCCGGTATCTTATGGATCGGTACCAAGGGCGGTGGCGTGAATAAATTTAATCCTGAAAGCAAACGTTTTACTCATTTTAAGAATGTGGAAGGAAATACGAATAGTCTGAGTAATAATATTGTCAATACCGTCATCTGTGATTCATCCGGTTTTTTGTGGTTTGGCACCGCTGACGGATTAAATAAATTCGATCCTGAAACGGAAATATTTACCAGATACTTTTCAGATCCAAAGATTTCCGGCCGTTTAAGTGCTGATAATATTCGCACCTTATATATCGATCAGCTGCGTAATCTGTGGATCGGTACTGAGGGTGGTGGACTCAACCGCCTGGATAAGGATAGCGGAAAATTTCACTATTACAAGAACAAACCCAATGACCCGACGAGTATCAGCGGTGATGTGGTCAATGTTATCTATGAAGATAATTCCGGGAATTTCTGGATCGGAACAGATGGCCATGGTTTGAACCGGTTTGATAAAACCAATCATGTCTTCACCGTTTACCAGAACAATATCAGTGATCCTTCCAGCCTGGTGGGTAACCGCGTTTACGCTATTGCCGAAGACCGTTCAGGGGTGCTCTGGATCGGAACCCGGGGTGGCGGGCTGAGTAAACTCAATCTGCATAAGAAAAAATTTGTCCATCATCACCGCCGGCCGGGTCAAATAAATACCTTGAGTAATAACAGTATCTGGACCTTTTATGAGGATGAATCCGGCGCCTTATGGGTAGGTTCTCTGGGCGGTTTAGATCGTTTTAACCGCATAACCAACCGGTGGACCAACTACCGCCACAGGCCGGATAATCCGAACAGTCTCAGTCACAACTATGTACGTTCCATCCGGGAGGATACATTCGGTGATCTGTGGATTGGTACCGACGGGGGCGGCGTAAACAAATTAAATCTAAAAAGCGGTCAATTTACCCGTTTCGCGCATAATCCCGATGATCCGAATAGTCTGAGCCACAATACCATCAGACCGATTCTTGTCGATCGTTCCGGTACTATCTGGATCGGAACTCTTGGCGGCGGCCTGAACCAATATAATCGTAAAACCAACCGCTTTATCCGCTATCTTAACGATCCCGGAGACCCGAATAGCCTCAGCTATAATTACATATACAGTCTTTTTGAAGACCGCAGCGGGAAACTGTGGATCGGCACCGATGGCGGTGGATTAAATTATTTTGACAGAGAAAATAATATCTTTGTCGCCTATAAACATGATCCGGATGATCCCACCAGTATCAGTAATAATCATGTCTACTCCATCCATGAAGATGCCGGAGGAAACCTCTGGATGGGGACCCGGGGCGGAGGTCTTAACCGGTTCGACCGGGAAAAACAGCAGTTTTCTCATTATACGGTCAAAGACGGACTGCCCAATGAGACCATTTATGCAGTATTGGGCGATGACGATGGCAATCTGTGGTTGAGTACTAACAACGGGCTTTCAAAATTTAATCCGCAGAAAAAGACATTCAAAAATTATGATATCAGCGATGGTCTTCAGAACAATGAGTTTAATGGCGGCGCTTATTATAGAGGTAGAGACGGAAAATTGTATTTTGGCGGGATTGAAGGTTTTAATGAATTCCTGCCCGCTGAAATTCAGGATAATCCGATTGTGCCGCCGGTGGTTATTACTGATTTTAAGATCGCCAATAAATCGGTGCCCATTGGCGGGAAAATTGAAAATCGTTTAATACTGAGCAAATCTGTCACCGCAACAGAAGTTATCACCCTTTCTTATAAAGATGAGGTATTCTCATTCGAATTTGCAGCTCTCAACTATGTTTCTCCCGAGAAAAATCAATATGCTTATATGTTAGAAGGGATGGATGAAAACTGGATTGAATTAGGAACCAGGCGTTTTGTGCCATATAATCGCTTACCGCCCGGAGAATATGTATTCAGAGTTAAAGCGTCTAATAGTGATGGCGTATGGAATGAAGAAGGGACGTCTCTTATTCTTAATATTATCCCTCCGTTTTGGCAAACCTGGTGGTTCAGGGTCATACTGATAGTTTTTGTTGTATTATCGGTTTATATCATCTATCGGATAAGGGTGCGTTCAATTGAGGAGAGAAGCCGGGAACTTGAAGAAAATGTTAAAAAACGCACCAGGCAGGCGACGTTACTTTATGAAGCCGGTCAAAGACTGAGCAGTGAGTTGGAACTAGATTCCCTGATATCTGAAATTGTCAATACCATCTGTGACAATTTTAATTATTATGGGGTTATGCTGTTTTTACCCGACAAGAATGGTAAAGTGCTTACATTACGAGCCATTGCCGGGGGGCATAAACATATCTTTCCTGATGGCCTGACCCTTAAAGTTGGTGAGGGGATGATTGGGAAAGCAGCTTCTGCTAAAAAAATTCAAATTTGTGAAGATGTATCCCAGGATCCGGATTATATCAGACAGGCCGATGAAGTTACACAATCGGAGTTATCGGTGCCTGTTTTGAGTGGCGAGAAATTAATCGGCGTCCTCGATATACAAAGCGATCAATTAAATACATTTGAAAAATCAGACGTTGCCGCATTGGAAACACTCAGTACCCAAATAGCTACATCTATAGATAATGCACGGCTGTATGACCGGGCGCAAAAAGAAATAGCGGATCGAAAAAAGGCAGAAAAAGAGCTGTTAATAGCCAAAAGAGAAACGGATGATATCCTGCAAAATGTAAAAGACGGCCTTTTTTTACTGGACAGAGAATTTATTATCGAGTCTCAATATTCTGCCGCCCTGGAAGATATTCTTTCAACGAGGACACTGGCAAAAATATCTTTTATTGACTTCCTGAAAGATAAAATTGACAAAGAGACTCTTGAAAATCTGGATAACTATTTAGTGATTCTCTATGACAAAGAGATCGATGAGAAAATGCTTTCCGATCTTAATCCCCTTTCCGCAATAGAAATTAATTTTGAAACCGATGATCCGAATAAATATGTCGTAAAGTTTTTAGATTTTGATTTTAGAAGGATCAGCGAGAACGATAAAACGATACGTATCATAGCGACAGTTAATGATATCACTGAGAAAATTCATTTAGAAAAAGATTTGGAGGAGAGCCGGGAAGAAAGTAAACGGAAAATGGATTTGCTTCTGAGTATTTTGAATGTGGAGCCGGTTATGTTAAAAGAATTTGTAAAAAGTACCCAGAACGAAATAGATCAGGTAGACAGCCAACTGCAGGGGATCAAACAAAAGGCCCACATTGGGCAAAAACTGGAAGATGTGTATCGATCTATCCATACGATAAAAGGAAATGCCAGCCTGCTGGAACTGAATATTTTTGCCGAAAAAGCACATCAGGTTGAAGACAAAATAGCCGAATTAAAGGAGAAAAAACAGATTCAATTTAGGGATATTAAAGGCCTTTTGAGTGAGATTGAAAGCGTACAATCCATTCATAACGAAATGAAAGAACTGATCGATCAAATCGGGAAAATTCATGATCAGTTCCGTCCCAAACAAAGTCATGAACATAATATGCTGGTTAAATCTTTGAACAAACTGGTTCAAAATCTTGGCGATGAGTATGATAAGAAAATCAAGTTAGTCATTTCAGATTATAAAAATGAGATCGTCCCCTTTAAACAACGTCTGGTTATTCGTGATGTATTGGTTCAGCTGATTCGAAACTCTGTTTATCATGGAATAGAAACGGTAGAAGAACGCCGAAAACTTGGAAAACCGGATGAAGGCAATATAACGATCACGAATTTTGAAACGGATGGTAAATTTACTATCCAATTCCGTGATGATGGACGCGGTTTGCCATTGGAACAATTACGGCAAAAAGTAAAGGAATGTGGAAAATGGCAGTCGGCTGATATCGACCAATGGGATGATAAACAAATTGCAGAGACTATTTTTCAGATTGGTATCTCGACGTCAGCGAAAACGAATATGGCAGCCGGCCGTGGCGTTGGTATGGATGTCATCAGGAAGAAAGTGGAAAGTCAGGGAGGAAAAATCGACTTTGATTTCCAGAAGGACCGGTTCTGCGAATTTAATATTGAGATTCCCAGGGCCGGTTAATGTCTGGAATGAGCGGTGGGCAGCCCGAGGCCGGGGATATAGGTTGTAATTTGATCTTCAATAAAATATCTGATAAATTATTTGCCTAGATTAGAGATTATGATATAGGCAAAAGGCCAAAAATACAAGGATCAAGGAATCAAAAGACTCCAGGAGCCAGACGCCAGGATTTTCATTCTGTAAAAATCTTTTAATAATTACACAGAGATTCAAGGAGCTTACTTTGAGTGTCACTGAGTAAATAATGATTTTTGACTTTAGATTTTGGATTTTGTTCCCTGTTATCCTTTTATCCTCTTAGCCTTTTGGCCTTTATCAGGGACTCAGGTGCTTAGGGACTTTTTTAACCCACCCTTAACCCCTCCCAGAGGAGAATAGACTTTGTGTCTTCGTTAAGGGACTTTGTCACTGTTACTCGTCTTTTTGTCACTGCTACTTTATCACTAAACATAGGATTATTTATCCCAAATGAACATATTCCTCACCGGCGCCGCCGGATTTATTGGTTCCAGCCTGGCAGACCGCCTGCTGGCTATGAATTATCATGTCACTGCCGTCGATAATTTTGATCCATTCTATGATAAAAAAATCAAGGAAAATAATATAAAACGGATACGGGATCATGATCATTTTCATTTTTTCCCCGAAGATATTTTAGACCATAACGCCCTGGACAGATTATTTTCCCGGAATAATTTTGAGATTGTGGTGCATATCGCCGCCAAAGCCGGTGTGCGGCCATCAATTCTCGATCCGAATGCCTATTATCAAACAAATGTTATGGGTACTATGAACCTGCTGGAGTTGTGTAAAAAATATAATGTTAAGAAATTTATTCTTGCCTCCACTTCCTCTATTTATGGCAATAATGATAAGGTACCATTTTCTGAGGATGATGTTGTCGATTATCCGATTTCACCCTATGCCGCAAGTAAAAAAGCGACTGAATTACTATGCCATACCTATTATCACCTCTATGACATTCAGACCTATTGTTTGCGCTTTTTCACAGTATACGGACCCCGGCAAAGACCGGATCTGGCTATCCATAAATTCTTTAAACTGATTACTGCCGGTGATCCCATTACTGTTTTCGGTGACGGAGCCACGAGCCGGGATTATACATTTATTGATGATATTCTTGACGGTGTGATGAAAAGTATTGAAAAAGTGAGTGGCTACGAAATCATCAACCTGGGTGAGTCGCAAACTATTACTCTGAATAACCTGATTATTTTAATTGAAGATGTACTTGGCATCACAGCTAAAAAAAAATATGTGCCCATGCAGCCTGGTGATGTTGACCGGACCTTTGCTGATATCACTAAGGCTAAAAAATTACTGGGATATAATCCGCAGACCGACATGCGTGATGGATTGATAAAATTTAGAGACTGGTTTGAGAAGCAGAATATCTAATATTTTTTAATTGGATTTTCTAAGGTTTGACATAATTGTCACCCTGAACTTGCCAGCCCGCCGACGGCGTGGTTTCAGGGTCTCTCTTGGTTAATCTGAGATTCCGGATGCAGTTCGGGAGAATGACGAATTTTTAATTTAATCTATTCATAGCGCAGCAATAAGGAATTATTACCGACCCTCCCCCTTTGGCAAAGCCATCCCTTTGGGATAATCCCCCTCCCTAATCCAGGATTAGGGAGGGAAAGAGGGGGTGGGTTATTTTTAGACTACTGAAATTTTACCCCTTCCCTTTTTGTTGAACCGGCCGATAATGACTGCTTCGGTTACACCTGCCGCATGTAAGGCTTTGACCAGATCAGGCGCCTTATTCGGAGCGATGCTGATTAGCAAACCGCCGGAAGTCTGGGCGTCACAGAGTATATATTTTTCAAGTGGTGAAATGTTATCCGGCCAGACGACCCAATTTGCCAGATAATTAAGATTATTTTCAGTACCACCAGGTATGGCACCTGCAGCAGCCATATCAATCACCGGTTCAATTTTCGGTACATTGTTCATCTCAATTTCCGCATCCAGGCCACTCCCAGTACTCATTTCTTTTAAATGACCTAATAAACCAAAACCGGTCACATCGGTACAACTGTTCACCTGGTATGGCGCCATGCATTCTGCTGCTTTTTTATTCAATGCGGTCATTATTTCAGTCAGATTTATTCTCTGATGATCATCTAACAATCCGCGCTTGAGCGCAGTGGTCAAAATTCCGGTACCAAGCGGCTTGGTCAGAATCAGCACATCACCTTCCCGGGCGCCGGCATTACTGATCACCTTATCGGGATGCACCAGGCCACAAACTACCAGTCCGAATTTCGGTTCGGTATCATCAATTGTATGGCCGCCAATAATCGCGATACCTGCTTCGTCTGTTATTTGACGCGCTCCAGCCAATATTTTTTCAAGCACAGACATCGGTAACCGGTTAGATGGAAATCCGACAATATTCAATGCGAAAAGCGGTTTTGCGCCCATGGCATAAATATCACTAAGCGCATTTGCCGCCGCAATCCGGCCAAAATCGAATGGATCATCAACAATTGGTGTAAAAAAATCTACTGTTTGCACAATGGCAGTTTCCGAATCGATCTTATAAACTGCGGCATCATCGGCCGTACCCGTTCCGATCAGGATATTGGCATCATCCGGAATTGGCAGTCCGGCCAGAATTTTTTCCAATGCCTGCGGACGCAATTTGCAGGCACATCCCAAACCATGGGTAAAATGGGTTAACTTTATTTTAGCCGGATCAACATCGTCAAAATCCGGCTGTTCCGAAGGAACCAGACGCCGAACACTTTCAGAAATTATTTTAATTGCATCATCAATTTCATCGCGGGTTGTGGGTTTCCCGGTTGAGAATCTGATCGTACCCATAGCATAATGAAGTGGTACATTCATAGCGGTCAGTGTGGGTGACAATTCAATATCATCTGAATGACAGGCGGCGCCCGCCGACGCCGCAACACGATCTTCAATCTCCGCTAACAAGGTATTTGCCTCCAGATTAGGAAAGCTAATACTCAAAGTATTGGGTAAACGTCTGTCCTCATCGCCGTTTACACGAAACATGATTATATCATCCAATTTCTTTCTTAAGCCGCCATATAACCTGTCACGCATATACCGCATATGCAGCATATTCTTTTTAAGATCGTTTTTTGCTATTTCACAGGCTTTTCCCAAGCCAACTATTTCCAATACATTTTCTGTTCCCGCCCTCAGATTCTGTTCATGATCTGCGCCATGTATCAGCTTCTCCAGATTGATTCCCCGGCGGATAAATAATACCCCGATTCCCTTAGAGGCATATAATTTGTGACCGGCAACCGAGAGCATATCCACACCAAGTTCGTCAACAATTGTCGGTATTTTTCCCACACTCTGGGCCGCATCGCTGTGAAAAATCACATCATGATCATGGGCTATTTGTGAGATTTCTTCCAGCGGTTGGATCGTACCGACTTCATTATTCGCATGCATAATCGTAATCAGAATTGTCTCATCCGTTATTGCTTTATTTAATTTTTCCGGATCAACCAGACCTCTGCTATCCACCGGAAGATATGTAATTGAGAAGCCGTTATCAGCCAGATATGCACAGACCTCCATGACTGCCGGATGCTCAATTTGCGAGGTAATAATATGCTTTCCTTTATTCTTCATCGCATATGCAGCGCCTTTTATAGCATAATTATTTGACTCGCTTCCTCCGCTGGTAAAAACAACTTCATCTGTGTTGCAGCCTAATAAATCAGCGACCTGTTTTCTTGCAATTTCAATCGCTTTTTTAGTCTGCTGCCCGTACCAATGTGTACTTGACGGATTACCAAAAATTTCGCTTAAATATGGTTGCATTGCTTCCGCAACTTCGGGTAGCACCGGCGTTGTGGCATTATAATCGAGATAGATAGGTTTCATAATTTCCCCAAAGATTCAGGCCAAAGGCCAAATGTTTTCAATTGTATATATTGCCTGAAATGCTGAATTTCGTCCTTTTATTATACAGATCTGGAGAATAAATTGGCACTTTCTTCAAGCAATCTCCGATGGATATCTTTAAATAAATGTAACAAGATCCCTTCAAGATAACTTTCTTTGGATATTTGGTCTTGGGCCTTTTGCCTCTCCTCAATTCCCAGTTCCCAATTCCCAATTCCTAATTACAATCTAAGATTAAACCTGTGCGGAATCCTGAGGTGCATTTTATCATTTTCCACGTACACAGAGGCCATCGGTTTTTTCTTAAATTCAAGCACATAATAGCCATAATCAAATTTTATTCCTGATAACTCACCTGTTTGAAATATTTTCTTCACATCTCTGTCCGACAAGCTGATTATTCTTTTATTTATATGAGCCGCTAAAACCTGTACACTGCCATTTACCGGTATCCATCCTGATAAGCGGTTTTTGGCCAGCAACATACCGGCAGAAACAAATTTATCAACCGGGATTTTTTCCATTGATCGCGATGTCATCCAGATCCGTTCTTTGGTGGTATAATAATGATAGTTGGCCCAGATACTGTTTGGAATTCCCCACAATTCCGATATATTTTCTAAAATTGGCACAATTTCCGGATCATGTGATGATTTTAGTATGGTATAATTATTAACCTCCCTGTAAGGTTCTTCCGCAATATGATCCAGTTTCTGTAATTTTACGGCAAAAAATCCTTCCATACCGTGTTTATGGGGCCAGATACGCAGCGCAAATTCCAAATCTTTATGCAGATGCTCGTTTTTATATTTAATAATCCCCGGATCAAACCGGGATGCAATATCATCCGGGATGCTGACAATTTTAACCGGGTATGTTTTTAAAATTCTATTAATCAGAATCTCATTTTCCTCGGGTGTGACGGAACAGGTTGAATATACAA
This sequence comes from uncultured Calditrichota bacterium, assembly GCA_964445625.1. Taxonomy (GTDB): domain Bacteria; phylum Calditrichota; class Calditrichia; order JAJRVZ01; family JAJRVZ01; genus CAVXXB01. Next base: position 14,221 of record CAYULK010000046.1, read on the forward strand.
GAGTTCCCCCTACTTTGAGTGCCTTAAGCGCAGAAATAAGCAGATAATTTTGTATTGCGGCCAGTTTATCAAGTTTTGTATAACTCCACCACCCGGCTACTTCAGGATTCGAGTGAAGCGTGCCGAGCGCGGTACAAGGTGAATCGACGAGTATCTTATTAAAATATTCCGGCATGAGCTTACCCATTCGCTCGCCGCGATAATTAAGTGTAAACGTATTTAAAGCGCCACTCTTCTGGATATTCGTATTTAAAGACTGGAGACGTTGATAAGAGTTGTCATTCATGGCAAGAATGCCGTCATTTTGCATCAAAGCTGCAATCTGGGCCGATTTTGAACCCGGGGCGGCTGCCATATCCAGGATACAATCACCCGGCTGCGGATCCAGTAAAATGACCGGTAATTGCGACGAAATTCCCTGGTACTGGAACCGGCCGGTGAAAAATGGTAAGGTATGGCTTAACGGTAAGTGATCTTCTTCGAGAATCAGGCCATCAGGATTAAAAGCAATTTTTTTAAATTTAATCTGATGAGCATCGAGAAATTTTATAAATTGCTTTTCAGATGATTTCAGTTTATTGATGCGAATTGCTGCCGGTTCGGCATGAGCTGCCAGAAAACTACCGTATTCATCCTTAAGCAATGATTCAAGATAGGTACTTAAGTCTGTATTTTCTAGTGGTTTCAACATTTCAATGAATTTAAATATAATTAATCAATAAGGCACTAAAATGCCGGTAATTATTCATGGCACAGCATCCCAATA
>CAYULK010000047.1:0-14947 GCA_964445625.1 uncultured Calditrichota bacterium
GTTTTTGCAGAAAATGTACTTCGCTGTTCAAGACACTCTGCTTAACTATATTATTATCCATATAACCGGATATAAATAGTATTTTTAATTGGGGATATTGTTTCCGGATGATTTCCGACAGTTGTTTTCCACCCATCTCCGGCATTACCACATCGATGATTGCCAAATCGAATTTATTTGGCTTATTATTCAACAATGTGCGGGCAGAAATAGCATCTGCAACATCCTGAACGTGATATCCAAAATTTTTTAGAAACGAGGCAGTAAGTTCGCGAACAGATCGATCGTCTTCGACAATAATTATACTTTCATTACCATGCAGAGAGTCCTCGGCTTTTTGGGGAGTACTTTTGCGCGTAACCTTTTTGTCCTCAACAGCTGGGAAATAAATAAAAAAGGTTGTGCCTTTATTTGGCTCACTCTCAACCCATATATAACTTCGCGACTGCTTCACAATACCGTAAATTGTGGATAAGCCAAGTCCGGTGCCTTTCCCTTTTTCTTTTGTTGTGAAAAATGGTTCAAAAATGTGCGATAAGGTCATTTGATCCATCCCTTGCCCGGTATCATTCATTTCCATAACAACATACTGCCCCGGTACCATTGGACGGTGCTTTTTTACAAATTTTTGATCCAACTTAATATTATATGTCCTTATCGTTAGGTTGCCACCTTCCGGCATGGCGTCACGTGCATTCACAGCCAAATTTATTATTATCTGTTCAAGCTGTGTAGGATCAATCTCTACCTGGTTCAGGTCAGAACTTAATTTATTAACAAATTCAATATTTTCACCTATTAAACGATATAGCATTTTGCTGAATTCTGAAATTATTGTATTCAGATTAAGAATTTTGGGCTGGACTATTTGTTTTCGGCTGAATGCCAGCAATTGACCTGTGAGTGAAGCGGCACGATCCCCGGCTTTTTTAACCAGTTCAATACGCTTCATATCTGTTGGATTTAGAGACTGACTATTGAGTAACAGATCGCTATAGCCATTGATTACCGTAAGCAAATTATTGAAGTCATGCGCCACACCACCTGCCAGGCGACCAATCGCCTCCATTTTTTGTGCGCCACGTAATTGCTCCTCTGTCCTTTTATGTTCGGTAATATCAAATAAATATCCGGTTGATTGGACCAGCTGGCCGGCATCGTCAAATATACCCCGGAAATTACCTACCACATAAACCGGTTCGCCATCTTTGCGTATTAATTCAATTTCCTGTTTTTCAACATCTTGTTCATTTGTTAAACTGTGTAATACCAAATTTAATGGACGCGCAGAGGAATCCAGATCATATAAATTGAATTTTACTGCTTCATCAATTGATTTAAAGCCAAATATTCTGACAAATGCCGGATTGCAGAATTTTATCCGGCCATCGGAATCTGCAATATAGTCGGCAGTAAGATCCTCTTCGAAAAATTTACGGTACTTTATTTCTGATGCGCGTAAAGCATCTTCGGCCTGCTTTTTTGTCAGCGCATTGATAATAATCTCGCCAACCATCCTGAGTAAAGTTATTGTATCTTCATTCCAGACCCTTGTGGATTTTGTCGAAATAAATCCAATACCACCGACTACAATCCCGGCTGAAATAGCTGGGATAATTATTGATGATTTTATGGCGTTATTCTTAAAGAAAGATTTTTCCTGTTTTGCATTTTCCGGTATTTCCCGCACTTTCTGAATATTGAATACTTCTCCCTTCAGGAGCAAACCTGTCATATAATTAAATTTTTCTATTGGTGTATTTAAGGGAATATCTATATCTGACAGATCCGGATCCTTCCATTGAAATTCTATATGAAAAGTACTCAGATCTTCAGCAAATTTTAAAATAAAGCTATGATCTGCATTGATAAATTTGCCAATTGACTGCAATGTGTTTTTTATGGCTATAGTTATTTCATGATGATCGGGACGGATAAAATATGTAGAAATAGATGAAATTAAAGAGTCAAATGCCTGACGATACTGCAATAGTTTTTCGGCCTCAATTCTTTCTGTAACATCATGTATTATCGAAAACAGGTATTTTCGATCTGCTACATGAATTTTACTGACGTGAATTTCAACCTGTCTGATTTTTCCACCCGGGATTTTATATTGTGCGACATATGAAGGGATTGTACCGGAGATGAATTTGTGTTTATCAACATTTTCCTCTGAATCAAATATATATAGATCAAGGAGATTCAGGCTGGCAAGTTTTTTTCTGGTATAGCCAAAATATTTCTCTGCGGCTTTATTCGCGTCTATGAGATTCCCGGATTGCGGATCAGAAACCAGCATTATCACATCATTATCAAGAAACAGCTTTTTATGTTTCGTTTCATCCATGATACTTTTCTTAAATGAAAACAAATTTTGCTGCACATCTGTCTTAGCTGTTTTCCTGCTTTTAATATTTGTTTTCAGAGTTGTTCCCTTCTCTCAATCCAAAATCCATACACAACGCTAGCCGGCAATTCGTGGATTGTTACCCGCCGGTCAATACTATACATGGTCAGGACATCTGATTATAACTCGAGAGCACTTCAGTCAGCTGATTTGCTGTGATGGGTTTACTAAAATAAAATCCCTGAATTTCATCACAGTTATGCTTGCGAAGAAAATCGACCTGATCACTATTCTCTACTCCTTCCGCAACGACACTAACACCCAGCTTATGCGCCATGGATATTATCGTAGTCACAATTGAATCAGAGTTTTTATCTTTAGTCAAATCCCGGATAAATGATTGATCAATTTTTATCTTATCATGGGGGAAATTCTTTAAATATTGTAAAGAGGAATATCCGGTGCCAAAATCATCGATTGCAATACTAATGCCCAGTTTTTTAAACTCGGTTAGTTTATTTGATATTTCTTCAGAGTTTCTGACCAGGATACTTTCCGTGAGTTCAAATTCCAAATCGTTACCGCTTATTCCGATTTCATTTAGTATATCTAAAATACGCTGGAAAAAATCTTCTTCTGCCAGTTGCCCCCCGGACACATTTATAGCCACCCGTGGAGTCTTAATGCCCAAATTTTTCCATTCAGTAATTTGTTTACAGATGGATTCGGTAATCCAGTAACCAATCTCATTGATTAAACCGTTGCTTTCAGCGATCGGAATAAATTGTGACGGGGATACCATACCAAATTCTTCATGTTCCCAGCGCACCAATGCCTCAATCCCGGCAAGTTTTTCGTCAGAAAGTTGATATTTCGGCTGGTAATATATTAGTAATTCATTTTTTTCAACTGCCCTGTGCAGAGCACCTTCCAGCCGTATGCGTTGAAATACGTGTTTTTTAATAGTCGGTTCAAAAAACTGAAAATTGCTGTACCCCTGCTCCACAGCATAGTTCAGGGCCAATTCGGCCTCCGATAGCAACCGGGTAAAATTTATGTCTTTAATCTGCGCCAGCGATATTCCGATACTGGCCGTGAAGTGCATTTCCTGTTCATTAAACACAAATGTCTTCCGGATATTTTGCATCAGATTGCGAGCTATCATCTGTAGTTCATCACAACTGTTGTTATCCGAAAAAAACAATCCGAATTCTTCACTATCAAGCCAGAATACTTCGTTTTTTATATCAGCAACTTCCTGAATACGCTCGATCAGCGGTTTTATTAATGATTGTCCAAAAACGTCTGTAATTCCCTGAAATCGATCAATCCGGATGATCATCAACGCTGCAGTTTCATCGAAGGGTTTATTGAATCTTACTTCCTTTATCCTTTTTTCCAGGACTGCTTTTTTGGGTAAACCGGTAAAATCATCATAATTAATCGTCTTTTCCAGACTTTGCATCGTACGCGTAATTTCATCCCGGTATTTTCTTGTTAATTCCTGATGTTTTTTCAATCTGGTCTTGACGGCTTTTGTTAATTCCGAAATCAATACCGGCTTCATCAGATAATCGTCTGCGCCAAGACTCATTCCTTCACGCAGATCATCCATTTCAATTTTTCCGGTAAGAAATATAAAGGGAATATTCTTGGTTTCGGAATCTTCCTGCAGACGTCGCAGAACTTCATAACCGTTAAGACCCGGCATATTAATATCAGAAATAATCAAATCCGGTTGATACTTCCGGGCTTTTATAATTCCCTTTTCACCATTTCCGGCAGTCAAAACTTGAAACTTTTCATGTTTGAGCGTTTCCTTCAGGAAACCTAAAAGAAGAGAATCATCTTCAATAACCAGTATTTTAGCCATATATACCTTATTTTACGCCACTCTTTGTATTCGTCATTTAATAAAAATTCTGAACATAAAATAAGGAAAATGGCCTAATACAGGCCAGTGGGAAAGATCAAGTTTATAGGCACTAAAGTGCCACCAAATTAGACTAGTGTCGCTCAACGCCCCGACTTAAAAGTCGTGGTTAGTCAATTGTCTTTTAAGACTGCGAGTCTACCATAATTTAAGGGCTTTAGCCCTGAATTTATCAATACTTGAACAGCCTGTCGATTAGGGGGGAGGAAAAAGGACTTGGGCTATAATCTCAATCGGCTATGATGATAACCAGTGTTGCAATTTGTAAATATATGACGTAGAATTGCTTAGGGGTATTACTATCCGATAAAAACCGGTTTCTCTCCACGTTTTACCAGATATCTTGTCAGGCTGCCAACCATAAAATCAAAAAGACCCTCTTTGGCATGCGCACCAACGACAAAGACATCATGACTTTCATAATATTTATCCTCTATAACCTGTATTATGTCCTGGCTGGTCCATTCTTTTTGAATTCCGGTTACATCTCTTACTCTCAGGTATTCTTCAGCTCTGTCCAGAATATAATTCCCGGTCTTTTTATCATCACAGGAATTAAGAATTGTAATATCCATATACTCCGAATTAGTTAACTGGCTGAATCTCTGTAGTGTACGGGCAGATTGTAGCCCGCCATCATGGGCGATAAGGACTTTGATTTTCTCACCACCTAAAATATTCATATAAAAATCCTGCGGCACACCCATAATTGGTGTTACTGATTCCCTCAGGAGATTTTCCAGAGAATCACCGGCTTTGTCCGAGGTTTCAAAATGATAAAAAGTACGCAATCCAAGGATCACAAGATCATAATATTTCGAGACCTCAATGATCTGATCACTCGGGTATCCTTGTTCATGGGCTTCGGTAAATGCAATATCCTCCTTCTCACAAGCATCACAAAATTTTTTCATCAAAGACTCAATGCGCTGACTGGCTTCAGTCTTTTTTGCCAGTTCAATCTTTTCGGCAAAATGTAAAGCACCCATCGGGATCGGTCCGATCGACTTTTCGATTCCCGGAATATCCAGAACGACCAGACCGGTCAGCTGGGCATTATAAATTTTTGCCATTGTTGTTGCGATTCGAACGGCAGTTTCAGTGTAAGGTGATGGATCAAGCGGTACAAGAATACGTTTTATCACAATAATTCTCCTGCAATTGTGGGTAGTATAAATCGATATGGTTAATTTTAAATAAAACTATTATTAATATCAAATGCGATCCAATCAGAATTAATTATTCAATTACCAGTAAATCGGAACCGACGATAACTTTCCCTGTATATATTTTTGATATTTCGGATAATAAATCAGCATCTGATCCGCCCCAATACAGAATATGATACAACACTAACAAGCCGGGTTTGGTCTGGTTGGCAATTTTTGCAAGTTCATGTGTTGAGGTATGATTGTTGGCATGATACTTTTTCCAGAACTCATCCTTCTTATCATAAGCCTGTTTGTAGTAAACCTCGTGTATCAAAATGTCAGCGTCAATCGCATATTTAATTAAATTTTCACTGGGGGTGGTGTCACCGGAAATAACAATTACTTTGTCATTTGTTGTAAATCTGTAGCCAAATGCATTCGGCCAACTGCCATGATTTACAAGGAATGCCTCTGCTTTTATTAAACTGTCTTCATAAATCACGCCTTCGGATATCTCATAGGAATTTACCCGCCAACCCTGATTATTCGCGGGCTCTAAACCATAGACTCTATATTTTATATCTTCCTGATAGGCAGCAAGAATATTCTGTGTCATGGCATTTATACCTTCAGGTCCATAAACTTCCAGCGGGGTATCCCGCCCCATAACCCAGGGAGTAAGTATCAGATCCGGATAACCGGTGGTATGGTCCGAGTGCAGGTGGGTCAGGAATGCATGTTTGATATTTTTGACATTCAGTGCCTTGATATTACCTCCATAGCGTGGAGATAATTGTGCCGCCTTTCGTATTAATCCCGGACCAAAATCTATGATATAGGGTGTTTCATTAACAATTATCGCCACCGAACAGCCGGAATGATCCGGATCGGGATTTGGGGTACCTGTCCCCAATAATACAACTTTTGTAAAGCTGTCCTTTGTATGATCAACCTGACCATTAACAACGGATGTCATAATTAATACAATGTATATCCAGTAATATCTTGGAATATTTATCATAAAGTTTCTCTAAGTTATCAGGTTTTAGTCGAGTTTTTCCTCAACACTTTTAATTTTATCAGACATTGTCTGAGTACGATCTACACGTGTTCCAACCCTTATGGTGGTCGAAATTCGCGGGACACCCATCTCATGCACCACTTCATGGCATCTCTTGACAGCTGCCATAACATCATCCCATTCACCCTCAATATTTGTGCCGTAGGCATGCAATTGCGTTTTTAATCCGGCATCTTTTAATACTTTTTCGCAGGCCGCGATATATTTTGATACCGAGACTCCGACACCCATCGGAACGACACATAAATCAAGAATTGCTTTCATAGTTTTTCTCCTCAATATCTGGGCAACGAAGAGTCAATTTCTTCTATCCAGGCAATGATGCCGCCACGCAGATGTCTGATATTGGAAAATCCTTTCTCCCGAAAAAGAACTACCGCTCTGGCGCTGCGTATACCGGAACGGCAGAATAAAACAATCTGATCTTTTTTATCAAACCGATTCGGCTGTCTGACAAATTCCTTCTCCGGAATTAATTTTGTTCCCGCTAAACGACAAATTTGGACTTCCTGTGGTTCCCGTATATCAATTACCGACAATTTATCATGGGACGCCATCATTTTCTCCAAATTTGGAGCTGATATTTCCCACTCTTCCGGTAATATTATTTCTTCCTCGCCACAAAATTTTTCATAATTTATTAACGATGTAATGACCGGATTTTTTCCACAAACCCGACAATCCGGATTTTTAACAATCTTGATTTTCTGAAAATCCCAATCCTGTATATTAAAAATCAGAAGATATCCGGATAGTGAGGATCCAATACCGCAGATTATCTTTATCGCTTCTGTTGCCTGGATCAGTCCAACAGTACCAGGCAAGGTACCCAATACACCACCGATGATGCAATTTTTTACCATTCCCGGCGGTGGAGGCTCGGGATAGAGGCAACGATAACAGGGTCCGTTTTTGCTGTCAAAAACAGATACCTGGCCGTCAAAACGGTATACACTGCCGTATATGACCGGTTTTTTGAAGAACACGCAGATGTCATTAACCAGATAACGCGTTGAAAAATTATCACTTCCGTCAATGATAATATCATACTCTTTTACAATCTTTTCTGCATTATGGGCAGTAAGAAGCTCATAATACACATCAGTCTGAACAAAAGAATTTAAATCACGCAACCTTTTTTCTACCGCAGAAACTTTACTGACTCCGGCATCTGATTCAGAATATATTATCTGTCTGTGCAAATTTGAAATATCAATTACATCATCATCAATCAATCCAATTCTTCCGATACCCGCCCCGGCAAGATACAATGCCTGAACAGATCCCAGACCACCAACACCGATTATCAAAACTGAAGATTCTTTAAGTTTCTCCTGTCCGGTTATACCGATTTCCGGTAGAACTATCTGCCGGCTGTAGCGGAAAATCTCGTTCTGATTTAAAGTGAAATTATTTTTCCTTTTCAATCGTTTTCCCTTTTACTGTCAAAACAAAATAAATATATATATTCTTTACTACTTGTAAAGTATATTATATATTCTCAGGTAAAAGCTGAGTAACTAAAAATACATAATTGAGAAGATATTGTACAGAAATATTCATTATTAAATAGTAGATTTTCTGTGCATGAAAGGAGGAACAATATGTTCGAGATCACGGATGTCGCAAAGGAAAAAATTCGTGAAGCAATAAAGAATAATAAGGATCCTGTACTGGGAATCCGTGTACTGGCCGATGCCAAATCACCCTTCCAGATAAAATACGGACTAGCCTTTATTACTGAAAAAGGTGTTCAGGATAGTGACACCATTCTTGAATTCGAAGGTTTCAAAATCTATATATCAGAGGATCAGACTCAGTATTTTGAAGGTGCAAACCTGGATTTCCAGGATGGTTTGCATGGCGCCGGCTTTGCATTTGAAAATACACCCAAAGTGCCAAAAGAATATAAAGGAACCCTGGCAGAGAAAGTTGTCAAGGTTATTGAAGCTGAAATCAACCCCGGCATTGCCAGTCATGGGGGCTTTGTCTCGCTGATTGATGTAAAAGGTACCGATGTCATCATCCAGATGGGTGGTGGTTGCCAGGGATGCGGTATGGCAAATGTTACACTAAAAGATGGAATTGAGGTGGCACTCAAGAATGCAATACCTGAAATCTCCAATATCTATGATGTCACAGATCATGCGGATGGCAAGAATCCGTATTATGCGGAGAATTAGGAATTGGGAATTGGGAATTGGGAATTGGGAATTGGGAATTGGGGAAATCTTGCGAAATTATATCCGCTTGTCAAGAGTTTTATTACTTTTCATCCTGTCACTCGTTCCCAAGTTGTACCTGGGACCGCAATATTTGGTCTGATTTAGATACTTGTTCATTTATCCTACAATACTCTTAGATCAAAATGCAGACTTCGTCGATGAAAACTTTAGCACGCTGGTGGGAACCAGCTGAAAAGAACAAAATAAAATGTACCCTTTGTCCGCGTTATTGTAAAATAGGGCCCGATCAGCACGGCTTTTGCTATATCAGACAAAATAAAAGTGGTCGCCTGATTACCACCGGATATGGTCATCCTACCGGATTTGCAGTAGATCCTATTGAAAAAAAACCTTTGAATCACTTCCTGCCCGGCACGGATATTCTTAGTTTTGGGACTGCCGGTTGTAATCTGGGTTGTAAATTCTGTCAGAACTGGACCATGAGCAAATCCCGCCTGGATGACTTAAATGCACAATCTGTTTCACCAGAAGGTGTAGTTGCTCTGGCAAAAAAACATTCCACGCCGTCAATTGCTTATACATACAACGATCCTACCATTTTTGCCGAATATGTGCTCGATATTTCAAAACTGGCCAGGGAAGAAGGCATCCGGTCTGTGATGGTTACCGCCGGTTATATTGACAAAGAGGCTCGTAAAGAAGTCTATAAATACATCGATGCTGCCAATGTCGACTTAAAAGCTTTTTCGGAACGCTTCTATCGTAAGCTGACTTCTTCACATCTTAGTGATGTCCTGGATACATTGCTGTGGCTGAACAATGAAACAGATGTATGGCTGGAGATAACTAATTTAATTATTCCACAGGAGAATGACACCGAAGACGAAATCCGGCAGATGTGCGACTGGATTTTGGAAAACCTTGGCGATTCTGTTCCACTGCATTTTACCGCTTTTCATCCCGATTTTAAGATGCGCGATAAACCACGCACCCCGGACAATACTTTACATACAGCCCGTTTAATCGCATTGAACATGGGAATCAAATACTGCTATCTCGGAAATATTTTGGATTCACAGAGCCAGACCACATATTGTCCCGGATGTAATCAACCTCTGATTTCCCGTGACCGGCATAGTGTCAGCAGTAATATAATAGAGAAGGGAAAATGTCCTGATTGCGCGGAGACTATTGCTGGTGTGTTTCATTGAAATCTCAGCAACAGATGTAGTCCATCTCGAAGATGGACTACATCTGTTCTTCTCTCAAGTTACCTGCTTTACTTCAAGCACTCTAAATGCTTCACTATACCTGAACTTATTCGTCTGATTGCAGACGGTTTCTTTAATATAATTTTCAACTTTGGAAAAATCCGGGAATTGCGATTTGTGACATGCCAATAGCTGAAGTTTAAAATCAATCAGATTTGTAATATCTTCATAGTAATTAGGTTTATCCGAAGCAAAAAAGAACATTTTTTCTATGCGGTGAGCTTTTCCGGGATACATGTGTAAGTTTTTGGCAGCAAAACACGCATCAAACACAGATTCTGCCGCCACTCTGTGATCCCGGTGCAATAAATTTAAACTCTCAAATGACTTGTTGGCCGGGTCAAAAGAAAAGACAATTTGTGGTTTGTACTTTTTAATTAATTCCACCAATCCGGCACGTAATTTTTCACTGTACTCCAGGAACCCGTCACGATAATCCAGAAAATACACCTGCTCCACTCCAAGAATTTCTGCAACTTTTAGCTGCTCTTTTTTCCGGGTTTCAATCCTTTGTTCAGGTGTCTCCTCCGGCCCGATCTTAAAACCATTCTCACCATTGGTAATTATTACATAAATCAACCTGTACCCCTCATCACGTAGCTTTTTCATAGTTGCAGTACAGGAAAATTCAAGATCGTCGGGATGTGCGGCAAATCCAATAGCTGTTTTCATTCATTGTCCTTAGTAATTTGCAGATATTAAAAACGATAACCACCCCGTGCCAGTCTGGCTCTGCCAGACTTAACAGGGCAGGTAGAATACACTGAGTAATTTGTTTGCTTTATTCATTTTTATACAGTTTTACAATTGCACCACTTAACTTTATTATGCTCCCTAGCTTTTTATCTACATTTTATAGAGACCTGCCTCAAATGAACGATAAATGTAAAATGCACAAGAAATTATTTTCTCATTAAGTTCTATGTATGGGAATTGGTTAGAATTACTCAGAGTATTTCTCTGAGGTCTCCGTGGTATTTTTTTAAAACTATTGACACGACCGACTTACAATTTTAATTCGGAAGGAAATTTTTCTCCATCGGAGGATACACCCCACTTCCAGATCGGAACTTCTTTTTTCAGTTGTACAATAAACCAATCCATGGCCTTCAGGCCCGCGGCCCGGTGACCGGACCAGATAACAATACGTACCGAGATTTCTCCCACCGGAACCAGACCAACCCTGTGGATACATATCAAACTGTTGATCCCAAATTTGGTCAGAGTAAGTTCTGCCAGCTCATTTAATTTTTTTTCAGCCATTCCGGGATAATATTCATAGTCCATCCCGATTATTTTTTTATCACTCTCATTATCGCGCACCCGACCATGAAAGATAATTTCAGAACCGTCGTGAGTATGCGAGTCATCTGATGCAATTGCCGGAAGAGGATCAGAAATTATTTTTATCTGAATCATTCTACCCTCCCTGGACCGGTGGTATCAGTGCAATTTCATCATTTTCATTCACTTTTCTCGGCTCTGACACAAATTCATGATTTAACGCGATTCTAAAAGGCATTGATGCAATTTGCTCGCCACCGATTTTCCTTATTTTATCTTCCAGATTTTTTGTTGTTTCACCTACTGTGAATTTCAGATCAATTTCGTCCTGCTTAAAAATGTATTTGAGATGTGAAAACAATTTGATCTTTATAACCGGCATACATACCTCAGATTAATTTTTGGCTGATAAAAATGATAGCAATTATAATAACAACACCCAGAGTTCTTTGTATGAGCAACGGTTTAAATTTAAATGATCCAAAGTATGATCCGATATATCCACCCAGCATAACAGCTAGCGCTATGGGAAGAATAATCTCAAAATCCATTGCACCTCTTTGAACTCTGGCAATAAGTCCGGCCAGCGAATTAAGCCATATGAACACTGCCCCGGCCGCTGCGGCCTCCTTTTCGCCGGCAATCGAAAACATGATTAATAAAGGTACCAGATAGATTCCCCCTCCGATCCCGACTGTACCCGCTACAAATCCCAGAACCCCACCGAGCAGAAGCGAAAGTAATATCCTCCGGGATTTATTCAGATTAATCCGGATGGACAGCTTGCCCAAAAAATAGATGCGGATAACAACCATAACCAGGGTTGCCAGCAGCAACCATAAAAATAATTCCTGTGATAACTCCAAAGCGCCACCCACATAGGCCAGGGGAATTGAGGTAATCAAAAATGGTAATATTATACGCAGTTTAATATAACCGTTTCTGCCAAAATTAATCATCCCGATAAATGTAACAATCAGATTCAATGTCAACGATATTCCAGGAATCAAAACATAATGTAAGCCGGCAATTGTCATGATAGCAGTATATGTGGATCCCCCGCCCAGACCAACACTTGAATAAAGCATGGCAACAAAAACAAAAGTAATCGTCAGGATGATTATCAGTGTTTGTGATATTTCAAAAGCCTGATCCGGAATCATTGTGATTTGCCACCGGTTTTATTTATCAAGCAGATATCTCCAATAATCATCGTTTTGTCTAACGCCTTGCACATATCGTATATTGTGAGCGCGGCAATGCTGACTGCCGTCAGCGCTTCCATTTCGACACCGGTGGTATATTGTGCCCTGGTTGTACTTTCGATACTTATACCTTCTTTTTCTATTTCAAATTCAAGGTCGATCCAGGTTAAATTTATCTGGTGACAGAGTGGTATCAACTCAGAAACTCTTTTCGCGGCCTGAATTGCAGCTACTTTCGCGGTAGTCAGCACATTCCCCTTCGGTGCTTCTCCTGATTTAATTTTATCCAGGGTTTGTCTCTGCATGCGGATGAATCCTCCGGCAATAGCAGTACGAGACGATCCTTTTTTTTCAGATACGTCGACCATTCTGATATCACCATGCTCATCCAAATGTGAAAATGAATTCATAGCTAACTTCCTCTCTGTTCATCCGCCAATCTGGGTCATGCTATCTCGCTGCCTGATGTCCGATTTGCGTTGTGCTTCCCAGCCGTCTTTGAGTTTATTCCACATCGCATCTTTAAAAAACTGTGCGATTTCATCATCACTTGCTCCGGATCTGATTAGTTTCAGAACGTCATACTCATGCTCTGCATACAGGCAGTTTCGTATTTTTCCGTCTGCGGTGAGGCGGATTCTGGAACAGTCACTGCACAAACTACGGGTATATGATGGAATCAAGGCAATTTTGCCCTTATACCCCGGAATTCTGTATACATGTTGCTCAGTCGAAGATCCATCTGCATCATAAAGTTCCGGATAGTGACTATTGAGCACATTTTGCATGAGTTCCACGCCAAAATAATGACCCGTTTTCCATATCTGATGTGCGTCAAAGGGCATTAATTCGATAAACCTGACCGTAATATTTTTCTTTCTGGTCAGCTCAACAAAATCCGGAATTTCGTCATCATTAAAGCTACGCATGACAACCATGTTTATTTTTACGGATTTAAAACCGGCCTCAAGCGCCATGTCCAAACTTTTTATGACCGGGTCAAGCCCCGGTCTTCTGGCAATTTTTTCAAATCTATCAGATTTCAATGTATCGAGGCTGATGTTTAACCCATGCAAACCCGCCTCTTTTAATTGATAAATTTTATCCGATAAAAATATACCATTCGTCGTAATATGTACCGAATCAATATTTTTTGTGGAAACTGTATTTTTTACAATTTGAACCAGATCCTTACGCATTAACGGTTCACCACCCGTAAACCGTACCTTGGACACACCATCCCCGGATAATATATGCACAATCCGTTTTATTTCGTTGATATTTAATATATTTTTTGCCGGTGAGAACTTTATCCCTTTTTCGGGCATACAGTACACGCATCGCAGATTGCAGCGTTCACAGACAGCAATTCGCAAATAGTTAAAAGTACGGCCGAAAGAATCCTGAATCTGATTCTTTATAACTTTAGAATCGGATAATTTATTATTTTTCATTTACAGATATTTAAAGATTTTGTTTAACCAGCGAAATTTTTTTCGTATTTTAATTTAAGATTACAATTAACCGCACTTTTTATTGGTCTCAACTAAACCTGAATAAACGTCAGACCTGCCCGTTCCGTAGGCGGGGACGAATTCTAAGTTTGGGGTGTAAAAGACTAACGGTGACAGAGATTGACTTCATCTATGCCTCAAAATTAACTAAAAAATAAAACATACAAAATCAGGGGATTATTTCACAGGAAAAAACATAGTTGGTTGATAGCCGGCCTGACTTAACAGGTCGGCATTTTCTTCAATAAAATCACCTATCGCTTCTGTAGTTATCACATAGGTAATTCCGTAATAAATATTCTCGTGGGTACCCACCCTGGCGTCTCCACTATATTTTTCCTGAGGTGATGCTTCCAGAATCTTAAATGATTTTTCCGGGGCAAGATATAATTTTGTTTCCGCCGGAACAGATTTTGCCATGCCAACCAGTTCAAAATTTGGTACCCCATCACGCAGGGCTATAACGATTCCACCACTAAAACCACGATTAAAGACCGCATCAATGATAAAGGTGTTATCGCCGCGGCGCGGCGGCTGGCTGACAATTCCACGCGTGATCATTTTTTCACCACGCGGGAATCCGATTACATAAATAAATGTCGCCCAGTTTAATTCTGTCGATTTACCCTGCGGAAATTTGAAAACAGGTATTGTGAATGGAGTATCTATTTTTAGTTTTTTTCCAATTAAGGCGATATCATTATTCAGATCCATTGCCAGAATATTAAAATTATTTCCCAGCAAGAAATCAATAATATTAATATTTTGTCTTATTTTAAACGCAATGTTTGTAACAATATTCGTTTCCCGTCCTTTCTGATCACGCTCATAGGCGATGATGGTATCAGGAAAATGAACAATATGGGCACATGTCAGCAATCCGACCATACGATCCCTAAGGTAGATTACTGTGGCTGTACCGGTGGCCGGCTGGTTAAAATGATATTTGCCGATTGATTTTTCTTTTGAGTA
>CAYULK010000048.1:0-14410 GCA_964445625.1 uncultured Calditrichota bacterium
ATTACTAACCTGAGTAATTCGTGGACTTCATTTCTTTGATTGCAGCATCGCTGCGGTATGAATTAATCAGATTAAACTTATAACTTTATGTTCTCATGGTTTAGAAATGTCTGTTTTATTGGATTACGAATAAGAGCTTAATTAAATTCCCTGTAAAGAAAATCTGGTTTATTATGCTAAGAGAATTACTGATCAATAAAGAGACACAACTTAATCAAGACGGCTATTTGGTTTTTGATAAAGCTGAATTACAAAGCATGTCCGGGGAAACTGCCGAAAAAGTGATAAAGCATTTTCATGGTGTGGCTCTGATGCAGATTCCCAGGGAAGAAATCGAGTTTTTTAAGTGGTTAAAAAAAGAAGATCCGGCAGTGTGGAATGATTTGTGGGCGAAGGAAGAAAATCCATATTTTGTCAGTATAGACCTGTTAAAACATTTTATTAGTGATGCGAACGGCTTCCCGATTTGTGATCTGATCGATGAACCTAATTACTGGTTTTCTCCCAATCATCTCAAACCAAAGGGTAGAGAAAAATTTCCCCAAATTGAACATAAAATACAGGATAATAAAAATCTGACTTTTGTCGAAACCTTACTTGTTGAAGTTATGGAGGCTTCCATAGATATCTGGCATTTTTGCTATAAATATAAGTATCCGCTCAGCAAGGCAAAAAATATTGTACGAATCATGCATCGCGATGATCTGCTTGTACATCTATCTCAGGCTGATGATCTGACAAAGTATCTTGATATATAGATTCCGGTAATGTTACAATACCGGATTGGCATAACAATATATACATCCGGTAAAGCAAGGCTGATCCTGATAATTTCCGATGTCAATAGATTTTGTACAACCGCAATCCATGCGGGAGGGCGCTTTTGCCCGGCTGACTAAATTTTCTTTTGTTAAAGTATTTAGTAATTCTCCTGAAATGCAGGTTCCTTTTTTTATCTTTGCGTCTATCAGGTTATCATTGCAGCAGCTAAATAATTCTATTTTATATGTACCGGCGATTAATTTTAATTTTTCAAGAATTTTTATTTTTGCCCTGTTGACTTCCGCATTCTGTATAACCCAGTCAGGATATTTCTTTTTAATCCGGGTCTTAAACTTTTTGTAATTTGTGACAAAGCTGAAATAACAGCGGGAAACACCCAGATTATAAATTGATCTGCAAAGAAATTTAAATTCCTGCTCATTATAGTTCGTATGTAAACCGGTTTGGTCAGACCACAGTACGATGGGATCATAGCGCCAGATGATCCGATCGGCACCGTAGAAATTAACGAGTTGCTCCATTTGAATCAGTGCATCCGGAACCGGCAATGCTGATTTTTCTAAAAGTGGATGATGTGAGATAATTGTAAAGTGAAAAAACAGGTTATAATCTGAAAAAAAAGTATGCCCTTTTATAAACTTTGCATAGTTTCTCGACCAGAAAACTATCCAGCCGACATCCCGGGGCGCCAGATTGACCTGAATTATTTTTTGCCGGTAAAGAGGATTTTTCACCTCGAGATTTCCGGTTTTGATTCCAGCCATAAACCACTTAAGATAATAAGCAGGAATATCCGTTCGTCTGGAGGCAGAAATAACTGTTTTCATGACGCCCTGAATCTATGATTTTAAAGACTTGGTTGCTATGCTATTGTAGCCAAAAACTTTGTTATCTCCAACGGATCGCCGGGGCGATTAGCAAAAATTTTACTACCCTGGTTAAGATTTTTTAACGCTAAGAGGCAAAAAGGATTAACCGAACAATATGCAGATCCACTAACTGTCATGATTGTAATATGCCCCGTAGGGGCCTAATATATAGAGCCGTGGACAAAGCGCACGGTAAAGGTAGAACAAAGATTGTTAACCCTGTAGGGGTTATATGTAAAGATAAATGCAATAAAATTGAACAACCCCTGAATAGATTTAATTATTGAGAATAAAAGGATAATTGGCATCTTAATAAATACGTTCCCAAGTACAACTTGGTAACAAGGGTTTCGCGGAAATCTGCTCTATCAGCGCCACCCGCATGCTATTTTCAATAGATCCCAATTTCAGAATGTAAATTGATACATTTCAAATTTGAACCAATATACTTTACTTTTGTATATTCAATGGATCACTGTTCGAACTTACCAAAAAAATATGTGCATTCCCAAGTACAACCTGGGAACGAAGATGATAAATGATATGAAAGGAGTTGCGTGTGAAATCTGTAATTGAAGGATTGCAACCTGAATTGGTGTGGAGTCATTTTTATGAAATCAGCCAAATTCCTCGTGAATCAGGTAATGAGGAGGCTGTTGGTCAATATATTATATCCGTTGCAGAACGTAATAATCTGCAATATAAAAAAGATGTTTTAGGTAATATTATCGTTTCCTGTCCGGCATCACCCGGAATGGAAGACCGGCCTTCGGTTGTACTTCAGGGACATACTGATATGGTATGTGAAAAAAACAATGATACTGTCCATGATTTTGATAAAGATCCGATCAAACTGATCGTTGATGGTGAATGGATGAGGGCCGACGGAACAACACTTGGAGCTGACAATGGTATTGGTTTCTGTTGCGCACTGGCATTGATGGATGATAAGACGATTGAGCATCCGCCTCTTGAGATGCTTTTCACGGTTGATGAAGAAACCGGTTTGACCGGCGCTGTTGATCTGTCGGCAGACTTTGTTCAGAGTCGCCTGCTCCTGAATTTAGATTCTGAGGAAGAAGGCGCCTTTTATATTGGCTGTGCCGGCGGTCAACATACAATTCTACGATTACCGATCACCTGGCAGGATAGCTCTCCACATTCTAAAACGATAAAAATATCAATTGGTGGATTGAAAGGCGGGCATTCAGGTCTTAACATCCATGAAGGCCTGGGAAATTCATCTAAATTGCTCAGCCGCTTTCTTTATGAGTTAGGCCGGCAGGTGGATTTTCAATTGTCCGCTATTAATGGCGGAAGTAAACACAATGCCATACCCCGTGAGTCCGGAGCTATCATTTCGTTTGCTGCAGAGGACGAACAGAAAGTGATGTCTGCCGTCTCCGAAATGGATAAAGCGTTTAAAAACGAGTTACAATTTTCGGATAAGGGTGTGTTTCTCAAAACAGATCCGGCAGAAATCGCAGAAAAAGTATTTACAAAAGATATTCAGAAGAAAATTATAAACTTCCTGCACGCTGTGCCCCATGGCGTGATGGCCATGAACCATGCGGTTGAGGGTTTGGTTGAGACTTCCACAAACATGGCGATAGTTGAAACAAAGGACAATCAGGTGGAATTGCTGACCGGCCAGCGAAGTTCAGTTGCCACCTCTATCATCGATATTGCGGATAAGGTAAAAGCACTTGGTGAATTGGGAGGTTTTAAAGTAGAACAAAGTGGCGGCTATCCGGCCTGGGAACCAAATCCGGACTCACATTTACTTGCTCTGGCAAAAGAGACACATAAAAAAATGTATAATCAGACACCTGAGGTAAAAATCATTCATGCCGGATTGGAATGCGGCATTATCGGTGAAAAATATCCCGGGATGGATATGCTTTCCTTTGGTCCCACCATACATGGCGCCCATTCACCTGATGAATGTGTTCATATTCCTGCTGTGGAAAATTGCTGGAAATTTTTAGTGGAATTTTTAAAACGGATTTAGATATATTTGAATAAACATATCTTTCCCGGAGATTAGCGCAGCGGTCTCCGGGAATTTTTCTTAATTATTACTTTTTTGCAGCCCAAATAATTCAACCTCAATCATCCCTTAGTTTTTGCCGTATCCTCTCTATCGTAAGGGGAGCTGATCCTTCGTAATGATTATTAACATTAACATACAGATCAAGATTGCGTGAGTGTATCTCTTCAATTATCTTTGTAATCCTGGACACTTCATCATCTTTTGGTTCAATTATTTTGTTCCAGATCGCCTTACTCTTCTCTTCAATGTCTGAACGATCCGGACCATGTAATCTGATTACCTGAGTAGTGTTTAAATAATTTTTATACTTCTGGTAAATTTCACCCATAAACGGCATATAATAACCCTGGCAAAAAACATGTCCTAATTTTAGTTCATCAAGAAATTTAAAATACATTTGATTCAAATAATTAGGATTTCGGATTTCTATCCCATATGTAAGATCTGAATCGCAATTTTCAAAAAATGTGCTGAATTTATCAATAAATATCTGTAATGATGACATCTTTTGTTTATTCAGATACTCAAACTGGAACATTAAACTTCCGATTTTTGGACGCATATATTCTATTGAGTTGATAAATTTGTCAAACTGTTTATTTGAAAGAAAAAACGGGTTGGGCGTCAATGGATCGGTTTTATGTTTTCGGAATAAATGCGTCAGAGTTAAACTATTTGGTATTTTAATTGTGAATTTGAAATCTTCGGGTACAGAATCAGTGTATTCCTTAACGACATTTGGCCGCGGCAGAGCAACTTTATCCATTCCGAATAAGGACCAGAACCATTGATCAATTTCAACTGTATTATATTTCTGACTATATTCGAGAAGATAGTTTTTTTTTGCGGCCGGACTGTATACAATACCCTGCCATGAATCATACTTCCAGCTACAGGTCCCGAAGCGAATTTGTGCCATATTTTTGTCATGATCTAATATATTAATGAAGGATCGCCTTTACCCTCTCTGATAATTTGGGGCTCATGGTTCGTCAGATCGACAACAGTTGACGGCTCAGAAAGCAGAACACCTCCATCCAGTATCATATCCAGCTGGTCACCCATCCGCCGGTTAATCTCCTCCGGATCATTCAGTATTTCACCCGGCCCGGCCGGAACGCTTGTGCTGATTACCGGGCTGCCAAGTGTCGTAACCAATGCATGACAAAGTGCACTATCTGGTATACGAATACCCACAGTCCGTCTTTTTTGATAAATTATTTTTGGTGTCTTACCGGTGATTGGTAAAATAAATGTAAATGGGCCGGGAATACAGCGCTTCATAATCCTAAAACTGTTGTTAGAAATCTGAGCATATTGTGATATTTCCTGGATATCTTTGCAGATAAAACTGAGCAGTTTGGAATTTGTTATCTGCTTAATTCTATAGATTCGATCGACAGCTGATTTGCTCTGAATGGATGCACCAAGTCCATAAACTGTATCTGTGGGATAAATTATAAGACCATCTTTTTGTAATATATCCACAGCCATGTTTATATATCTTTGATGCGGATTATGTGTGTATATTTCCAGTATTTTTACTGCCATTATTATCCTTGAATGCTCTTGTCCCCAGTGATGTTAATTCACTTAAAAATGAGCTAAAGGCTGTAAAAGTATGGATTCAATTGAAAAAAAACAATTAAAAGCAATAAAAAAGGGCGAAGGTCATATTCATTTGGGAGGGTTTTAGAAGGAACCTTCACCCCTTTTAGCTCGTATGGAGGCTTCTGCTGCTTTATACAACCTGTAAACTGAATAAAAGTTCCATTAATTTGCAGTTCTCTTAATATTTTGAAAATGATCTATTCATACCGCAGCATCCCGATTTAATCGGGACAATCAAATCTAAGACATAAGGTATAGGGTAAGTGGAAAAAGTAGAGATCGTAGTGAAACCAGTTTCTTTACCCAATCATACACCCACTTAGTCGTTAAATATAGGATACAATGAAAAATTCATTTGAATTTTTAGATTTAATTCTTCAAAACACATCGGAACTTATATAATGTCTGCAATTATAAATCCGCTACGAGGATCAGATGTTTTTTGGTTACGAAAATTTCTACAAAAATAAAACCTCTACGAGGTTTATAATCTTATTCATTCTAACGGCATGAAAGAAAAAAATGGTTACACAAAGTAAAATATTTGCAAATCGCCCCGGCGATCCGTTGGAAATAACAAAGTTGTTGGCATTAATAGCATATAATTACACATTACTGCGAACAACCACGGGCATCAATGGTGATTATCTCAGATAAACCACCACTTTCTATCAGGTGATACTTTGCATACAGATTAACCACAACACATGCATGGTTGGGTATTATCAGAATCGGAGAACCAAGGGGAATCTTCACAGGATGATCAAGCAATATCACTCCATGCTCTTCGGATACGCGCTCAATGACACCCTCCAGATTAGTAATTCGTCCATATCCCGGAATCAGGCTGGTGAGATGGGCACGATCAAGGCCCAGTGCTTTGCTCCCGGCATCAATTACGATTTGCCCCGGACCCGGTTGTGAAATGACAGTAGCCAGGACATATAATGCACAGTCATCCGGTTGACAGCTATGCAAATGACACTGGATATTATCATAAAAAACATAATTTCCCGGTCGGATTTCATTTACAACCGAATTATATGCAGAATATTTTACGGTTGGAGTCGAACCGACACTCACCACTTTCACTTTAATATTTTTTTGTGCTAACAAATTACAGGCATTCTCCATCACCTTTCCTTCATGAATACCCGTTTTTTTCACTTCCTCCGCTGATTTTGCCCCATAAACCTGTCCGGCATGGGTAAACAATCCGGCCAGTTGTAAAAAACCGCTCTGATTAATTTTATCAGCCAATTCATACAGCGATTCATTCGGGACCACACCACAACGATTAAATCCTGAATTGATTTCTATCGACACATTCAACGGTCTTTGTTCATTCTTAAACACGGATTTAAACAACTCAATCTGATCCGGATTATCGATACCAACCATCAATTCAATATTATTATTGAGTAGTGCCAGACGTGATATTTTCCCGGGGTGAGTTATCTGGTTGGCGATCATTATATTAGTGATGCCATTTTCAGCCATTATCTCGGCTTCAGAAAGTTTGGCTACGGTAACTCCACCGGCACCACTCGCCAGTTGTTTTTTTGCAATCCAGACAGATTTATGGGTTTTTAGATGTGGCCGGAGAGCTACGCCGGCTGACACAGCCAGATCTTGCATGTTTTGGATATTTTTATCAAGTTTATCTTGATAAATGAGCAGTGCCGGTGTATCAATCCGGTCATGTAGTAGTGGTAAATTTTCAAGCATATGAAATTCTTTCATTGTTTATAGTCAATTATCCGGATAAGTAATCCATTATATTTCACGTGTATAATTTATTTGTTGAATTGTGTATATTCAACCGTAATATCATCCATAAAACAGAAACTGTCATCCCGATAAAATCTGGATATGAAAAGTTATTAAATCAGCAAAAGGAACTGAATATCCAATATCCAACATCCATAGAAAGAAAATATAATTTACAAGAGCGTTTGATTGATTATGCCGTATAGGTTGTTTGCCCCTGGAAATTGGATTTGAGTGTTGGATATTGGATGTTGAAAACAGGGAGATTTATATGAAACGTCTAATTCTATTCCTATCAGCAACATATCTATCTCTATTTTATAGTTGTATCAGCGATGCATTACCTCTGAAGATTGATCATATGATACGCCAATATCGCAGTCAGGATCGTTTTTCGGGAACGGCGCTGGTGGCACATGATGGTGATGAAATATATTACCAGGGATTTGGTTATCTCGACCGGGAAAAGAAGATACCCAATACTCCAAATCAATGCCTGAAAATCGGATCAATCATCAAAGATTTTACGGCGGTACTTATACTGAAATTGACGGAACAGAACAAGCTGCAATTGGATGATACGATCGGGAAGTATCTCAATGATTTTCCTGGTGATATCAGCCGGAAAGTAACAATCCGGCAACTATTGAGACATGAATCCGGATTTGGTGATTACCTGATGTCACCGGAACTCAGTAAGATTCTTCCTGATTTGAAATCTGTCAGTGATATCATTAGCATATTTAAAGATCGACCTTTATTATTTCAACCCGGAACCAGGGAGCGATATTCAAATTCCGGTTATACCGTTTTGGGAGCAATAATTGAAAAGATAACCGGCATATCCTATTTTAAAAATGTGGAAGAAAATATATTAAAACCTTTAGGCATGAGAGATACTTTTTTTGACTGGCAAATTATATCAGAATTTAAACAATCACCTAAATGGTACCTGCGCGCCTCTACCGGTCGGTTTTATGAATCACCCTTTGACGAATGGCCTTCACCATCCGGAGGGGCCTACTCTACGGGTAGAGATCTATTGAAATTTGAATTATCATTATTACATGACAATAATCTGCTCTCTGATGAGTCTAAGGTATTACTCGCCACACGATTTAGTGGTAAATCGTCCAAAACATGGAGTGAAATTATTGATAATCCGGATATGGTTGCCGGCAAAGCAGGAGGTTCACCGGGAAGCAACGCAGTTATTATTAATGATCTTGGCAGGAAATATATTATTGTAGTTCTCGCCAACTTTGATGAACCAATTGCCGAAATTTTAGGAAAGAATATTCATGCTTTAATCCAGGGGAAAGAATACCTGCCTCCGAAACGTAATATTTTTGAACAATGCTATCATATATATCATGAAAATGGCTTATCAGGTCTGCAAAGCAGTTTTGCAAATATCGTCAGGGAATATAATTTTCAGGATCCACATGACTTTATATTAAATCGTGTCGGCTATGACCTGCTTGCCGAGGATCGAACCTATGAGGCAATTGATATATTTGAACTGAACACGAAACTATTTCCAGACATTGCCAATACATGGGATAGCCTGGGTGAGGCATATATGGGTGCCGGTGAAAATGCAAAAGCATTGGAAAATTATAGTAAGTCACTTGAACTAAATCCTGAGAACCGGAATGCCCGGGAAATGATACAACAGATTAATAGTATGAAATAAATAATTTCTGTTAAGGTTTCGGATTGTTTATTTGAAATTTGTATATTTGTAATTCGCTATATAAAAGAACGAGATATCATGCAGTTAGAAAAAGAAAATCTCCGCTATTTGGATCAGGTATTAGCCAGGCTGGAGGAAGGATTCCACGATTTGCCTGATACATGTCCAGAAACAGATTCTGAGAAAATTAAAACTATCCTGCTGGAAGTAGCAACAAAAATGCAGGACAATTATCCCTATCACCATCCATTATATGCCGGACAAATGCTCAAACCGCCACATCCCATCGCCCGCATGGCATATATGCTCTCATTATGGATTAATCCTAATAATCATGCCCTGGATGGTGGCCGGGCCAGCTCTGCAATGGAGAAAGAAGCTGTTTCTGCCCTAGCTGAAATGTTTGGGTGGAAAACATTTTTAGGACATTTGTGCAATGGCGGAACGATGGCAAACCTGGAAGCATTATGGGTGGCCGGAAAACTACATCCGCAAAAAACAATTGTGGCCTCAGAACAGGCTCATTATACCCATCAACGCATTTCAGAAGTCCTGAAATTACCATTTAAAAAAATCGCCTGCGATACATATGCCCGGATGGATATGAATTGCCTGGAGGAGCTCCTAAAGAAAGAAAACATCGGTACAGTCGTTGTAAATATGGGTTCAACCGGTACCGGATCTGTCGATCCGCTTGATGATGTTTTTTCCTTACAAAAAAAATACAATTTTCGCATACATGCCGATGCAGCCTATGGTGGATATTATATTCTGTCAGATATGCTTCGTCCGGATACACTAAAATCATTTAAACTGTTGCATCAGGCAGACTCCATAGTAATTGATCCGCACAAACATGGTTTACAGCCATACGGCTGTGGTTGCATACTGTTTTCTGATCCCGGAGTAGGGTCATTTTACAAACATGATTCTCCTTATACTTATTTTACATCAGATGATTTGCATCTGGGTGAAATAAGCCTGGAATGTTCCCGTCCCGGGGCATCTGCTGTTGCGCTCTGGGCGACCCAAAAGCTATTTCCACCCGTCCCGGGAGGCGAATTTGCCAAAAATCTTAACAAAGGTCGCCGGGCAGCATTAAAACTCTACGATAAATTACATTCGGATTCACGATTCATTACCATTTTCCCACCTGAACTGGACATTGTGGTCTGGGCGCCAAAGGCATCCGGTTTGAGTGAAATCTCGTCTCTTTCGATGAAATTATTTACAGCCTGTGCCGGACAAAATCTGCATTTAGCCGTTTCCAACTACCCTGCCGGATTATTACCGGAATCGTGGTCGGATGTTAAAAGAGATCAGGACTATGTGTCCTGTCTGAGATCATGTCTTATGAAACCGGAACATCTGGATTGGATTGAGAGGATATGGGGAATTATTGATGATGTAATGGAGCGGGGTTATAGTTGATAAAAAAAGTTTGCGTATTTTGTGCATCGAGCAGTAAATCTCCAGATTCATATTTACATGATGCCGCCGATTTAGGTAGAATATTGGCTCAGAATAACATCGAAATTGTTTATGGCGGTGGAAGTGTTGGTCTGATGGGATCTCTGGCTGATGCCGCACTGGCCTATAAAGGAACAGTTATCGGTATTATACCCGAATTTATGGTACAGATGGAATGGGCTCATTCCGGTGTTGAGAGAATGGAAATTGTTACGACGATGCATGAGCGTAAAAGCAGAATGGTGGAAGATACAGATGCAGTAATCGCCCTGCCCGGCGGCTCCGGTACCTTTGAGGAGCTGCTGGAGGTCATTACATCCAAGCGACTGGGACTTTATACCAAACCAATCATCATTGTCAACAAAGATGGCTTCTATAACCCATTAATTGAGTTGTTTGCCAGATGCATTTCCGATAATTTGATGGATAGCAGGCATCAGGAGATGTGGACAATCGTGTCCGAATCACACGAGGTAATAGAGGCAATTAATAATTCGTCCGGTTGGCCTGAAGATGCCCTGGAGTTTGCCGCGGTGTAATTTCCAGTTGGCAGAGTGCTGGATGGTTGGCAATGAAGGGGACGCTTTGAAAGCGTCCCGTACTAAAAATAGCTAGTCGTGATGTATGGCAATACGTTTTTTGTTTATTTAAAATTTAGCATGCGTTCCCAAGTCCAACTTGGGAACGAGTAAAGCAATTTATTGAAAAAAAGGAGATTCTTATGCGTTTTGTTTTATCAATCATCATTATTTTAATGTCACTTACAGTTTTATTTGCCCAGGATGAAGCGCGATTATTAAGATTCCCGGCCACCTATGGCGATCAGGTTGTATTTACATACGCCGGTGATCTTTACACTGTCTCCACTTCTGGTGGAATTGCCAGAAAACTTACCAGCCATGATGGCTTTGAGATGTTCGCCCGCTATTCGCGGGATGGTAAATATATTGCTTTCACCGGTCAGTATGACGGTAATACGGAAGTCTTTCTAATGCCTGCCGGCGGTGGTGAACCACAACGGTTAACATTTACCGCGACTCTTACGCGGGACGATATCTCCGATCGCATGGGACCCAATAACATTGTCATGGCCTGGAAAAATAAAACAAGTGAGATTGTTTTTCGCTCACGGATGATCTCCTATAATAGTTTTAACGGCTCACTTTACACCGTTTCAACGGATGCCACTCTTCCGGAACAAATTCCCGTTCCCCGCGGTGGATTTTGTTCATTCTCACCGGATGACAGCAAAATGGCTTATAACCGGATATTTCGTGAATTCCGTACCTGGAAAAGATATCGCGGCGGTATGGCTGATGATATCTGGATCTTTGATTTTGCCGGTAAACAAATAGAAAATATAACCAATAATCCGGCTCAGGATATTATTCCGATGTGGCATGAAAATAAGATATATTTTCTGTCTGATCGTGATGCGAAAAAACGCATGAACCTGTATGTTTATGACCTTACTTCAAAACAAACCCGCCAGTTGACCAATTATACGGATTATGATATTAAATTCCCGTCTCTTGGGGATAAAGCGATTGCATATGAGTATGCCGGTTACATTTACCTGTTCGACCTGGCAGGGGAAAAAGCAGTCAAGATCATAGTACAAATTCAAGAGGATTTGGTTTCCGGTCGTACTGTGCTTAAAAATGTAAGTAATAATGTGTCGAACTACGAGATATCACCGGATGGTAAACGTGCATTATTTGGTGCGCGCGGTGATGTATTCACTGTTCCCGCAGTAGAAGGACAGACCCGCAATCTGACAAATTCGTCCGGAATTCATGAGCGAAACTCAAAATGGTCACCGGACGGCAAATGGATTGCCTATATCTCTGATGCCACCGGTGAAGATGAACTCTATATCATCCCACAGGACGGTAGTGGGGCCGCAAAACAGATTACTAATGGAGCAGAGACTTATAAGTATCAATTATATTGGTCACCGGATAGTAAAAAATTACTATGGTCTGATCGCAAGTTACGGTTACGCTATGTTGAGATAAGCAGTAGCAAG
Organism: uncultured Calditrichota bacterium; assembly: GCA_964445625.1. Classification (GTDB taxonomy): domain Bacteria; phylum Calditrichota; class Calditrichia; order JAJRVZ01; family JAJRVZ01; genus CAVXXB01. The sequence goes on from CAYULK010000048.1 coordinate 12,282, forward strand.
ATAAGCGAGGTCGATCTGGCAGATGCGTGGGAAATACGGCAATATGCCTGGTCACCGGATAGTAAATGGATCGTCTATACAAAACCCGAAGCGGAAGTAATGAACCGTATTTATATTTATTCGCTTGATACAAAAAACACGAAACCGGTAACCGAAGGCTGGTACAGTGCCGATAACGGCATTTTCAGTTCTGATGGACAATATCTTTTCTTTACTTCCAGCCGCGATTTTAATCCGATATACAGCCAAACGGAGTGGAATCACGCATATAATGATATGTCAAAAGTGTACCTGCTGACACTGAGTAAAGAGACTGAATCACCATTTAAGCCGGTCAACGACGAAGTAAATACAGCAGAAGAAAAGAATTCAGAGGAAAAAGATAAAAAAGATGAGGATAAAAAAATATCAGTTAAAATTGATTTTGCGGGGATCAGCAACCGAATTGTCGGTCTTCCGGTAAAAGCATCGTCTTATTCAAATCCCGGCTCTGTCGGAGAATACCTGTATTATAACCGGAATGGATCTTCTGACGAAAAATCGATCCTCCTGATGTTTAATCTGAAAGAAAAGAAGGAAACTGAACTGGGCCAGATTAATGGTTATGAAATTTCACATGACCAGAAAAAAATGCTTGTTAGCCAGAATGGGAAGTATGCTATCATCGATCTCCCGAAAGCCGGCATAAAAATGGATAAAACACTCAATCTCAGTTCTATGGAGGTATTACTTGATCGCAAATCCGAATGGTCCCAGATATTTAACGAGACGTGGCGGCAAATGCGTGAATATTTTTATGTACCAAATATGCACGGTGTCGACTGGCAGGGAAAAAAGCAGGCATATCAGCCACTGGTATCACATGTAAATCATCGTGCTGATCTGACATACGTGATTGGTGAAATGATCAGCGAATTAAGTGTTGGGCACGCCTATGTCGGGGGCGGTGACATGCCAAAACCCAAAAGGATCAAAATGGGTCTGCTTGGCGCCACGTTGGAAAAGGATACTAAAAACGGATATTTCAAAATATCAGAAATACTGGATGGTCAGAATTGGGATAAAAAGCTACGCTCCCCACTAACGGAAATAGGCGTTGATGCATCCGAAAACGATTTTATTATTGCCGTGAATGGCCGGTCAACTAAAAACATGAACAATATTTATGAATCATTTATAAACAAGGCCGGTAAACAGGTTGTTCTGACACTCAATACAAAGCCGCAGAAAAACGACAGCCGCCAAGTTACTATAATTCCGACGGATGATGAGTCAAAATTATATTATTTGAAATGGGTGCAAAATAACATAAAAAAAGTAAACGCTGCGACAGATGGAAAAGTAGGATATATTCACATTCCGGATATGGGCAGAACCGGATTGAATGAATTTGTAAAACATTTTTACCCGCAGATCAGGAAAAAAGCTTTAATTATTGATGTCCGGGGAAATGGTGGGGGCAATGTATCACCGATGATCATTGAAAGACTGCGCCGCGAAATTGCAATGATAACATTTGCCCGCAATGTGAAACCATCTCCCAATCCGGGAGCTCTGATCTATGGTCCGCTGGTATGCCTGGCAGACGAATTCTCGGCATCCGATGGTGATCTGTTTGCATATCGTTTTAAACAACACAAACTCGGTAAGGTCGTTGGTAAAAGAACCTGGGGCGGTGTGGTTGGTATCCGCGGGTCATTACCCCTGCTTGACGGAGGGACATTGAACAAGCCGGAGTTTTCACGCTATGATTTAGAGGGAAAAGATTACATCATTGAAGGCATAGGTGTGGAACCCGATATTTATGTGGATAATGATCCGGCTAAAGAATTTGCCGGCATCGATCAGCAACTCAATAAGGCAATTGAAGTCATTCTGGAAGAACTTAAAACGAAAGAAAAAATAGTTCCACCTCTGCCACCATATCCGGAGAAGTGATAAGGAGAGAAGCAGACTCAGGTCTGAAATTGCGCAACTAATTCATTATAATGGCACGCGGATTACACTGATTGAACGGATTTCCACGGATTAGAAAAACAATTATATATTTTATCCGCGGGAATCAGACTAATCTGCGTTATCCGCGTGCAATTCAGTTAACCGATGTCGTTTGTTATGCTTGGTATCAT
>CAYULK010000049.1:0-6212 GCA_964445625.1 uncultured Calditrichota bacterium
CTATTATTCAGGATCAATCCGGATTTATGTGGTTTGGTACTGAGGATGGCCTGAACCGCTATGACGGTTATCAGTTTATGATTTATAAACACAATCCGGATGATTCAACATCAATTTCAAATAACAATATTTGGTGTTTATATGAAGATCATAATGGCTATCTGTGGATAGGTACTTTTAGCGGCGGATTAAACCGTTTTGATCCAAGGACCGAAACATTCACACGCTACATTTATAATTCAGCTGATCAAAATTCTATCAGCAGTAATAATATCCGGTCCATTACAGAAGATCATCATGGCTATTTGTGGGTAGGAACAAGGAATGGTGGAATAAATAGTTTTAATTTGAATAGCGGGAGATTTGAAAAACTAATTAGTGATCCGGATGTTCTGAAAATATTAGGTGATGCCAATATCAGATATATATATCCTGATTCTTCAGATAACCTGTGGCTTGGCACGAATAAGGGATTGTACATATATAATCAATCAACCGGAGATTTCACGGAATTTAAAAATGGAAAAAATATATCAAACAGTCTCAGTAATCATAGTATACGCCATATTTTTAAAGATCGCAGTGGAATATTCTGGATCTCCACCGTAAATGGCCTGAACAGCTATAACCCGGATTTAAAAACAATCACACAGTATTTACATAATGAACAATATCCTGAAAGTATCAATACAAACAATATTCAGGAGGTATATGAAGATAATAAGGGCCGCTTATGGGTTGCGGCACAAAAACATGGAATCATGATATTTGACCGGGCTGATAAATCATTTAAATCCTATTATCATGATGAACTTAATCCACATAGCCTCAGCAGCAATAGCCTGCGAACGATTTATGAGGATAGGAGTGGATTAATCTGGCTCGGAACCCTGGGCGGCGGAATAAATATATTTGATCCCGGCACAGACAGATTCCGTCAATATCGGAGCAAACCTGATAATTTAAACAGTTTGAGCCACTCAATTGTCTGGTCAATCATGCAAAGTACAAAAGGTGATATCTGGTTTGCGACACATCACGGAGGCTTAAATCAAGTAGACCGAATAACCGGAAAATTTACACATTATAAATACAATGCTGCGGATGCACATAGTATCAGTAGTAATAGTTTAAGGTCGGTCATTGAAGATCGGTTGGGCAATATCTGGATTGCTACACAGAACGCCGGTATTAATCGTCTCGATAAAAAGCATCAGAAATTCACAAGATTTAAACATGATCCGAATAATAGCGGGTCAATCAGCGGCAATAATGTCCGTAATATCTATGAAGATCGTACCGGAAATCTCTGGTTTGGCACCTGGGGTGGTGGGCTTGATCTTTATGACCCGCGTTCGAATACCTTCACCCACTTTATCAACCGACCTGAAAATTCCAATAGTTTGAGTAGTAATAATGTGATTTCGATTTATCAGGACAGTGACGGAGTTTACTGGGTGGCAACCACTTTTGGTTTAAATAGACTTACTTTTTCATCTGTATCACCAACGGATAATACTTTACAGATATCGCAGCCAAATTATACCAGTTTTTTTCACGATCCCGCCGACCAAAATTCATTAAGTAATAATTATGTTTTATCTATCCACGAAGCGAAAAACGGAGATCTGTGGTTTGGTACCATGTTAGGATTAAATCACCTTGAAAAAAAACATCGCAGTCAACCGGTGTTTAAGCGCTATTTTATGAAAGATGGTCTGCCAAACGACATAATTTATGGAATTCTGGAAGACGCAGAAGGACACATATGGTGCAGTACAAATAATGGTTTATCCCACTTTAATTTGCAGGAGGAAACATTTAAGAATTATGATATACGTGATGGGCTTCATGGTAATGAGTTTAACACCGGTGCTTATGTAAAAACAGTAGCAGGCAGTATGATTTTTGGTGGGGTGGATGGGGCAACTGAATTTTTTCCGGATAGTTTATATGATAGTCCATACTTAGCCCCGGTTGTCCTGACCGGATTTTATATTTTTAATCAACCGGCCGAACTGAATAGATCCGTCACCGGAATAGATGAAATTACCTTATCCTATAAAGACAACTATTTTTCCTTTGATTTTGCTGCGCTTGATTTTTCCAAGTCGGAGCGTAATCGTTATGCATATATGCTTGAAGGTCTGGATCGGGGATGGGTTAATTCCGGTACCCGGCGCTTCGCCGGTTATACCCAGTTAGATGCCGGGGAATATGTTTTTAGAGTGAAGGGGACAAACGGAGACGGTGTCTGGAATGAAGATGGCGCATCTGTCAAGATTATTATCACGCCGCCTTTTTGGAAAACCTGGTGGTTTATTATGCTGCTTATCCTGGCCACCGGTGGCGGCATTGCTTTTGTGATCACAAATCGTGTGAAGCAATTATTGGCGATCGAACGGTTGCGAAGTAAAATAGCGGCTGATTTGCATGATGACATCGGCGCCGGTCTGACGGAAATATCAATTATGGGAGAGGTCATCGCCCAAAAACTTCCAGGTCAATCTAAACAAAATGTATACACAGAATTACAGAAAATAGGAGATACCGCACGCGGCTTAATTGACAGTATGAGTAATATTGTCTGGCTGGTGAATCCAAAAAGGGATTCGCTGTTTGATCTGATATCACGATTGGGTGATACATATAAGGATCTTCTTGATGCAACGGACATTCAGTTTAAAACACAAAATCTGGATTCGCTTAAAAAGGTGCGACTCAAAATGGAGCATCGTCAGCAACTATTCCTGTTATTTCAGGAAGCTATTAATAACAGTGTAAAATACAGTAACGGAACAGAAATATCCCTGAATTCGTCGCTGAAGGGCAGACAACTTACTTTACAATTGCATGATAATGGCCAGGGATTTGATATTGAGAAGGTATCTGCCGGTAATGGTTTAAATAATATGCGGGAACGGGCCCGGCAAATAGGTGGAAATCTGATAATCCGGTCGGATGCTAAAACCGGAACTATAATCGAATTCAGAGGAAAAATCTTTTAATTAAGTTGTTGCATTTCTATCCAAAATTTTATTAACTGAGAATGTTTTATTCTCTGCGAGAAATATTCATAGATCAGGCCATAATTTCTATGATATTGATAGATTAAAAAACTACATGATCATGCAATTGACTTTTTATATTGACTTCCTTAGAATAAGTAAAAATGGAGATTTTCTTTGATAAAAATTATTATCGTTGAAGATAATAAAACCATTCGCGAAGGCTTGACGGTATTAACAAATGCTACCGATGGCTTGAAGTGTGTGAAAAATTATAGTAATTGTGAGGACATGCTTGAGGATCTGAAGCAGGTAAATCCCGATCTTATTCTAATGGATATCGGCTTACCCGGGATGTCCGGTATTGAGGGAATTAAAAAAGCAAAGTTAATTTTACCTGACATTCTGATGTTAATATTATCGGTTTATGAGGATGATGATAATATTTTTGATGCACTTTGTGCCGGAGCCTGTGGTTATCTGATCAAAAAAACACCGCCGGCCCGCTTGATAGAAGCGATCAATGAAGCCTATAATGGTGGTTCACCGATGAGTGCCAATATTGCCAGAAAAGTTGTTTCCTACTTCAACAAAAATGTCCAAAGATCAGCTGATTCAGATAATAATTTGAGCGAACGTGAAATAGAAATCCTGACTAATCTTTCGAAGGGTAATAGTTATAAGATGATTGCTGATACTGTCTGTATCAGCCTGGATACGGTACGATATTATATCCGGAATATTTACAAAAAATTGCATGTCCATTCGCAATCCGCTGCAGTAGCCACGGCGCTGCGAAAAGGATGGATATGAGGATATGGAATATTGTATCATTGCTTATGCGTTATACTACACAGTTATGTAGTTTATTACTCTGTGTTTACACAGAACAATTGAAAAAAAGAATGAACGTGCAGTTGATCCATATAATGAATTTTATATTTTGTATGAGATTCCAAATTGAATTCGGAATGACAATATGATAGATTAAGGTAAAATTGTATCTTTTTATAGCCGGATGATTTCTATAAATTCGTTTTTCGTTTGTAATTGGCAAGGCGATATGTTAGTTTGGTTTAAAAATAAAAAAATCCATATTAATCTCCTTTATAAGATTTTGTATGGGTAATATACGATTTAATAAATATTCTCATGAAAGAGATATATCACATTTAACAGATTTAAGGAGGAAGATATGAAGTATTTACTATACATTCTTCATGCTATTAAGAAACTGTCGTTTTTGTCTTTAATGTTTGTTTTATTATTTTCAGGTAAGTATTCCTTTGCACAACTGTCAGGGTCTTATACTATTGGTTCAGGTGGAACTTATGCTACAATCACAGACGCAGTCACAGATCTTTCCTCAGCAGGTATAAATGGCGCCGTAACTTTTAATATTATTTCCGGGACATATACCGAACAGTTTGCGATAGGAAATATTGCCGGTTCGAGTGTCACGAATACCATCACTTTTCAATCCCAAAGCGGGGTTGCTGCTGATGTTACTGTCCAGTATACCGCAACTTCTGCGGGAGATAACTACGTTGCGCAATTAAACGGAACGGATTATGTGACTTTTCAAAATATTACTTTCACTGCCTGGGGAACATCCTATGGCAGAATTTTTCATATAACAGATAACTCCAATAATATTAAAATTGACAATTGTATTCTGAATGGAGTTTCGACAACCTCGAGTAGCACTAACGTTGCCATAATTTTTTCTACGATTTCCACAATAAATTCTAATAACATCAAAATTACAGGCAATATATTCCATGACGGCGGTTATTCGATCTATCTGTACGGGGATTCCAATTCGAACCTGGCCTCCGGTACAGAGATTACCGGCAATACCCTGGGCACTACCTTAAATAAAGTTGCCTATGGTATGAATCTTGGAAATCAGCAGGATATGATTGTAAGCGGCAATACTGTTGATGCAACCCAGAGATATGGTATTTATGTGATCTACAGTGACGGGGCTATGAGAATAACCAAGAACAAGATTAACACCGGTTCGGGTTATGGCATATATCTGTATGTCTGCGACGGCGGTGTAATACCCACCGGCACGCCGGGACTGGTTGCTAATAATTTCATCACCGGTAATGCCAACAGTACTTATGGCATTTATCTTTATAGTTCAACGCGTCAGAACATCTATTATAATAGTGTGAACAGCCGCAGTGGTACCAACAGCCGGTCTTTTGAGACCTATAGCGGCAGCGATATAAATGTGGTCAATAACATCTTTGCCAATCATGGCGGCGGTTATGCTTATGTTATAAATCACCCTGCAGCTATTGGTACATCCGACCATAACAATATTTACAGTGCGGGTAATTATGTGGCTTACTGGGGGACTTCCAATCTCAGCACCCTGGCGGCGCTGCAGTCTGCCGGCTCCAAGGACGCCAATTCAGTGTCAGTTTATCCCCATTATGCAAGCAGTACAGATCTGCATTCGGTGGCACCCTGGTTAGATGGCGCAGGTACGACTTTACCGGAGGTGACCGATGATATAGACGGTGACAGCCGTGGTGGTTCACCGGATATCGGGGCTGACCAGTTTGTTCCGGATGGGGCAACAACCACACCATTGAGCGGTACTTTCACCATTGGAGGTGGCGGAGATTATGCAGATTTCAACGCAGTATCCGCCGATTTATTATTAAAAGGAATCAGTTCCCCGGTAATATTTGAAGTTATGAATGGCAATTATAATGAACAGGTGGTTTTTCACGAAACGCCCGGAGCAAACGGCACAAACACGATAACTTTTCAATCACAATCGGGTAATGCGGCGGATGTATTAATGTGGCATTTTGCCGCGGCTGCGGGAGATAATTACGTTGTCCTTTTTCGCGGCGCAGACTTTATGCGTTTTCGTACTATGACCCTGATGACAAATAATATTGCCCCTGTTTCATTCGGCAGAATTTTTTACCTGTGGGGCGGCGTGGAAGACCTTACTATTGAAAATAATGTGCTAAACGGTTCGCCCACTACTTCATCTTCAACTAACCTGGCTGGTATTTACGGCATTAACATGCTATCAAGCCCGCGGATTATCCGGAATAATACGTTCAATGACGGCGGTTACGCCATTCACCTTTACGGTTTATCGAATTCGGTGCTGTCTGCCGGTACAGAGATTACCGGCAATACCCTGGGCACTACCTTAAATAAAGTTGCCTA
>CAYULK010000049.1:6312-14041 GCA_964445625.1 uncultured Calditrichota bacterium
TCTTTGCCAATCATGGCGGCGGTTATGCTTATGTTATAAATCACCCTGCAGCTATCGATACGTCGGATTTTAATGATTTCTACACAACAGGCACCAATTTAGCATACTGGAGTGGCGATATCACGGATTTATCCGGTTTACAAACAGCAAATGGTATGGACAGTCTTTCTATTTCAAATGATCCGCTTTTTGTATCTGATACTGATTTACATGCGCGGGCAGCTGCAGTTGACAGCGCGGGGACACCTCTGGCTGAAGTTACTGATGATATTGATGATGATATCCGCGACAGCAATTTCCCTGACATGGGAGCCGATGAATTCGATGAAGGCGTAAGTGGCATTAATGATAATCAAAATACCGTCGCTCTGGAACTAATACCTGAAAAGTTTGTTGTTTTTCAGAACTATCCAAATCCATTCAATCCATCGACCACGATTAAATTTGGACTCCCGGAAGCTGATCAGGTCAACATATCTGTTTTTAATATGCTGGGCCAAAAGATCGCGACGTTAGTAAACACAAGAATGGAGGCCGGATATCATGAAATAAATTTCCAGGTAAACAGTCTCGCTTCGGGAATGTATATTTACCAAATCCGCGCAGGGAAATACGTTGAATCGAGAAGAATGTCTATCTTAAAATAATTCATTTCTAATCTTTATTTAGCTGTCAAATATAAATCCGCTCAAGATTTCCAACTTGAGCGGATTTTATGTTTTTACTCAACTATATTACTATCCTCATTCCCAAGTTGTACTTGGGAACGCATCTTCGGCGAAACCGGATATATGTAAATCTGTATCATATCCTTGGCCTCATACTACATATTTATGTAGCTGCATCTCCTCATTTCAATTGAATTATTGAAATACAGCATAATCGTGCAGTTGATTACTATAGCAAAAATCCTATTTTAAGAGAGAACCCACCCCCTGTTTCCCCCTCCCTAAACGTATTTAGTGAGGGGGATTAAAGGGGGAGGGTCAGAAATTCTTTGATTGCCACCCTGTGTTGCGGTATGAATAGATCAGGATGGATAAATTTAGTCAATAACGGTAGAATGGATTTACAATCCGGAAAAACCAGATTATATAGCGGAAGTATAACCAGCAATGATAGCATCCTTTAATCACGGAAATCAAATGACTGTCTCCCGTCAAATAGATAATTATTATATTGATCATGAAACATGCATGTGGAGAATTACATGAAAACCTCAAACAAAGTTCTGTTCATATTTGTGCTGTGTTTTGCCGGAATTTCAACCCTGTTAGCACAGGATGACTTAAATGTTCTTTATACTTTAGACATGGGTCTGCCGCCAAGTGGTCTGAATATCGATCGTGTCGGTAGTAACATATCGGTTCTTGGTGATATAAACGGAGACGGTTTTGACGATTGGGCAACATTGGGTGGTGTTGAATACGAGTCAGGTACCGGCAGTCATTCCGTACAGATTTTTTTAGGAGGCCCTGAACGTCGGGAAAGCGAAACGCCGGCAGACATCGTTTTTTATCCCGGAGGGACAACAAGGAAAGCAGGAGATGTAAATGCGGATGGATTTGATGATATTTTAGTTTATACATCCTGGTTAGATGAAGAAACCGGTGAATTAGTCACTGCACATGCTTTGTATTTTGGCGGTGATCCCTTTGATACCGAAGCGGATGTTATGTTCCGAAAGTTAGATATCCATGCCGGTATGGCCAATTTTTCATCGGATGCGGGCGATGTGAATAATGACGGTTTTGATGATATTTTGCTTAGCATTCCCACGCCGATTAATGGAACGGATACAGCTCATGTTTATCTGTTTTACGGTGCTGAAAATATGGACAATATTCCTGATGTTATTTTTTCAAGTCATGTAGAATTTACTCTGAACGGACCGGTTGCTTTTAATTTTACCGGGGCAACAGCGGCAGGCGATATGAACAATGATGGGTTCGATGATATCATTATCAATGCACATAATGCGGCTAAAGTCTATTTTGGCGGAGCAGATATGGACAATAAGGAAGATGTTATATTTGATGACTTCCGCGGTGCAGGCGTTGGCACAGGACCTGGTGTAGGCGATGCCGGCGATGTGAATAATGATGGGTTTGATGATATTTTAATGACAGCAAATATCTATGCTACAAAAGCGTTTATCTGTTATGGGGGCACAGTTGTGGATAGTATTCCCGATGTCGTTATACCCATGTGGAAAGAGGATAGTAATCCTGGTTTCAGTGCGACAACCATTGGGGATGTGAATAATGATGGCTTCGATGATATTCTGTTGGGGACCAGTACTACTTGGTCAATTGATCTTGGGCAGGCAAGGGTGTTTTACGGCAGTGCAGAAATGGATTCCATAGCGGATATTTTATTGGACGCTCCACAGCCCTGGACTGTATTTGGATATTCTGTAGCCGGTGGCGGTGATTTTGACGGTGATGGATATCCGGACTTTTTAGTCGGTGATATTGGAAAACCATCAACTCTGAATAAACATGATGATGCCGGCAATATTTCACTCTTTTATGGTGGGGAAACTGTTCCTGATAGTGCCGGTGCTGTTTTTAGCGGTATTGCTGACATGGAAGGTTTCGGATCAAGCGTTGCTTATGCCGGCGATGTCAATAATGACGGTTATCCTGATATTATTGTAGGAGCATCAAGCCATTGGGAAGGCCCTTACCATTATGCTGGGCGTGCTTATCTTTATTATGGTGGTGATTCCTATAATTCAGGACCGGATCTGACTTTTAATACCACTTTTGTCTATAACGGATATCACGCATATTTCGGGAAAAAAGTAGGCAGCGCCGGCGATATAAATGGTGACGGTTTTTCTGATATTTATATAGAAGAGACGTTTAAAGTTTCCATATTCCTTGGCGGTGCGCCTATGGATACTATTGCGGACTATGTACTTAATCTGAAGGTAAGCGATTATAGTTTTTCAGCCGTGGGTGATGTAAATAATGATGGTTTTGATGATATTATATTTGGCAAACCATCGGATGGATCAGGAGGAGCGGCTTACTTGCTTCTTGGGGGAGAAAATTTGTTGGATGGCGTAGATGCCGTATTCGAAGGTGAAACAACAGGTGATAATCTTGGATCAAAAACCAGCGCTGCGGGCGATTTAAATGGTGATGGGTTTGTGGATTTTTTAATCGCGGTTCCAGGTGATGACAGCAACGGAATCAACACCGGAGCCGTACAGGTCTTTTTCGGAAAAGATACAATTAGCAGTACGCCGGACCTGGCGCTTTATGGTACAGAGGCAGAGCCCTTTACTTTTGATTTTTCTTCAAACCTGGATGGCGGCGGCGACGTCAACAATGACGGCTTCGATGATATTGTGATTAGCAATGGCAGATTTTCTCTTTCTTCAGGAAGTCTAGAAGGCAGGATTTATCTCTTTTATGGCGGCACTTCAATGGATAATAATGTGGATGTTGTGCTAACCGGAAAATCTACCAACATGTATTTAGGTTTGCGAACAATAAAACTCTTACCAGATATGAATGAGGATGGATTTGATGAAATTTTAACATCAGAAGGTAATTATCAGTCAGGAGGGGACGACAGGGAAAAACCTGTTATTTTCTATGGCGGCGCGCCGTTAGATTCCGTATCAGATATTATTCTTCCTTATTCTTCGATGGGTAGTGACTTTGGAACTTATATTGATAATCAGGATAATTCCGTTCGCCTTCTTGTAGGTGATCCATCAAATCGTGCAGCAGGCCCGGGAATGGGTCGCGTTATTGTGCATGCAAAAACGGTCACCGGCTTAATTGAACCTGAAAAGAATGATCAGATACCTGAAAAATTCCTCTTATCTCAAAATTATCCTAATCCATTTAATCCCGTAACGATTATCAGTTACCAGCTTCCGTCTGGTAGTAAGGTGGATTTGAGTGTCTATAATATTCTGGGTCAGAAAGTAGTGACACTTGTTTCTGAGTATCAATCTGCTGGTACTCATAAAGTCAACTGGGATGCCCGTGAATTTTCCAGTGGTATTTACTTCTATAAACTTGAAACACCTAAAAGTGCAAACGTGCAAAGGATGTTGTTAATTAAATAAAATTTCAGAGAATTGGAAAAAACAGGGATATTAAAATGAAAAATACACTTTTTAATCTGATTGTTTTATCAATAATTATTTTCAACGGATTAGGCCAGAAATTGACGGCCCAGGTTCCGCAAGCGGATTCGCTGGCCCTGGCGGCTATTTATAATACTATGGGGGGAGAAAGCTGGACCGACAACACTAATTGGCTGAATGGATCTGTAGCTGCATGGAAAGGGGTTATAGTTACTAACGGGCGTGTAACAAGACTGGATTTAAATTCTAATAATCTGCAAGACAGTATACCGGCAGAAATCGGAAATCTGACTGCATTGGACTATCTCTCAATGGGTAATAATCCGCTCAGCGGTCCTATCCCGCCTGAAATCGGTGCATTGTCAAATCTGACTTATCTTGGACTTTATATGAGTGGTATTAATGGCTCAATCCCTTCTGAAATCGGAAACTTAATTAAACTGGAACGTTTTCAAATGAACAGTTGCCAACTGGAGGGACCGATTCCTGCTGAAATTGGCAATTTGATTAACCTGACACAATTATATCTTTCTAAAAACAAACTTAGCGGCAGTATACCGGCCGAAATTGGCAATCTGGTTAATCTGAAGGGGCTTTATCTTTATGAAAACCTGCTGGAAGGATCTATTCCGGTTGAGATGGCCAATATGAGCAGTCTAGAAATCTTATATTTATCGGATAATCTGTTGACCGGCTTCATACCCTCAGAACTCTCCAAACTTAACAATCTAACTTCTTTAAATCTTTCCATGAACCAGCTAAGCGGTGTTATTCCCACGCAATTAGGGGAAATGATAGCGTTGACTAATTTATCTCTTCAGGATAATAAACTTAGCGGTCCTATCCCGGAAAGTATTTTTAACTTAGTAAACCTGACGTATCTGGGACTCCACAATAATCAAATTGATGGAGCCATTCCTGTTCAGATTGGCAGTCTAACAAATCTGATATATTTGTATTTAAATAATAATCAACTGAGTGGTACTATCCCGCCTCAGATTGGGGATCTTAAAAATTTAAAGCGGTTGAGTCTAGGCGAAAATCAGCTAAGTGGTACCATACCACCTGAGATCGGCAATCTGGAAAACTTGCAGCATTTATTCCTTGCATCAAACAATCTGGAAGGATCAATTCCGCAAGAGATAAACAAACTAAGAAATTTAATATCTGTTTATATTCCCGATAACCGGTTTGATGAATTGCCGGCCCTTGATTCTTTGACAGCTTTAGGCTCGTTAAACATCCGGGATAATAAATTTACATTTGAAGATATAGAACCTAACCTGGGAATACCTTCCGGTTCGTTTATCTATAGCCCGCAAGATAGTATCGGTTCTCGTATTGATACTACGCTCCAACCAGGTGCGAACCTGCTTTTATCCGTTTTTGTGGGTGGTAGTTCCAATAATTATCAATGGCTGAAAAACAATATAGAAATATCAGGTGCTGTTAAAAATACATACGAGATAACTTCTGCAAGCGCAGCTGATACAGGTTCTTATGTATGTTCAATTACTAATATGTTAGCAACCCAACTAACTTTGTACAGCCGGGCTGCTCATGTAAATGTTGCAGGTATTTCAGGCTTGGATCCGTTTTCGGCTCATGCGCCAAAGAGACTGGTCCTGCAGCAAAACTATCCCAATCCGTTTAATCCGATCACAACTATTCGTTATGAATTGCCAATGGCTGCTAAGGTGCATGTGAATATCTATAATGTGTTGGGACAAAAGGTCGCCGCGCTTGTTTCACAACAGCAAACAGCAGGTCAGTATCAAGTTAGCTGGGACGCAAACGGATTCCCAAGTGGCTTATATTTTTATCAAATGAAAACGGGTAAACATTCCGAAGTGCGCAAGATGATGCTTCTGAGATAGTATCAAATGACCAAGGGATCAAAAAAATTGACAGGATTAACGGGATAAACAGGAAAAAAAGAAATAATTAAAACTTTTGACACTACTACTAAATCAAAAAGGAGTAAACACATGAAACGCATCTCGTTACTATCTTTATTTATCACAATTTTTATCTTCAACCCGGGGACTGTATTGTCTCAGGACCTGAGTGCCAATATAATGCGCCGGGTGAATGCCGCTAACCTGGATCTGGACAAAGCCGAGGAACAGATCAAGACCGGCAAGGCTGAACTTGCGCCGGCAAAGCTAAAGGGTGCACAAAACGAATATGATAATATATTCAACTATTACAAAGGGAGTTTCGACCCTAATCATCCCACTATTGTAAAACTAAAAGAGCGGATTGAAAGGATTTCGAAACAACTATCAGAAAAAAGCAGCAAAAAACCGCAATCCGCGGCACCGGCCGAACCAAAAAATGTAACGCAAAGTCATACAGCCGCACAACAAATAAGTCCGGCAGAACAGAAAGATACATCACCGGAACTATCGGCAAACATTCGCCGCCGGATTGACTCTGCAGACAGGGAACTGGTATGGGTTAATCAGGGAGCTGCCAAGGGTGAAAGGGAAATTAGATCCCTTAACGCTGCCAAGGCGGAATATGAAAATATTTTTAATTACTATAAAGGCAGTTTCGATCCCAGGCACCCGGATATTGTGGCTCTTAAAAAAAGAATCGACGCTGCTGAGCAGGCAATGAATGCAGGCTTTGCTAAGAAAAACGCTACGGCTCCGCTTGAGAGTAACTCTGCCGTAGTTGAAGATCTGCCTGCAAAAATGGGAGAAGACCTTATATCCATTGCCGGCGCTCTTCGTACACTGGAAAATCGCCTTAATACGGCCGGTAAATCAGGCAATCCCGGCAGCTATCTGTACGGTGTAAATGATGATCTTAAAATTGCCTCGGACAAGTTTGAACGTTTCAACGCGACTTATAAAGGTAAGATTAATCAGGATCATGTGGCCTATGTTCAGGTTCAAACAAGATTGAATCTTGACCGCATAGCTGTTTCAGAACTGGAGGCAAAAGCCGGATCGGCTCTAAAGGAAAAACAACAGGCACAACAGGCCGCCGGAAATGCCAAAGCACAACAAATTATGACTAAATATAAAGAACAGGAAATAAACAGCGCCCTGTACAAAAAAAATCCCGGAAGAATAGTCTGGTCGACCAAAGAGATTACCTTTGCCGATCAGGATAATAGTACACTTAAAAAATCTTTTAAGTTAAGCGACCCCATCTTTGGACGGATTTACCTCGATCATTCTCTCGGCAATACCCCGATATATGGAAGTTCCGGAGGACCTCAGATAAATAGAGAGTTTCGATATGAATTCCGGCTGTTTATTGACGGGCAGGAAAAGGTAGACAAATTTAGTGTTTTTACAAGTGGTAAACTCAATGGTCAAGCGGGTGAATCATGGAAAACCTGGCAATTTGCCCCTAACCCGGTTCCCCATGATGAAAGTTTTCAGAATGAATCTGATGCCTGGCGCCGGACGACCAAAGGCTTATCTCCCGGTACACACACTGTGCGTTTTGAATTGTGGGCAGCCCAGGGGCAGGCTCGATCCCGTGAACCGATTTCCATAGGAGAATTTTCGCTTGTTGTGAAAAAAGGTGAGCGTATTTCTGCCGGTATGAAGTTCCCCGAAGAGACCTATTCCGGAAGTGACGCAGCCCAATTGAGGGAGC
>CAYULK010000050.1:0-5202 GCA_964445625.1 uncultured Calditrichota bacterium
GTTGCTTTGCCAAAAATCATTCATTCCTCCGTATATTCAAACCAAATTATTATTGATAATTTACCAACACAATTCCGATGAATAAGTTCAAAATTGCATAGTTTTCGAATATACGAAATTTTCTACATATTTCTAATATTTTACCTGTAAAATTCTTAAACCACAGAGAACGCTGAGAAGAATTTAAAGATTTGTTACTGGTTACTGGTTACTGGTAATTTGTAATTACAATGATAAAGTAAATCGTTTTCTTTCGAAAAAATTACTCAAATCGCCACATCAAATATTAATTCCCAGTTCCAAGTTACAAATTGCTGATTACAGATCTTCTTTCAGGGTACGCAGTAGTTATTTATTTGTTTTTTCGGGAGAATGACACATAAACAAAATTTGCGTGTTCCCAAGTACAACTTGGGAACGAGGATAGCAAATGAAATTAGAGGATAAGATTTTCTTCTCTATCAGGCATAATCTGTCTGCATCTGATGAATTTGCTCTACAATTTCTTCCACAGTCTGCTTTATTTCAGAACCCATACGAATATACTCATCAGGTTTTGATTCCTGTAAAAAATACATCAATGCGTAATATATCGGTTTATATTTATCGCGAATATTGTATTTATTTTTTCTGAACAGCTCATAAATATATTTGTACTGTTTTTTAGCAATAAGCATCATCAGGTACGGCTGGATGCCACGACTGAAATTAGTAATTACTTTTTCATTATCTATAAATTCCTGTGACTTATTAATTGCCATATCAAACTTATTATTCCATAATAATATCATTGACCATACATATGCATTGGTTAGTTCCTTATCTTTATCAGTGACCTGATTAAGGAGAGATAAAGCGGTTGTCTTTCGTTCTTTACGAATAAAATACAACCAGGCCAGATTATTCACTGCTTCGATATTACCATTTTTTGCCGCCATGGTATAATATTTATCTGATTTTTCATAATCCCCATAAATATTCTGATACAAAAGGCCAAGATTATTCATAGATTCGGCATTACCGGCATTAATACCCTGATTATAGTAATGAATTGCCTTTTTGTAATCATTGAGTTTGTGCTCAAACAAAAGACCGAGTTTTACAAATGCCTGATTATTGTTATTCTGTGCGGCCATCAGATAAAATCGTTCTGCATTCACATAGTCTTTGCGATCCGACTCATACAAATTGGCTAAATTAAATAACATCGATTTATTACCCATTTCAATCGCTTTAAGGTAATATTGTTCGGCTTTAATTGAATCATTTAAATGTATTTCATATAAAAACCCCAGCATACCATTGACAAAATCGTTTTTATTCCGGATGTCGAGCAGATTTTTCAATGCTTTATCATAGTCTTTTTCCGCGTAATGATGGGCAAATGCATTATACAACTCCCGATCAGATTTTGATAGTTCCTCCAGCAAATCCTGATTCTTTTCAGTTAAAAAACGCCGGGTTTCACGTATCATCAGATATTGCAGATCTTCAGGAATGGCAGTATGCGATAGTGCTTCGGTCATATAAAGTGCATGCTTGTCGTACATGCGGCCCTGTTTCAATGCGCGCAGGTGGCTTTCGGCACGGATAATCAATTCCTCACTACTGCACCAGTTTTCCAGGAAACGTACCAGCCACAAAACACGGTTTCGATCTTTTTTACGACCATAGCGCATCAGGTACCAGACATTAAAAAACCGTTCATTGAGCTGATACAAATGATTCTTAATATTTGTTTTTATCTTACTTACGACACGACTCATCTCGAGCTGTTTTAATTGTGCCGATACGGCCTTACTTTCCATACGTGTTTCGTAGGCAATCTCACGCACCCCAACTGCATCCCAGCTCATGGCAATAGCATGTACAATATCCTGTTGCTGCGGGGAGAGATCATCCATACGATGTTTATACAATGGTGTTACACGATCCAGAATAGCCTCAAGATCACGGAACGAATCGCCACTTTCATTATCAATAAAAATTTCATACAGCAGTACAATTGTTCTGGGGACGCCACCGGTCAGACGACGAAGTGCTTCTACCCTGCCTTTTTCTTTACGTACTATTTCCTTAACCGATCGTGCCTGATAATAATCACCGAGTTTAAGCAATAAATTGGTGGTTTCTTTATGATTAAGTTCTTCCAGCCGGATCATTTTAAACAGATTAAGGAAAGACTGATCTACAGTCGCATTCCAGAAAGGGACTGATGAAGCGCCGACGATTCTCAGCAGATTATCATTGGCCAGGACCTGATACAACCTTTGTACTTCATCACTTTGAAACTTATTAAGCATGTCGCCAAAATTATCAGCAAAAACAACCAGTTTTCTTTTTTCAGCTATCAGTTTCTCTTTTAATATTTTATAGCAAGTTTGTTCATAATTATTATCATTAAAAGCCGCCCGCATGGTATCAAGCAACCCATAAAAGCCGTTATCAATCTCATCCTCGAGATATATAGCAATATTTTCCCAGAATTTGTAAACCGTACGAATATTATACTGTTCTTCATCGAAGCGGATTGGAATGAGCCACTTATTTAACCGGGGATCACCTTTTACTTCATAAAACAGACGAAGCAACAATGTGGTTTTGCCACTGCCACGCTGGCCATGGATTAGGATATGCTGCGGGGAATGCTGCATATCATCATTATTAATGATGCGATATATTTCCCGGAATTCCCTGACGCGCACGACATAATTATCAATTAATTCACTGCGCGTTTGATTCGCAGGATTATAAACATTCATCAACAGATTATTTGAATCTCTCATGATATAAATTTGCTTTTGGACTAATATTCGGCGTTACTATGCAAGAGTTTATAGAAGAATCAGGAGAAACTGAGTCTGAATTCCTTATAATCACAAATAACAAGTTTATTACCCTCCCGTCGGATATAACCTTTACTGGTGAGCGATTTAAGTGCGCGTGAGATTGTCTCGCGGCTGGTCCCAACCATGTTGGCAATATCCCGGTGTGTAGGTAATTTCCGGATTTCGATTTTTCCTAAATTAAAAGCACCATAATCATCAGCAAGCCGGAGAATGGTATTTGCTACCCTACCTGTGGCATTTTGCATAGTGAGGCTCTTAATATGTGCATTTCTGCGTCTTAATTTCTTTGTCATTTCACGCAGAAGATTAATATTTATCTGCGGATGCTGATTAAGCATCTGTAAAAAATCAATTCTATGAAGCGAAAAAACCTGTGCATATTCAATGGCAATAATATTCGATTCGCTAAACTCATCTTCATAAATACACATTTCACCAAAAAAGTCGCCATCGCTTAAAAAGGTAAAAACAGCCTCCTGGCCATCTTCGGTATAACGGGAATTTTTCAGCAGGCCCTGCAAAACAACAAAAAACTTATTTTCTTGTTGATCACAAAAAAGAACCATTTCATATTTCTTATATGTTTTTACCGATCCTTTTCGGGCAATTTCATCCAGCTGACCATCTGTCAAATTTGAAAAAAGCGGTATCTTTTTTAATGCGAAATTTTCCATAGCTACTCCGGCACCAATTTTATTTACACAAAATATATATGACAAAATTAATTTTGTCAAGTTTTAGCAAAAATATTTTTGTCAACTGTGCATTTCGTCACAAAGCAGAACAATCCCGATACAATCGAGATATGATAAGTTATGAAAACGGCCAAAGAAACTGAATATCCAACAAGGAATATCCAATGTCCAAAGAAAGAAAATATGATTTGCAAGAGCGTTTGATTGATTATGCCGTATAGGTTATCTTACCCCTGGATATTGGATTTGGGTGATGGATATTGGATATTGAAAAAGGGGAGAACGCCAGTTTTGTCTTAACCCCCAAATGAATAGAATGTTAAAGAATTGAAATCTGAAAGTTTTTAACAGAACCAACTTGGGAACGAGGATAGAAAATGAATAGTGTAGTCCATCTTTAAGATGGACTACAAAGTAGTACAAGATAGCCCAAGATAGTACAAAACTTCCTGATAGCTAAAACTGATTGCCACTCTCAAGATACATAAATCTTACAACAGCAACGCCATCAGACTGTCCGGAAAACACGGTTTTAACAAATTCGATTTTTGCATATTTACCCAGGGCTGTTTTAACTACCCATGAATATGGATGCGGGGCAAGTGTATGGGTTGTAAAATCATAGTTATACCAGGCATCTCCTATAGCCATAGTTGCCTCGGTACTATCATCAATAGCGTAACCATTTGCCGGTGCACTGGCGATTTCATCAATGGGCGTATCTTCATCCTTGATTGCCCCTGCCTGTCCGGGACCGCTGGTACCACAATTCATACTCAATGTGACATAATCAGAGCGTATATCCCAGTCACTCGATCCTGTCGGATCCGATACATCGACTATCGCACCCTCTTTTAGCTGAAAATAGGTGGATTTGCTTGCCGAAAGCGTTAATAGCGCAGTACGAACCCGCCCTGATGGATCCTGAAACTCGGGAGCTGATGGCACAGAAATTTTATCCATCAGGAACTTAATTTCTCCTTCCGTACGTGAGGTGAATACCGATTCGGAAATTCTGAACTTGTAATATTCTCCATTACCGGTTTTGATGATATATACATGGTCCAATGGACTAACAGTATGTGTATTGACATCATAGAAATACCAGTTCTCACCTATGGCCGGTCCATCTTTATGTGTATCGGTGTTATACATACCGTCCGGAGCCACGGTAATCCGGCTATAATTTTCATTCTCGATAGTATGTACATATACTTTGCCCGGAGCAGTGGATCCACCATTAACTGTGATATTTGTCAGATTATCTATAGAAATATCCCATGAGTTTTCGAGCATAGGATCAATTACATCAACTGTAGTTCTCTGAGAAAGATTAATATAATATACTTCAGCAGCATTAGCCACCAGTGTAACAGCATCACCATCCGGACTATCCGGTTCTAACGGGTCGTTCTCATTGGTACTGCAACTGCTTATGATCATTACAAGAATAATCAGACTAAATGTTAGAAATAAACGCATGAAATAACTCCTTATTTAAAGATTAGTTTTTAGATGAACTGCCAAAATATGCGTTCCCAAGTGCAACTTGGGAACGAGTATATTAAGAGACAAAGTACTTTTTACTTCATCATTCGACATTCAATATTCTTACTTTTATTAATTTATCTCCAACCCCAGGTAAATCAGCCGGCCCG
>CAYULK010000050.1:5302-13988 GCA_964445625.1 uncultured Calditrichota bacterium
CAATATTCTTACTTTTATTAATTTATCTCCAACCCCAGGTAAATCAGCCGGCCCGGTAACGCAACATAGTCTCTGTTCTGATAATCAAAAATATTAATCACACTAATATATGCTGAGAGTGAGCCCCGGATTTTTTGTTTAACACGGGTTGACCATAACGCATAGTAAGGTGCAATAATCTCTTCACCCCTGATATTTACTACCAGGCGTTCACCGATATATCTCCAGCGAATATTACCCGAAAAACCAAAGTCACTAAAATCCCAATCAAACTTGACACGGGCAGAATGCTTCGGGCGGTTATAAAAAGACTTGCCTGTTTTAACATCTTCAGTCTCCAGAAATGAGTATCCTCCCGTAAGGCGAAAACAGGTGAACATGCGAAGTGTCATATCCCATTCCATACCACGCGTGTAAGCTTCATTGAGATTTTCATAGGTATACATCTGAACGCCCTCAGATGTAACCGAATCCAGACGACTGTTTATCATATTTGTCAAATGATTATTGAAAACATTCAGGCGTACAACAGTGCTGCTATTAAAATGATATTCCGTACCGGCATTAAAACTTGTGGATGTTTCCGGTGTCAAATCGGAATTTCCGTATGCTATATACGGCTGCGAAGTTAAACCGGAATGATCCAGCACCAGGTAAAGTTCAATAAAATCAGGAGCACGGAATCCCTTAGCGAGAGAGGCACGAAAACGCAGTTCTTCTGTCGGTTTGTATAAAACACCAAATTTCGGGGATAGGTTAAAATCAAATTCGGAATGATAATCTGCCCGGGCACCCAGATTAAATTCAAGTGTTTTATAAATAATTTCATCCTGGGCATACATAGAATAGTTCTGTACTGACTTTTTGCCATCAGCAATCCGATTGGTATTTAACCGATTATCAGTAATCTCACCGCCGATAGTCATCATATGATTATCTATTATCCGGTTATAAATAAATTCACCGCGCGATAGTTTTTCGACATTATCAATTATCGCTCCGGCCCGGTCGATATATTTCGAATAAGAAGTATGATAAAGCCGGGCATTGAATTTCGAAAAATTCGCAAGTTGCAATTCTGAACCCAAATTTATATACCAGTTCTGAATATCTGTAATGCGCTGTCCGCCATCAAAACCTTCTTGCCGCTGGTCAAATACTTCACCACTGGCCTGAAAGAATAGTTTATCGGTGATAGTTTGTTTCACCTTGCCAAAAATGCTGTAATTTTTATAATCATCAGCTGTAGTGCTTTGGGTACGGGAATCAAGATCGTATCCATCCGCCCGGTGATGTTCGGCAGATGCCGTAACAGCCGTTTTATTCTGAACAGTAGAAGCATCTGCCTTAATGTTGCTTGAATTAAACGTACCCATATTAGCATTAATACTATAATCCAGCTTATTTTCCGGCGCCCTGGTGATAATATTTATCACGCCGCCGACTGCTTCACTGCCATACAACGCTGATGCCGCACCTTTGACGATCTCAATACGCTCGATATTTTGAACAGATATGCGTGAAAGATCAAGCTGTCCTGCGATTCGGCCGATAACCGGCGCCCCATCAATCAAAATCAGAGTATGATTATCATTAAGACCCTGTAAGCGGGCGCTAAGTAAACCACCGCGCACCCCATCCTGGGTAACAATAATACCTGCCCGCTCCTCCAAAACTTCCCCGACATTTTCAGCACCTATATTTTTTATTTCATCGGCGTGTATCACTTCAGTGCTAACCGGACTATCCTTGATAAGTCTGCGTGTTCTTGTTCCTGTGACGACGATATTTTCTGTTTCCAGGACATCCTCTTTTATATCCAGATTCAGTGTGATCACAGAACCGTTTTGAAGTTGGATCTCAGGCCGGGATTCAAGCATATAACCAACATATTGAACATCCAACGTATATACATCTGCCGGAACATCCTGTATAATGAATTTACCCTGGTAATTGGTTGCAGCGCCATAGTTTGTATTCACCAGGATAACATTTGCGCCAATAACAGGTGCGCCGTTGAGCGAATTCCTGACGGTTCCGTTTATTTCAGCTGCAATGAGACCGGAAATAAATAAAAAATATATGAGAATGGTTTTTACCATTAACTATTGCTCCCGTACAACCTATATAATGTGAAACAATTATCATGCCAATAATATTATCAAAAGAAAAGTATTACATAAAGCATTTAATTTTATTAAATTAGGAGTAATTTGCCGGTGGGAATTATTTTCCTTGCATACAACATTTAGTTCAATATGAAACAGTGGTATTAATTTTTGAAACATTGGATTTAGTATGCTTTTTCAAATATTACGTTTTCTGTCACCAATTTTATATCTCATTGCAGCGTTCTTTTACTATAAATATTTTACCGGGAGAAATGAGAAGCATAAGCACCGGGCTAGGATTTTTGACAATACGGCTTTATTTATTCACACGCTGGTATTAATCCAGATTTTCATTGAGAGCGGTCATCTGCCACTTGCCGACGCCTATCAATCAATATCTGCTTTTATGTGGTGTTTTGCACTGCTGAATAAAATTTATATCCGGACTGAAAAGGAATATTCCCTGGGCATTTTCCACACCACCATTTTATTTATTCTGCAATTGATAGCGATGATTTTTATCGATATCGATGCACCGCTGCCGGATATTCTCAGAAACGTATCTTTCGAAGTCCATGTCGTATTTAATCTGGTAGGCTATGCATCATTTTCCTCTGCATTTCTGGCCGGTTTGATGTATATACTGCTCTATTTTGAGTTCAGGGGGAGCAAACTGGGTTATTTTTATGATCGTTTACCCGCACTCAGTTACCTTGAACTACTTAATTATCGTGCTCTGCTGGTCGGTTTTATCTTCAACACTATCGGCATCATACTAGGGGCTTACACAGGTAAAACCGCCTGGGGGACCTATTGGGCCTGGGACCCCAAACTAATCGCCGTAATATTTGCCTGGATTATCTATGGAACGGCAATAATTGGTAAGACTAATCTGCACTGGAAAGGAAACCGTCTTGCCTATTTTTCAATCATAGGATTTAGTTGGATTATTTTTTCTATGTTAATTATTAGTAGTTATTTTTCAAAAATTCACGCGTTTCATTAATTATGTTAATTAGTGCTTATACAATAAAAATAAACACTGACCGCACCGATTGGATCAGCAGCACCTATAGTTCTTTTCGGCCTGATCATGTGCAGGAATTATTAATTCTTGACCGTGGCGATATTGCGTATGTATTTTTTATATCCGTTGCTGAGAAAGGTACGCCTGAATCCATAGAAAAATTACTAAATCTGCAACTTGGCCGGAATGGATTCGAAGGGCTAGAATTAGTAAATCAACCGGCATCAATATATTTATTTCTTGATTTGGCATCAGGCAGACGCGACACTCAAATTGATATATCTGATACACTTTCCTGGTTAAAGGAAAAATTCAACCTGGCTATGAATAAAAATACGACCGGTCCGATACTCGGGAAAATATACCGCACTGCTCTAAATTTTACTCAGAGAATCTATAGCCGACCGGAGCTGGAATCTATCAGCACCTCACCGGCAGAAGCATTATACGATATTGCCCGAAAAATCTCAGAAGATATTAAAGAGTTCCAGGTTTTGTTATGTGGCCATGATAAAGCTAAGTTGTTAGAAATTGCTCAGGTTTTTAAAAAACATTCCATCGAGAAAATCTTTCACTTTAGCGATGATATTGAAGATATTTATGACTCGGCCTTTAATTCCGGATGTATTCCTGTGGATAAATCCGGCTTTATTAGTCTGCTAAAACGTAAGTCGGTAATTATCAATCTTGATCTTAACAATGAATTGCTGTGGGAAAAGATAATTCATCCTATTTCTGAGAATAAAGATGTACTTTATATTTATTTTCAGTATGACAACTCACCTGTGCCCAAATCTGTAAAAAAAGTATCGAATGTATTTGTACAAAAATTTGATCACATCAAGGGTATCATTGAACTGCATCATCAAAAGCGAATGGTGCTACTGGCATCTTATGACAATGAACGCGAATCGGAGATTGAAAATTTTAATGAATGGCTGCACTCGGATAAAAGATTTCAGTTTAGCGGAATCGTATCACGTGATCGTGAAATGCAGAAGATATTTGAGCTGATCCGGCGTATATCACAAGTGGATATTAATGTGTTGATCAATGGTGATACCGGTACAGGCAAGGAACTTATTGCCAGAGCAATCCACAAAAACAGTAAAAGGAAAAATGGGAAATTTATTGCAGTAAATTGCAGTGCAATTCCGGAGACGTTGCTGGAGGCTGAACTATTTGGACACGAAAAAGGTGCTTTTACCGGAGCGATCAGTTTGAAACGCGGATTAGTGGAACTGGCCGCCGGGGGTACGCTATTTCTTGATGAAATCGGGGATATTCCTCCGCCAATCCAGGTAAAGCTGCTACGTGTCTTGCAGGAGCGTGAAATATTACGCCTTGGTAATCCCGAACCAATTAAGGTAGATGTGCGTCTTGTGGCAGCAACCAACCGCAATCTTCAGGAACTAATCGATGAAGATAAATTCCGGACTGATCTTTATTTTCGTGTCAATACTGTTCAGATTAATCTGCCTAAACTATCTGAGCGACCGGCGGATATATTACTTTTAACGAGACATTTTATTGAAAAAATGAATAAATTACATGATAAGAATATTTTGGCCGTAACGGATGAAGTTAATAATAAATTGCAGCGGTATCACTGGCCGGGAAATATCCGGGAACTCGAGAATGTAATCGAACATGCAGTTGCAGTTTCTGTCGGTAATCGCATTGCACTGACTGATTTGCCCGAACAAGTTCAAAATGGGCCTGTATCTGCAGAAAAGAAAGACCGGCCGGGGACAAAATTGAAGGATCGTGAAGCAGCGCATATTAAGAAACTATTGGAACAGGAAAATAATAATTACGGACAAGTTGCCAGATTACTGGGCATCAGCCGGACAACGCTATGGCGAAAATTAAAAGAGTATAATCTTGCGCGTTAAAATACTAGTGCGACTAATTACTGACGGATAGATTTCCGGAGATCGCTTCGCTAATCTCCGGATAGTACAAATATTTATATATCGATTTTACGGGACTTGATGTTATTGCACTAGTTAGAGAATTTTTCCGGGAGACCACTTCGCTAATCTCCCGGAGAGATTTATATGTTCCCAAGTACAATCTGGGAACGAGGATAGTAAATAAAATCGGATTAGAGAATGGCGAAAATAATCATCGGTATTCATGGTCTGGGTAATAAACCTCCAACTAAGATATTTAAAAAATGGTGGATTGATAGCATTTGCGAGGGATTTCAACGTTTCGGATCGATGAAATCATTTTTTAAATTCGAGTTAGTATACTGGGCACAATATATTCATCCGGTTCCTTTAAACCCTGCAATTCAAGATCCTGACGACCCCTTATTTCTTGATGAACAATATGTACCATTCAATCCTGATATGCCACCGAGAAAAGCGTCTAACCGCAAGAAAATTCTGGACTTTCTCGAAAAACAGATGGACAAATTATTATTAAACGAGGATCTTACGATCAACTTTGGTGCAATCAGTGACCTGATCATTCATCATTTTTTTAATGATCTGGAAATTTATTACTCCGCTATGAGTAACAAGCCGGATTGCAGTTTAGCAGTATGCACAGCAATCCAGGATGAATTAAAAAACACTTTGCTCAAATATAAAAAGCATGACATTCTGCTTCTGGCCCATTCCATGGGCACCATCATTGCATATGAAGTATTACAGGAACTTAAAGATGAAGTTGATATCCATACATTGATAACTTTTGGCTCGCCATTGGGTATACCGGTGATTAAGAGTAAAATATTTGCCAGGTTAAAGGTAAATCAGCCTGATTTGAAAAAAATAAGTGTGCCGGAAAATATTAAAGAGAGATGGATTAACCTATCGGATCTTGATGACAAGGTGGCTATAAATTATAATCTGGCTGATGATATACATGCTAATAGCAGAAATATTGCCATTGAGGACCATGAAGTTCATAATGATTATGTATATAAAGGTAATCCGAATCCACATAAAATATACGGATATCTGCGTACTCCGGAAGCAGCCCGGGCAATCTGCGAATTTCTGGAAAGTGACAGAAACAAATTTCAATTGTTTATGGACAACATGTTACAATGGATGTATAAACTGATCAATAAACTCGGAAAATCTGCTTATGAGTAATTCCCTTTAATCCCCCTCCGTAATCGGGAGAGGCTGTTGCAGAATAGAAAATTAGCCACAGACTGACACTGACTTTAATAAAAACGTTTTTTGTTGTTTAATATTGTAATTGTAAATCCTTATACAAGTTATAATTTGTCTGTGAAAGTCTGTGGCAAAAGTGAATTTGCAACACCCTGTCGGAACAGGGAGGGGGAAAGAGGAGGTGGATTATTTAAAGGAAAAACATGACACGTGAAGACATGATGCAAAGAATCCAGGATCAAAAACATATCTGGGATTTTATTATTATTGGCGGTGGTGCTACCGGTGTCGGTTCTGCAATCGAAGCGGCCTCCCGGGGTTACCAGGTTTTATTATTAGAACAACATGATTTTGGCAAAGGTACTTCCAGCCGAAGCACCAAACTTGTCCACGGCGGTGTACGTTATCTGCAACAAGGAAATGTTTCATTAGTCCTGGAAGCACTAAGAGAACGTGGTATTCTGCATAAAAATGCTCCGCACCTGGTGCATAATCTGCCATTTATAGTACCAAATTATGACTGGTGGGAGGGGCCTTTTTATGGAATTGGTTTAAAATTATATGACATGTTAGCCGGCAAGGCGGGATTTGGTGATTCACGTATCCTTTCAAAGGAGGAGACGGTGAAACATATTCCGACAATTGAGACTGCAGGACTGCGGGGTGGTGTCATTTATTATGACGGGCAGTTTGATGATGCGCGTCTGGTGATCAATATGGTCCAGACGGCAGCGGAGCAAGGCGCTACGCTAATAAATTACATGAAGGTTACGGATTTACAAAAGAAAGAAGATTGTATCAATGGGCTTATCGCCTGTGATAATGAAGGAGGCGAGGAATATCAGCTATTTGCCCGTGCGGTAATTAATGCTACAGGCGTTTTCACAGATCAGATACTACAGATGGACGATACAATCGATGAAAAATTAATCAACCCCAGTCAAGGCATTCATATTGTTCTTGATAAATCTTTCCTGCCCGGTGACAGCGCGATTATGATTCCGCAAACCGATGACGGACGCGTATTATTTGCTATTCCCTGGCATAATCGCGTGATCGTCGGTACAACTGATACCGCTGTTGAGACTCCGGCTTTAGAGCCGGTTCCATTAAAATCTGAGATCGGGTTTTTATTGTCACATGCTGCCCGGTATCTGGTAAAAGATCCATCCGCAAATGATGTACTCAGCGTTTTCGCCGGTTTACGGCCACTGGTTGCCAGCGGCAATGTCACCGATACCGCCACATTATCACGCGACCACATAATCCATATATCGCGCTCCGGGCTGGTTACCATCACTGGTGGGAAATGGACCACCTATCGCAAAATGGCCGAGGATACAATTGACCATGCCGTCGTTATCGCACAGTTGGATCATATTCCATCGGTGACCAGGGAGTTGCGGATTCATGGTTATCACAAGAATGCCGGGACATTTGGCGATCTTGCGGAATATGGTTCCGATGCGCCCGAAATCTCGGCATTAATGAAGAAGGATCCGGATGCCGGGAAGCAAATTCATCCCCTCTTCAATATAACTCCGGCCCATGTCAGATGGGCAGTGAATAAAGAAATGGCACGCACCCTCGAGGACTTCCTTGCGCGTCGTTCCCGTTGCCTTATATTAGATACAAGGGCGACAATGACCATTGCAAACAGGGTAGCGGAAATAATGGCCGGCAGCCTGGGTAAAAACACAGCATGGATCAGATCACAGGTAGCTGAATTTACCTCCCTGGCAAAAAATTATTTACCATAAAGCCAGTTCCCTGCAATGCACCCAACTTATCTATTTTGATAATTTAGATTGATATTTCCGCTTTATTGGGTTAATGTTAAATAGACATAGATTCTCGAAACTCTTAAACCGGAAGACGAAAATTCTAAACACTCTACCTCGAAACAAATTTATCGATGTGAACTACAGTTCACATATTCGTGTGAAGAATGATTCACATTATGTGAAGTTTTGTTCACAAAATTGCAATTAGATATTTTGAACATTTTACTATAACTACTTATTTATATTGAAGCTACGCTCTTTTATGGAACTTTGGCATGTAATTTGCGATAGTATTTACATAAGTAGATATTAGACAGTTTAATTCACACCTTATATAAGGAACGTTTGTTATGAAACAACACCAAGTGCCTTTCTTCTCTTTAATAATATTCATTGTTCTCGCTATTATTGCTTGTAAGGAAACACTTGAGCCTAAAAAAGTTGACTCTCCTGTTTATACTAGTATAGCGATTCATTAAAACATTTACATTTAAGACATCTCAAGATCAAACTTTTCCCAACGATACACAACCGGAGAAGAGTTAATCTCTTCGATTCCTTTGAGGATACGTTCCTTGACTTTTCTTCTACAGTTGAGCGGTGCAAAACCCCGCAAACCCGCGCTACCAC
>CAYULK010000051.1:0-13970 GCA_964445625.1 uncultured Calditrichota bacterium
CACCACTAATATAATACTCAATTTTTCCTATGTCAATGAAATTATTAATGTTAAACTGATTAAAAGCTATAATCAGTATTTTAATTTTAATTCATACCAATGATCAGGAATTTCCCAAATCCAATCAATTTTACTGTCTTTGTATTTTTCATATTGTTGCATTCTATATCCTGCCCTTACTTTATGCCTAATATAAACCGTGCTTTTTCGTGGCGCAGCATTTCATAAGGCGACATGAACTTAATACCTAAGCCAATACAGGTAAGCCAATACAGGCATTGGGTATCTTTATCTTTTTTATTGAATTGGCGGGAACTTCATGGGTAACAATAGTAAACTTGTGTGCCAGGGCATGGGATACCAGGTAATAATCCGCTACCTGCAGGAAAGTGTTCATTGCCGCCGGTTCATAGTTCTGCCCGGTTGCTCATTGGCTCACATTAGCAAACTCAGTAGCTGTTTGGGCGTCAGGTTGAAGAAAAAAATCCGCTCCCCGTTCATCTGCCCATTTAGCTAATTCATCGTCTCCGGCATCTATTTCATCTCCGACTTTTTCAATGCTAAAAACTTTTTTTTCTTTATTATTTACAATAAGCCACTCCCAGAAGGCAGGGCAGAAGTCAAAACCATAGTGAAGATTCTTTGCTTGTATAAAAACATTAGCGTCCAGTATATAACTCATTTTTCATACCCAAGCTTTTTTACAATTTCATAAAAGGTAGCATTCTTTTTTATGCCAAGCATTTTAAACGCATCCCTAAACAGGGTTTGTCCTTCCAGCGTACTGCTAACCAGAGCGCTTGCAAAACGCTTGCTAATGCGTACGCCCAATGTCCTGTAAAAATCGCCGCCGTCACCGCTACGTCGTTCTATTCTTAAAAGTTTTTCAAGTTCTGTGTTCCAGGTTTCCCAAAAAATATCTCTGCTAATTGCTCCCAGGTCAAAAATGCGCCGCAGAATAACGAGAGTGCTGACTTTGTAGCGACGCGCCAATTGTTCCATTTCCACATTTAATTCGCTATCTGCATTATATGAATTATTTAAATCTTCCAACGGCACAAGCAGTTCAGCAGCAACCAGGTTACACCAGCGTTCGGTTTTTTCATCTGGTATTTTTTCCGCTTGAATATTTGAAATTCCACTTTCTCCTAACCAGATATGAGCCAGTTCATGGGCAAGTGTAAACATTTTCGCGGATTTTGTATCATTCGAATTGATAAATATTAAAGACGCGAATTCATCTACCAAAGCGAATCCACGAAACTCTTCAGGATCCAGTTTTCGATAATTATTACTGCCCACAACGCCGCTGACCATAACCAAAACTCCATGTTTTTCCACCTGTTCAATGAACAGACGCAGCGCGTCCGTCCAGGTTCTTACTTGCTGGCGTTGTTCAAGGTCAAAATCGATAGTTTTTCTAATATCTGCTGCAACTTCTATTATTTCTGCTTCAATAGTTGTTTTACCAACAAATGCTAATTCTTCAGTTCGTTGCATTCGTAAATAATCACGGTACCATTCCTGACGTTGTTGGCAGATATAAATCGTTTCAAGCAAATCCGGGGTGGGCTGATCATAAGGCACAGACGCCATTGTGCGAAAGTCAGGGATAGGTATTTCTTCTTTCGGCGGTTCGGGTAGAAAAAAGGTACCTAAAGGCAAATGCGTTTTATTGGCAAAGACTTCAAGTTGTTTTAATATTGGTTGACTTACACCCTGTTCCCATTCATTAAATTTGGGAAATCGATTCAACAGGTTGTCAATATCCAACCGCGCTCTTTGCCGTGCCCAGGTTAACATTTCTGGTTGAACACTAATTCGCATTTTTACTTTTTCCCTTTTTTATTTGATGTAATTTATTCCAAAATTGTTTTTTCAAGTTCAAATGTTTTTTCTTCCAGCGCCAGAATATCGGCCTTTATCTCTGCCAACGAGCGTAGTGGTTTGAACTCGTAAAAGTATTTGGTAAAGTTTATTTCGTATCCGGTTTTGGATTTGTTGTAATCAATCCATGCATCGGGTAGGTGTGGTTTTACTTCCCTTTCAAAATATTCTTCAATAGTTTGCTCAATCAAATTGCCGTTACCGTCTTTTCTTAAAAATGGAATATTTTCATAATCGCGTAAATTGCTGTCAACTTTGGTCTGACCACTGCGATCGGTTTCAATATTTCCATCTTCATCTTTTAAAGGCTGTTCAATGGTTACACGCCGGTAGCCAAAAAATTTGTTGGGAAATATTTTGGAAAACTCGTTTTCTTCAAAATCACCGTAAATTTTGCTAATGAGACCAATCCCTTTTTCATCGCCGTTTTCGGGGATGTATTTTCGCTTATTGCCCAGACTGTGACTCATCTTTTCCCAAAAGCGATTGGCATCTCGTTGTCCTTCCTTCATCAATTCTTCGTCTTTTGCGCTGTCAGATAATTTTTCCACCTTTGTAAAATAATCCAGCACTTTTTGTTTGGTATGGGACAGTTTACAATCCAATCGCCTTAATACGGTCATTGGTAAAATTACTTTGCCATAGTCGGATTGTTTATAATCGCCACGCAATATATTAGCCACTGCCCAGATTGTGTTTGCTTTTTCTTTAAAGCTAAAATCGGTCATTCAGTATCTCTTTTATTAGGTTGGGATTCCAATTTAGAAACGAAAATAAATATACAAAAATTAGAAGTTGTAAAGAACTATAAATAAAAGCTTGAGTATGGTCGAATTGCAGTCGGGGTAGAGTCAACGTTTAACTATTAATGGCTTTTTGATGGTTGTGTAGAAGCCGGCATTCCTTTGTATCAGGATACCCCATTGAGATCAGTAAGCGATAACCTTCAACAATATAAAATGTAGAACATGTTAAAAAGTATCCAAGAAATTTATTTGATTCAGGGACTCAGGAACTAAAGGACTTAAAAGTCCTCCTACTTTGCCCAGGCAGGAAATTCCGTCCAGCTAGTGTCAAAAATTGTTCCGGCTGTGGTGTACATAAAAAATATGATTAATATTAACCCGATAATATTCATGACAATGCCAATCCGTACCATATCCCGTATCCGGATATATCCGCTGCCGAAAACAATCGCGTTTGGCGGTGTGGCAACAGGTAACATAAAGGCGGTAGAAGCCGAAATTGTTGCCGGTATCATCAACAGCATGGGATTTATATTAAGCGCGATACCCAGACCGGCAAGAACAGGAAGAATTGTCGTGGCCATTGCCGTATTGGTTGCAAATTCGGTTGTCAGGGTCATAATCAGACAAATCATAGTAATTATCACTAATATTGGCAAAGAACTTAAAACACTTAACTGTTCACCTAACCATGAGGTCAGACCGGACTCCTGAAAACCGGTGGCTAATGCAAACCCGCCGCCAAATAATATTAAAATTCCCCAGGGGATTCTCTTCAGATCACCCCAAACCATCAGAAATGTCTGATCATTACTTTTATTTCGTGCCGGGATGATAAATGTCATCAATGCCATAAAAATGGCGACGGTACTATCTTGAACAAATCCCTGCAATCCAAGTAAACCGGCCCAACCCCGAACATTAATAAATCCAAGATTAATATCGCCGCGCAGCATCCACAGCAATCCTGTTATGATAAAGATTGTCAAAGTAGACTTTTCAGCAGCTGACATAGTTCCCAATTTACGCAGCTCTTCCGAAATAAGATTTTTGTCCGTTTTCTCTATTTGAACCCGCACGGGTGCAGCAATATAAACCAGGTAAAACCATGCAATAGGCAGAAAAAGAAGGGAAAATGGCAAAGCAAACAACATCCATTGTACAAAACTAATCTCCGGTGCCCCGGGAAAATTAGATTTAAGAATGCCAATAAATACAACATTCGGTGGTGTGCCAATCAGGGTGCTTATTCCGCCGATGCTTGCAGAGTATGCAATACCCAGCATGAGCGCCAGGGCAAAATTATTTTTCCCGTGCTCAAAAGTCCGGCTTGTGGTTTCGGGAGTTATCTGAGAAATAATCGCCAATCCGATCGGTATCATCATCATGGTTGTTGCTGTATTCGAAATCCACATGGATAAAAATGCAGTAGCTATCATAAAACCAAGAATAATCATTTTTTGGTCAGTGCCAATCAGATGAATAATTCGCAGGGCGATGCGCTTGTGCAGATGCCATTTTTCAATGGTAAGTGCAATAATAAAACCGCCGAGAAATAAAAATATCAGATGATGACCGTAATTAATTGTCACCTGTCCGGTATTCATAATTTTCATCAATGGGTATAGTACAATCGGTAGCAATGCTGTTGCAGAAATCGGAATTGCTTCAGTAATCCACCAGATGGCCATTAAAGAAGTAATGGCAGCCATGCGTTGTGCTTTAACCGGCATTAATCCTTCCGGGAGTATAAATAGCAGACTAAAAAAGACAGCAAATCCCAGAATCAGACCGGTATAGTTTTTTACGGATTTCAAATTTTGCTTTGACCTAAGCGTTTGCGTGATATTTTTTAAAATATAGAAGAAGCCGCTTTAAAATACAAATCGGATTTAAACCAGCTATATACTATTGTAACAAAGAATTAGCGATGAAACCGATACAGATCACTATATTTGGATAAATAACCCACCCCCTTTCATCCCCCTCCCTAATCAGATTAGGGAGGGGGATGAAAGGGGGTGGGTTAGTGTGGTATTCTGAGCATTTTGCTTATAGCAACTTAAATCGGTATTTTCCGTAAACTTTTCTGATTAGCCTATGAATGCCGTAAAAACAGAAAATTTAAGCAAATATTTTTCCCGGGGCCGCATTAAAGCACTGGATGATTTTAGTATTGAGATCGATCAGGGCAAAATATTCAGCCTGCTGGGTCCCAATGGCGCCGGTAAAACCACGCTGATCAAAACGCTTCTGAATATTATCCATCCGACAAGTGGTTCTGCCCAGGTGCTCGGTGAACCGATCAACAATTATAAAATTCATAAAAAAATCGGATATCTTGCTGAGAATCATCGTTTCCCGGAGTTCCTGACCGCCGGCCAGGTATTGCATTATTATGGCAAAATGAGCGGTATTGAGCACTCTGTTCTTAAAGATAAAATCCCGCAACTATTAAAACAGGTAAAACTTGGTGACTGGATCAATACAAAAATCCGGAAATACTCTAAGGGCATGATGCAGCGGATGGGCCTGGCCCATGCCATGATCAATGATCCGGCGTTACTCTTTCTTGATGAACCTACCGATGGTATCGATCCGGTGGGTCGCCGGGAAATCAGGGATATGCTAAAATCAATGCGCGACCAGGGTAAAACAATTTTTTTAAATTCCCATCTATTATCTGAGGTTGAGCGTGTTTCTGATGAGGTTGCTATATTAAAGGACGGACGATTGCTTGAAAAAGGTACTGTCGAAGATTTTATTTCGGTAAAAGAACAATATCAATTAAAACTGGATTCCGAAAAGGAGATCGTTATTTCGTTACTCAGCCGGGCAAATATTGAATTCGATAGTACAAGTGAAATGTTTACTGTATCGGTAAAAGATGAATCGGAACTCAATAACCTGATTGATCTGTTACGGAGTTCAAAAATAAATATTCAGGCCATAGTTCCCAGAAAAATAACCCTGGAAGATTTTTTTATTGATGTAATTGAAGATGAGGACGGTATTAAAAATTCTATCAAAAAATGAAATAAAGAATGATAAGACGAAACCACAGAGGTAAGGACTTAAAATGAAGTTCATGGCTATCGTTTTTCTCACATTTCGCGAATCCTTCGCGAAAAAGACTTTCGTTGGTTTTCTGGCCATATCGTCGATTGTATTATTATTGTTCATTTTTGCCCTCAACCTGGATATCGTTGATGGCGCACAATCTGCCGTGTCCGTATTTGGCATACAGGCTCCGGATATCGTGGAACTTGAAACCGTTATTCTCGGCGTTCAAAGTGCCGTTGCCGTAATGCTTTTTACCGGTGGAATTTTTATGTCCCTGTTTGCCACCAGTAATCTTATTCCCACATTGCTGCAACCGGGATTTATCGATCTTTTCATCAGCAAACCTGTCAGCCGCTTACAAATTCTCAGCGGCAGATTTCTGGGCGCCATTGCCATAGTGGCATTTAACATCACCTATCTTATGACCGGAACCTGGTTGATTATGTCTTTAAAAACCGGAATCTGGGCCACAGGACTCTTGTGGGCCGGCATTATGATCATTACCACCTTCATTATTCTGTATACTCTAATGACATTTCTGGGATTGATTACAAAAAGCGGGCCATTTGCTTTGATGTTTACCTATCTGATTATATTCATCAGTCCGCTGTTACTGCAGCGGGATCATATTTATGCACTGCTATCTTCATCGATATATGGTAATATTATTGATACTTTTTACTATCTTCTGCCCAAAACAGCGGAACTGGGTGCAATTACACAACAATTGGTGAGCGGTATTGCTGTTTATAGCTGGATGCCGCTATGGAGTTCATTATTGTTTGCAGTAGTAATATATTCTGCATCGTCAGTTATATTTATTAGAAAAAATTTTTAGGAGATATTATGAAAAAGTATATCATTTTCATACTTTCCCTTGTATTTATTGTATCCTGCGATATTGTGGAAAGGGAATCACTGTCTGTAGAAATGCGTGATCAGTTACAAAAATTGCCATCTGACGCAAACCTGATCGGTTATATTAATTTCGCCAGGATGAAAACCAGTCCGTTCGTTGATCTGTTTCAGGATGATATTGAGGATGAAATGTTTCAATGCGAAGAATATCGGGATTTTCTCAAATCTACCGGATTTGACATAGAAAAAGATATACATGAAGTATACTTTGCTGCTATTTCTCCGGAAACAAGTGAAGGATATGGTGGTATTTTCATTGCATCCGGAGATTTTAATCCGGATAAAATTATTGCCTATATTAATGAACAGGATTCAGAAAAAGAGATTCTTACTGAAACTTATGATCAGTTTACTTTATATTACCTCAAAGAAGAAAAGTTGTCTTTTTGTTTTAAAGATGATAACACCATTATCGGTGGATCCCAGGCTTTGGTGAAAAAGGCGCTCCTGGATGAAAACTCAGAAACCGATTTGGTGCTTATGCCTCAAATCAAGTCTATGAGATATAAAAGCTGGGCCTGGGTGACAATGAACACAGAATCAATTTTAAAAAAAATTCAGGCAAGCGGGATAGCAGAGAGAATGCCAATTGTTAAAAGTATTAGAAGTGCCAGCATGGCTATTAAGCTCACCGATAATTTATACTTTAACGGCGAATGTTTATGCTCTGATAATGAGAAAGCCGGATTGCTCAAAGATGCCCTAAAGGGTGCTATCGCCGCGGCTAAGCTGTCGGTAAGCTACGACAGGGGGACAATTGATGTTCTAAACAGTATCAATGTAAAAACTGAAAACAATCTGCTGATTACCAACGGAGAGATGTCAAAAAGTGACATTGAAAAATTAATCGCTCAGAAAAATAAAGTGATGTCAATTTGAGTGGATGTAGTCCATCTTAAAGATGGACTACAACATAGCCCAACATAGCCCAAGATAGTACAAGATCGTATCAAACCAATGGAAATAACTCACCACTCTTTAAAAGTACCGCGCACAGCACATATATATACTTCCGGGAATCTTTCAGATTCAACAAATGAAATCTGGATTCTGTTGCATGGATACAGCCAACTGGCAGGTAATTTTATCCGACAATTTGCAAACCTGGCAGATGATACCCGCTTGCTTATCGCGCCACAAGGGCTCTCACAGTTTTACATTAGCAGCACCGGTAACAGAACCGCGGCCTCATGGATGACCCGTTCTCATCGTGAAGATGAGATTAATGATTATCTGAATTATCTTGATCATGTACTACATACATGGATTGATAAGATTTCTCACAAACCTAAAATTTATTTGCTTGGTTTTTCACAAGGAGCGGAAACAGCTTCGCGCTGGTTTGTATCAACCAATAATCAGATTGATCATCTGATTATCTACGGCGGTTTAATACCAAAAGATATTGATATAGCAGAATTTAAAAAACGATTTTCAACCGCCACACTAAGTTTGATTCATGGAAGCGAAGATAGGTTTATTCCAACTGATATTCGTGATAAAATCTATGAATATTTGACTGAGAACAATATTCCATTTAATAAATATACCTTTTCCGGCGGTCACAGGATAGACATCGAGTCTGTTCGGAAAATTTCTAGTGTTTAAAACAAATCTTTTCTTACTTCTACCAAAAACCTATTTTTATATTTGGAGGGATTATCTATATTTATCCTTTCTGACTTGATCTATTCATATCGCAGCGATGCTGCAAACAAAAAAAAAGAAATCCAAGGATTAAAAAACATATTATTAAAAATCTGCGAGAATCAGCTTTATCCGTGTAATCCGCGTGCCATAAATATCGTTGCATCGTGCCTGTCCGGCGAAGACGGGTGATATTTATTTTCTTAAAGAATAAAAGTTTTTAATGAAAATTTTGTAAAAAATGAATTTGTTTACCTCATTTAAAGATCGAATCCTGGATTCCAGAGCGTTTGTACAACGCCATCAGCGTTTTCTTCCCGTGATTGCATTTTTTACCGGCTTCACCTGGGATAATGTGACCATAACCCGTATTGATAAAGTGTCAGACAACCTTATTATCTTTTCCTATTTGGTCCTGCTTGGTTTGCTGATCATCCTGACACTGTTTAATGAGCAAAACCGTTTAAAAAGTCAAATCCTGATAAAATACAGCCACTGGTTTCCGACTGGAATACAGTTTTTCCTCGGCGGTTTGTTTAGTGTGTATGTTGTGTTCTATTTTAAAAGTTCGTCGTTCACTAAAGCATCGCTTTTTTTAATACTTCTTATCCTGTTACTTGTAGCAAATGAATTTCTTGCGAAAAAATTGACCAATACCTATTTGCTCTTCAGTTTATATTTTCTGGCCGTCTTTTCCTTTTTTATCTTTTTTATCCCTGTGATCACCGGAATTATGAATGTGTTCACATTTATTCTGGGTAGCCTGATCGGGTTGGCTTTGCCGGTAATAATTATTTACTATTTACATAAAAAAAGTCTATTTGAATCACCACAACAATTTCGAAAACACCTGGGGTTGATTGGCGGGATTTTTATAGCTCTCAACATATTCTACTCGCTTAACTGGATTCCCCCCGTACCTTTAGCTATGAAGTATGCCGGGATCTATCATCATGCCGGCAAGAATCACACAGAAAACACATATACCCTGAAGTATGAAAAACCGGCCTGGTATCAATTTTTCAAAAATGATGATACTCGTTTTTATTATCAGGAAGGGGATTCGGCCTTTTGCTTTGCATCGGTTTTTGCTCCGACCAGGCTGACTAAAAAGATTGCACACGAATGGCAATATTATTCTGAGGAAAGGGGTGAATGGTTGGTTACCGATCGTATGCTTTACAGATTAACCGGTGGCCGGGATGGTGGCTACCGTGGCTATACCTTCAAAAAAAATCTGCAAATAGGCCAATGGCGTGTGGATATCATTACCGAGGACAATTTAATCCTGGGGCGGATCAAGTTTAAAGTTGTGCCTAATGAAAACCCCGACCGGAAATTTGAAATTCTTGAAAAATAATAAAACATATACAGGAGTTTAATAAAATGATGAGAATTTATTTATCCGTATTTGTACTCATATTATTAATGTCTGTTACGGTCACCGCAGACAATACTAATAAACCAGTGACAGAATGGCTGGTTCTAGATCCGGTGCAAATCAATTATCCCGTAAAAAGTGAATCAAAAGATCGTCCGGGAGATTTGCTAAAATTTTCTCATCTTGAAATTACAGAATTATGGCCATCTGAAGGAGACCGGATTCTGTGGGAGAAGGATATCAACTTAGAATGGCAGAATTCTAAAGCGGATCAGGGCAATCTTATCATTGTCGGTGATCAGAATCAGAGCTCTCCACACCTCACTTATGCGGTTTTCTATTTACAGGTGGATCGCTGGATGAATCTTGATCTGAAAACAACATCCCGGCAGCCGTTTCAGATATTTTATAATGGCAAAATGATCAAGGAAAAATTGTCCTATGATTCTACTGCCACCGATTCGGCAGGATCTGTTTCAGAAAAAATTGAAATTGAAACGGGTAAACATATAATTATTGTGAAAATTGTGAAGCATGATAGGCAAACTTCCGGTTGGCAATTATCGGCGACTATATCTGTCTCGGACGATTCACTGCTTAAATATTTTAAACTTTCAACTGATCCTGAACAGACTGTATCCCTGCGACAGGTACTCGATATTCCTCTGATATCCGATATCTCATTGTCAGCAGACGGCAAATTCATGGCGGTGAAATTAAGTCAGAGAAATATTAAAGCAGAAACGGGTGAAAGCTGGCTGGAAATCAGATATACCGCAAACGGAAAATTATACAAATCATTTCGCGGCCAGGCAAAACTGAACGATTTTAAATGGGCGCCGGAGAAAAATCGGTTCGCTTTTACAAATACAAAAAAGAAAAAGACAACATTATGGATTGCAGATTTAAATTCTGGAATTTCCGTACCGTTAAAATCGGAACTGGAAAATTTTTCAACTTATCAATGGGCTCCCAATGCTTCCTATTTACTTTATA
The DNA here is from genome assembly GCA_964445625.1 of uncultured Calditrichota bacterium. Classification (GTDB taxonomy): domain Bacteria; phylum Calditrichota; class Calditrichia; order JAJRVZ01; family JAJRVZ01; genus CAVXXB01. The sequence continues at coordinate 10,639 of CAYULK010000051.1, forward strand.
GTATCAAGATAAAACCGGATGCGGCCAAAGACGGACTAAAAAAAATACAGGGGATGCCCGACCACTGGCCTGCTTATCGCGATAAATCATCCTGGTACAAGCTATCCTACCCGGGTGGAATCAGTGAGCAGATAACCGGGAAAAATGCCTCAATCGGAATAATGGATATCAGCCGGGATGCACAAAGAATTCTATTTTATGATTTGCTTTATGATTACGAAGACAGACCTTTTTACAAAATGACTCTGTTCTTACTCGATTTACATTCAATGAAAATGGATTCAGTCTGGTCGGGCCGCTGGTTGAATTCAGCCACCTTTTCTCCGAACGGGAAAAAATTATTATGTCTGGGTGGTCCTTCTTTATTTGATGGTCTTGGTGTAAATCTGCCCGACACTATGATACCCAACGAAAATGATGAGCAGGCTTATATCTATGATCTCTCCAACGCAGAGATCAAAGCCATCAGCCGGGATTTTGATCCGACTATCAGTGAGGCAGTCTGGATGACCGGTGGAATCTTTATAATCGGTAAGAATAAAGACTACCGGCATTTTTACCAATATAATATCGGTTCCGGAAATTTTCAGAAAATTGAAACCGGGATTGATGTAATCAGCAAATTTGACTTTGCTACGAAAGCACCGGTAGCTATTGTTTCAGGTACCAGCACTTCCCACCCGGCCAGGATTGCTGTTGTAAATCTGCATGACCAATCATCGCGAATTATCTTCGATCCGGCCCGGGATTTCTTTAAGAATACAAACTTGGGCGAAGTAAAAACCTGGAGTTTTGAGTCGAAATTCGGACATACTGTTGATGGCCGGGTTTATTTTCCGCCATATTTTGACCCGGATAAAAAATATCCGTGTATTGTTCATTATTACGGCGGCACTTCCCCCATCTCGCGGGCATATGGCGGACGCTATCCTAATAATTATTATACCGCCAATGGCTATGTGGTTTATGTGATCAATCCGGCCGGTGCAACCGGCTATGGCCAGAAATATTCTGCATTGCATGTCAATAACTGGGGGAAAATGACCGGGGAGCAAATCATTGAGGGTACAAAAATATTCCTGGCAGCACACCCGTTTGTCGACCCGGAACGGGTGGGTTGTATCGGCGCATCTTATGGTGGATTTATGACCATGTACCTGGTGGCCAAGACAGATATTTTCGCTTCGGCAATTTCGCATGCCGGTATCAGTTCATTATCCAGCTATTGGGGCGAAGGATACTGGGGCTACCTGTATAGTGCTACGGCAACGGCAAATAGTTATCCCTGGAACCGCAAAGATATTTACGTCGATCAGAGTCCTCTGTTTCTGGCTGATAGTATCCGTACACCGCTACTGTTATTACATGGTGCCGATGATACCAATGTACCACCGGGTGAAAGCAGACAGCTATACACAGCATTGAAACTATTAAAAAGACCGGTGGAATTGATTGAAGTTTCCGGTCAGAATCACTGGATCATGCAATATGATAAGCGCAAGCGCTGGACAAATACAATTATCGCGTGGTTTGATTATTGGTTAAAAGATCAGCCGGAATGGTGGGATAATCTCTATCCCGCAGAATAAATTCAAGTTCAAAGAAAGGAATTTTACCTAGTATGTATAATTCATTAAATTCAGGAAATAATGTCAACCTGAACTTGTTTCAGGTTCTATTATAAATAGATTCCGAACTAAATTCGGAATGACGTTTTTATAACATATTGTTATTAGTAACTTTGTGTCTTTGAACCTTAATGGCTATGGATTATACAGTTTAGTTAATTTTAAATCGTAATCTAAACCTAAGTATATGTTCTCTGGAACTAATACCATCCTCCGAGTTTCTTTGAGATCCCTGCAGCGCATAGATAAGCTCAAGCCACCAGTTATTTGTAAAATAGTATCCCATGCCCAAGGAAAGACGTCTACGGTTTACATATTTTTCTACCACTGCCTTTCCAATATTTCCGAAAATCTCAAAATTGATCAGAAAATATATCCTCTGATCGATGGCAACAATTTTAATCGTTGGAGTCTTGACCTGAATCCTGTAGCGAAGCGGTAAAGCAAAGTCGGAATTGGTTTCATCGGAATAGAAAGTAAATCGCTCTTCCAAACGAAAATAGTGGTTAATAGTGAAATAGGATGTTTGCGGCCAGTTCAGACTGATTCCCTGCCATGGTCGTATCTCAAACGAATTAACCGTTGAAAATTCCTCGGTAAATATGATTCGTATTCCACCACGTATACGTAAATTTATTTTATAAAAATATATGACAGAGGGATGAATATAATACCTGCGCCAATCTTCACCACTCAAAGCATCCCGGAGACCATAATTTCCATCATAGGTAAATTTTTCATTTATGTCATATATCGCCCTGAAATCCATCCAGGTTTGAAAGTCCGTATTATCATCACCCTGTGGCAGCGCCGGCGCAGCTAGCACAGTAAACAGAAGAATCGTAAATAAGATGTGATTACTGTAATATTTGATATTTCTTCTCCGGGAACTGCGTATTACAGCCGGTCTTCTGTATCTTGATCTGCGTGTATTTTGCATACGGCGGTTGCGTTAGGTCCAACGCGCAAATTTGCTTAACTTTGTTACTTGCCAAGTGCAATTATTAATCCCGCTGAGAGACTTGCCTGCAAAATAGCCGAACCGCCTCCCAAATAAAATCCTGATCCTCCTGTGCCAACCATAAATCCACCACCGGCCCATGTAATTGGCATCATTAATTTTCCTTCAAACCGAAGGCCAATCTTCTCAGAAAGAAATATTTTTGCTCCGCCGCCAAAAGTAACGGAAAAGAACCACCAATCCTCGTAATAATAATCAACAGGGGTTTCTTTATAACTTTCCCCAGAGGGTGAGAATAATGTGGCGCCAAGTGAACCAACGCCATACATGACAATATTTTTCATCTTTTTAACCTGTCTTAATGCCCCGATTTGAAAATAGTTAACACTCATATCTGTTAGTTTATAAGTTGGTCCGCGGAATTCCACAAAATCTACCCTTGTATCCGACCTGCTGTAATAAAATTCAATCTGCATTTCAGGGTGGATCGATAAATCCAGCATAATACCGTACATACCATTGTCTCTAACATTTAAGTCCCCTGAATACCCCGTGACTTTACCGGCAAATATGTAACCGTAAAAGGGAGTGATTTCTAATTTTTGTGCGGAAGCATTCGGTGTATTAATAAAAAATGATAGTATAAAAGAGAATATTATCATATTAAATTTTAAAACTTTTGTTTGCTGTGATTGCATTTTGCTGTCATATCGTTGTTGTTAGACTTATGATTATTTATTAAT
>CAYULK010000052.1:0-13898 GCA_964445625.1 uncultured Calditrichota bacterium
GTCACATCAGTAGTGGTCATTATTTTATTGTTTTTTACACAACGGGCATGAAATACGGGAGAAGTAGTGATTAAGAAGACATGTTTACTTATATTTGGATTATTAATTCTGGCAGGATGTGGCGGAAGGCAGCCACAACCCGACTGGACTGCGGAAGAGTACTATCGATATGCAAAAGAAAAACATGATGATGAAGATTATTTCGATGCGATAAATGATTTCACAGTTGTTATCCTTCGTTATCCCGGAAGTACGGTGGCAGATAGCTCTCAATTTTTTCTCGGGATGTGTCATTTTTATCTTAATGAGTACATCATATCTGCAGCTGAATTTTCCAAGCTGATTAACAATATGTCACGTAGCCCGTTGGTGCCGGATGCACAATTTATGCTGGCAGAAAGTTACTACGAGATGTCTCCGCGACCCGCTCTCGATCAGGAGTATAGCATCAAGGCATTACGTGAGTATCAGTTGTTCATGGAAGATTATCCCACACATGCCCGTAGTGAGGAAGCTGAAAGAAAAATTTTTGAATTAAGGGAGAAGCAGGGTGAGAAGCAATGGAATAATGCCGAGCTATACCGAAAGATGCGTGAGTATCGATCCAGCTTAATATATTATGATATAGTGCTCGAACAGTTTTATGATACAGAATATGCGGATGATGCGCTGTATGGTAAAGCCCTTGTTTATGTAGATCTGGAAGAATACACCAATGCCAAAGATCAATTGATATTGTTTAAGGAAAAATTCGCCAATAGTGAAATTTTGCCTGCTGTTGAGCGGCTTTTGTCAAAAACGATCGGATGGGCAGAGGACGAGGAACCGGAAGAAGACTAGAATTTTCACTGTAAGTGAGTTTCATTTTTGTCTGATATTAAAAAAATAGGTCTTTTTGGCGGGACGTTTGATCCCCCTCATATTGCACATATCAACCTGATTAATACGGTTATAAAAAATCTAAAATTACATACAGTGTACTTTATACCAACTGCCACGCATCCGTTGAAGGAAAATACAAAAATTACTCCGGTAGAAATACGCTGTGAAATGCTGGAAGCCGCTTTAAATAATTACCCTGAATTCAGACTAAGTAAGATAGAGATTGACCGCCCTGCAATCTCTTTTACAATAGATACGATTAAAAAATTCTGCGGATATGAAAAATTGTCAAATGTAGCTCTTTATTTTATCCTTGGGTCGGATAATATCAACGAAATTCATCTCTGGAAAGATCCGGAGCAGATTTTTAAATTAGCAAATGTTGTTGTTCTGCGCCGCCCGGGTTCTGAGGAATCACCGGTCATCGATAAGTATAAGAATCGGATTATCCTGATCGATCTGCCACTCATGTCTGTATCATCCACTGATCTTAGACATAAAATCAGAAATGGACAAGACTATCAAAATTTAATACCTTCCGGTGTCGCCGAAATCATAGATAAATATAACCTGTATCGTTAGCTTCATAAACCACAGAGAAATAAGATAATATTAGTAATTTTAGGGTGGTGAATAGGGATTTTTGGTATATTCTCATATAATGATTAACAATAAAATGTTTATTGTACATCTCTAATTTTTAATCTTTTCTCAGTGTGCTCTGGTTAATTTTTATCTTCTTTTGAGAACGGGTTGAATTGTATTTTCCGGATTAAAATCTTAAATTTCTATATTTTAAGGTGAATATAAAGTAAAAATTCAATATCTCATTATGACGTCAAATAAAATTAAAATAGCTCTGGCACAGATTAGTTCCCGGCTGGCTGATGTTCCTGCGAATATTGAAAAACATCTTGAATATATTGATAAGGCAATTAGCAACGGTTCTGATGTAATAATATTTCCTGAGTTATCGCTTACGGGGTACTCTTTAAAAGATGCTGTGTACGATGTTGCGCTGCATGTCGCTGATGAGATACTGAAGCCGCTTATAGAGAAAAGTCATAAAATTGCTATCATTTGTGGAATTGTTGAACTGACTGACAATTTTGAAGCAAAAAACACCAATCTTTTTTTTAAAGGCGGGAAAATCGTATCACGTCACCGGAAGGTATATCTGCCTACCTATGGTGTCTTCGAAGAGAAAAGATATTTCACACCCGGTAACCGTTTCAGGGCTTTCGATACTGACCTGGGAAGATTTGGTATGCTCATCTGCGAGGATATCTGGCATCCTTCGTCTACAATGATATTGGCACTTGATGGTGCCTTGGCAATTTTTGTAAATTCTGCCGGAATACTAAGGGGGGTACAGGGACAAAAAAAACCCGAGAATATTCAAAACTGGGAAAATCTGACCCGAACATCTGCCAATGTATTTACCAGTTACTTTATTTTTTGTAATAAGGTCGGTGTTGAGGATGGAATGATTTTCTGGGGTGGCTCAGAAATTATAGATCCTCATGGCAAAGTTGTCATTAAAGCGCCGTACTATGATGAGGTCATGATAAACGCAGAAATTGACTGGTTACAACTGAAGAATGCGCGATTGCATTCGACAATGTTAAGTGACGCACGGATTGATCTTGTGACCGAAGAGCTCAGCCGAATTGCGCGGGCAGCAAAAGAATATTGATTGAAGTTAGAAGATAGGAGTTAGAATTAATCATTTAAGCTCCGGTAAGAAAAACAGATTTAATGTTTAACAGAAGATGCCATCAATCTCCTGATTATATACGGAGTTAAGGACAAAATCAGTTAATTTATACTAAAATGGTAAAATGAGGATTTCTCTATATGTACTCTTTTATTACGGCATCCGATAAAGATACAGCTGCAATTATTGACCAGCTGAAAAAACGGAATTTTAATATATCCTCTTTTGATAATCTGTTTGAATTTAAAAAAAAGGTAGATAAAGAAACGCCTGAACTAATATTTATTGCCGATAATCTTCGTGAAAAAAACACAGTTGATATGTTAAATTCGATTCATGCTGTTCAGAAAATCAGTGGCATCCCGGTAATCGGCTTGGTTACAAAAGATGATCCACAGGAGTCGGTCGCTTTTTTACAGAACGGTGCAGTGGATGCGATAAAAATACCATCAAATATCGATGAACTGATTGTTCGTATTCATCTTCGTCTGCAGGAATCACAAATGCGCAGATATTATACCTCATCTCAATTTTTCTGGAATGAAGTTCAGGAGAAGGAGCAGGGCAGACGAACCGGCATATTTAAATTTTTTGATCAGCAAAATACGGAGGTTGGCAATATATCGGTAAAAGATGGACGACTGGTTCATGCAACCTATGGTTCATTAATCAAGGAAGATGCATTCCTGCAACTGGCTTGTAATGATAATCTGAAATTTGCATTCAATGACCTCGATAATGTGGATGGGACGACGCTAAATGAGGGTATCACCAGCTTGCTGATGGAAGCGGCAAAATTGAAAGATGAAATTAAAAAGCAGGAAGGTGAGGATCAGGAAGACGCAAAAATACTGGTTATTGATGAAAATCGTATCGCCAGGATTATGGCCAGCAGAACAGTCAAGAAAATGGGTTATATCAGCAAAGTAACGAGCCCAAAGGAAATGACAGTCCGGTTCATGGCAAATCTTGCGCCACGAATGATTGTCCTGGATTTTAATGATGCTGAATCTGTCATGGATATGCTCTGGCCGACACCAAGAACCGAAGAAGATATTCCTGTATTTATTTATTGCGATGAAGACGTTAAAGATATAAATTTTAAGCACATTAAAAAACATATGGTCACAGGTACTGTTTACAAAAATAAATTTCACGAAGAATTCAGTTCGATTTTACAAAAAACAATAACTACCTAGGAGGTCCGATGGAATTAAAAGATATTCGCCAGCTGATTAAGATTGTTGAAAATGCAAATATTGGCGAGTTGGAAATCGTAGAGGATGGTAAAAAACTAAGAATTTCGAAGAATAATCGTAATAGCAACGAAAATATCATCTACAGTACTCCTCAGGTACAAGCATATCCGACGGTTGCCGCACCGGCACCGCTGAACCAGGTATCCATGCCGACGGAATTGGTTCCTACCAAAACAGAAGGTGAATCTACAGAAGGGGATTATCTGGAAATAAAATCTCCAATGGTCGGGACATATTATAGCGCACCTTCGCCCGATGCCGATTCATATGTGAAAGTGGGACAGACTGTTACCACAGGCCAGACGATGTGTATCATTGAAGCAATGAAACTCATGAATGAACTGGAATCTGAATATACCGGTAAAGTAGTAAAAATTATGGTTGAGAATGCCCAGCCTGTGGAATATAATCAGACGCTCTTTCTGATTGAAAAAAACTGATGAATGCGATTAAAATATAAACTATTTTTTAGTTATCTGATTCTTATTGCTTTTTTATCTCTTGCCCTAATTCTTCAGGTTACTCAAATCCAACATCTCGATCTTTCCGTCAAGGCCCGCATCGAGCAAAATGTTCAGGAGGTTATTGATCTCTCCCTGCAACAGCAATTACTGGAACGGGTCTATGATCAATATGTACTGTTTATCTTTCCCGGTAAACAAAAAAAAAAGTATCAGGCAGGTTTAATTACTGTCGTGCGAGATTATTCACGCCGCTGGGAAGATTTTAAAACACGCAAAATAAATACCCTTGAATTTGGATTTATACCACCTTTTAATTTCCTTCTGGATAAATATTCTGATTCGTCCGGGAATGAACAGTTCCGGAAAAAGCGCGTGGACACTCAGGAAAAGTGTGAAGAACTCTGGGCCGATACTCATAATTTAATATTAAACGATGCCCGGCATAGTGAAAATCATCTAAAAAAGGTAAAATCAAATATCAATTTGCTCAGAAAAAATCTGATAGATCTTAGCAGCACTATCGGCGACGAAGCCAGGTTGAGCGGGGTTGAATTGAAAAATGTGACTGAAATGTTGCGTAAGATAATCTTGTTCATTATCGGTGGCTCTCTCTTGATGAGTATAGGTATCGCACTATTTGTTACACGTAAGATATCAAAACCGGTCGAGGAATTACGACAGGGTGTGGAACAAGTAACTATTCAGAACTATGATGTCAGGATAAAACATAAAACAAATGATGAAATAGGTGAACTGGCAGATGCATTTCAACAAATGGCATTGCGTCTTAAAAAAAATGAAACCTATAAAGCAGATATGTTATCGCAGTTTACTCATGAGATGAAAAGTCCGCTTGGCGCCATCAAACAGGCGATAAATCTGCTGGATTCCGAATCAGAACCTCTCTCCGATAAAGACCGTAAACGCCTGATCTCAATTGTCCGGGGCAACAACGATAATCTGTTCCGCTTGATTAGTAATATTCTGGACAGCGCTACTTACCAGGAGAGCAAGTTAAAACTATCCATTTCCTGGGGAAATATAGCAACCTTATTAAGCAATGTTTTAATATTACTTTCTCCTTCAATTAAAGAAAAACATATGAAAGTGAACCTTGATTTTGCGTCTGAAAAAATTGAATGTGAAGTAGATGTCGAACGGATCAAAGAGGTGTTCTATAACCTGGTGACAAATTCACTAAAATTTTCGCAAAATAATTCGGAATTGTTCATCTCAATTACTGAAAAATATCCAGCCGTTGTAATTAAACTGCGAGATCAGGGTATTGGTATCCCCAGAGAAGAAATTCCGTATATATTTGAAAAAATGTATCGTGCCTCAAATTCAAAAAATATATCCGTTAAAGGTACGGGATTGGGACTTTTTGTAGTTTCCCAGGTAATTCGTGCTCATGGTGGTAAGATAAAGGTCACTAGTAATCCGGGAGAAGGTACAGAGTTTACGATCATTCTGCCACGTACAAGACAAATCGCTACAGAAGGAGGATGGCTGTAATTGGAAAAGCAGATTACAATATTATTGATAGATGATGAAGATGATTTTTTGTTCATGACCGGTAAGTCTCTTGAACAAAGTGGATTTTTAGTTCGCACCGCGCAGGGAGGGGATAAAGGATTGCAAATGATGCACGATAAATTACCTGACCTGGTATTGCTGGATCTGAACATGCCGGAACCCGATGGTCATCAGGTTTGTGATAAAATTAAGAATGATCCGGATATGCGACAAATTCCGGTAATTATATTAACTGCGAGTGATGATATATCTGACAAATTAAAAGGTCTGGATGGAGGGGCGGATGATTATGTTACCAAATACACTGATCAGCGCGAATTGGAGGCCAGGGTTAGATCTGTTGTGCGCCGCCTGCGTCAGAATCTTGACAGTAATCCACTGACTCATCTGCCCGGTAATAATGTAATCCAGAGTAATATTATGGAAAAAGTGCAGCAAAAATCAAAATTTGCCGTAGCCTACACCGACCTGGATAATTTTAAAGCCTATAATGATAAGTATGGATTTAAATTGGGTGATGATGTTATACTCTTCACCGCACAGGTATTGAAAGATTCATGTAACGAAAATGATTTTGTCGGGCATATTGGCGGAGATGATTTTGTGATAATTACTTCACCTGAAAAAATAAATGAGATAACCCAAAGGATTGTAGCTAAAATTGATGCCGGTATAATTGAATTCTATGATGATTATGATCGTAATACAGGGTATATTGAAATGAAAAATCGCCAGGGAGAATTTCAAAAATTTCCATTTGTCTCGATCTCAATAGCGGTAACCACGAATTTGCATAGAGACTTTGCAAATTTTGGCGAAATTGTAAAGGTAGTGACTGAACTAAAAAAGTTTGCTAAACAAAAAGAGGGAAGCAGTGTCGTTTTTGATAAGCGCACCGATTAATTTTAGAAAATTCAGCCTCTCTATTGGATTTTTATCTTTATTCGTTCTAATTTTGGGCTGTTCATCACAGGATTCTGCAAGACGGATTGATGAACCATACTACCGGGAACTCAGCCTGTTTCGGAGAGCAGGTAATTTGCTTGAAGACGGTCAGTATCCGCAGGCCGGAGAATTATACAAACAATTTTCGGAAAAGTATCCAAAACATCCGTATGCGGATGATGCGGCTTACAGGATTGCCTATTTACATGTTATATCAGATCCTGATAATCCTTATTATAACTATCATAAAGCGCGGATTCTTTTTGAAAAATTTATCGAAAATTATAAAAATAGTCACTATATTACGGCTTGCAAAAACTGGATCAGTTTAATCGATATTTGTCTGAAATCGCCTTATGGTGAGACAAAAGAGAGGTCTGTTGCAGCACAGGAACCAAGCGAACAGCTGCTCCGGGAAATAGAGAAGTTACGGGCGGAAAACAACAGACTCAATCAGGATCTCGAACAATTACAGCAGGCATTAGAACGGTGAAAGGAACATGCATTGTTTAAAAAAGTTTTAATCGCAAATCGCGGAGAAATTGCTCTCAGGATTATCCGCGCTTGCCAGGAACTGGGAATTGCAACCGTAGCCGTGTATTCAGAAGCGGATGCTGATTCCTTGCATGTACGGTTTGCAGATGAGTTTGTCTGTATCGGACCTGCTCAGAGTAATGATAGTTATCTGAATATGGTACGTATTATTTCAGCCGCAGAAGTAACCGGTGCTGACGCCATTCATCCGGGCTATGGTTTTCTGGCCGAAAACCCTGAGTTTGCTGAGATCTGTGCTTCCTGTAATATCGCTTTCATCGGTGCCAGTGCTGATGTAATCCGGCGCATGGGAAATAAAGCGGCAGCAAAAGAAACGATGAAAAAAGCAAATGTCCCGGTGGTTCCCGGCAGTAAAGGAGTGCTCAAAGATTTAGATCATGCCAAGGAACTTGTGAAAACAATGGACTACCCGGTTATTCTGAAAGCAGTGGCCGGCGGTGGTGGTAAAGGTATGCGCATCGTTAACAGTGACGAGCAGCTTGAAATGAGTTTTATGATGGCCAGTGCCGAAGCAGAAGGATCTTTTGGTAATGCCGACCTGTATATGGAGAAATATATTAAGAATCCGAGACATATAGAAATCCAGGTAATGGCAGATTCACATGGTAATGTCGTACATTTTGGGGAGCGTGAATGCTCGATTCAACGTCGCCATCAAAAATTACTCGAAGAAGCACCTTCGATAGCCGTGAGTGACGAATTAAGGCAAAAAATGGGTGAAGTCGCGATAAAAGGATGTAAAGAAGTAGGTTACCTGGGCGCCGGAACAATTGAATTCCTGTTAGATGAAAAACAAGACTTTTATTTTATGGAAATGAATACAAGAATCCAGGTGGAACATCCGGTTAGTGAAATGGTTTACTGCCGAGATCTTGTCAAAGATCAGATCCGGGTACATGCGGGTGAAGAAATCGGCTATAACCAGGATGAAATAAAGATTCATGGTCATGCGATTGAATGCCGCATTAATGCCGAAGATTGGGAAAGAAATTTTATGCCCAACCCGGGTCAGATAACTGATTTACATTTTCCGGGCGGTCCGGGAATCAGGGTGGATTCACATATGTATGCCCAATACCGGATACCGCCATTTTATGATTCCCTGATCGCAAAACTGATCGCCTTCGGCAAGGACAGAGAAGAGGCTTTAAAACGTATGGAACGTGCGCTGGATGAACTTGTCGTAGAAGGCGTTAAAACTACGGTTCAATTTCACCGGCGGTTGATTGGCCATCCCGATTTCCGCAGCGGCAAATTTAATACCGGTTTCCTGGACCGGGTAAATTTGTTGGAATGAATTGGCGATAGACAATAGGCGATTGGCAAACAGGATAATAGTAATAAAAACCGGAGGAAAAATGAATATTCCAAAAGATCTGAAATATACAGAAGATCATGAATGGGTTCGCCTGGAAGGCGATCATGCATATATCGGTATCACAGATTATGCACAGGGTGAACTTGGCGACGTCGTATACGTCGATCTACCGGCTGAGGGTGATGAGTTTGGTAAACAGGATGTGTTTGGTAGCATCGAAGCTGTAAAAGCAGCTTCTGATTTATTTTGTCCGATATCCGGAAAAGTCATTGAAATAAATGAAAAAGTGGCGGATGTGCCGGAAACGATAAATAAAGATCCTTATGGGGCGGGCTGGATGGTAAAAATTGTAGTATCGGACGTTGCCGAACTGGATGATCTGCTTGATGACACCGGATATGAACAATTTATCGGTGAATAATATTCACAAAAAAAAACAATATGAAGCATCAATATTTTTTTTAAAACAGTTTGAAAGGATTAATATTAATAAATGCCATTTTTAACAAACTCGGATCAGGATATTCAGGAAATGCTACACCGGATTGGTGTACCAGAGTTTGAAACACTTTTATCAAACATTCCCAAAAATCTTCTATTTAAAGGCAAACTGGCCATACCGGATGAGATATCAGAAATAGAAGCGACATCCCTGATTGAAAAGCTGGGAAAAAAGAATGCCATTGGCACATCCTTTTTGGGTGGTGGTACTTATGATCATTATATCCCGGCTATCATCGACACACTGATTGGCCGCTCCGAATTTTATACCTCATATACTCCTTATCAACCTGAAGTCAGCCAGGGTACATTACAATCGATTTATGAGTTTCAATCCATGATTTGTGAATTAACCGCGATGGATGTCACAAATGCTTCTATGTATGAAGGCGGATCGGCACTGGCGGAAGCAATGCTTTTGGCATGCGGGCACACACGACGCAAGAAAATACTCATATCCGGTTCTGTAAATCGCAGATATCGACAGGTGCTGGAAACATATATCCGGCATAATGACATCGAGTTGATCGAAGTTTCTGTGCAAAAATTTACTACCAATTTGACCGAATTACAGTCTTTTCTTAGCGGTGAGGTCGCGGGTGTAATAATCCAGCATCCCAATTATTTTGGTTATCTGGAGGATGTCTTCGCTATAAAGGATCTGGTGGAATCAACCGGTGCCTTTTATATATCATATTATGATCCTATCTCGCTGGGAATTTTAGCACCACCGGGACATTATGGTGCAGACATTGCAGTTGCCGAAGGACAGGTTCTTGGAAATGCACAAAATTTTGGTGGTCCCTTCGTAGGACTTTTTTCATCTAAAGAAAAATATATTCGAAAAATTCCGGGACGTCTCTCCGGCCGGACAACCGATCTGGATGGAAAAGAGGGCTTTGTCCTCACATTGCAGACACGTGAGCAACATATCCGCAGAGACAGAGCCACTTCGAATATATGTACAAACTCAGGGCTTATGGCATTAGCCGTAACCATCTACCTTGCCGTTATGGGTCGGCAGGGAATCCGGGATACAGCCGGCTTATGTCTGCAAAAAAGTCATTACCTGGCAGAGAAATTAAATTCACTGCCGGGCGTTTCTGTCTTCCTGGAAAAACCATTCTTTAAAGAATTTATTGCAGAATTTCCCTTCGCGGTTTCCCGGGTTTTATCGGCATTGCAAAAAGAAAATATTTTCGGCGGGATACCTTTGCATGAAGCCGGATATCCCAACCATCTGTTAATAGCCGTGACAGAAAAAAGATCCGTAGAAGAACTTGATTCATATGTATCTGTTATAAAAGAACTGATAGGATAAATTAGGATGCAAAGAATCCTGGTAGTTGATGACAATGAGGATATGGTTGAAACACTGGAGCGCCTTTTTTCATTTTATCAGTATAAAGTGCTCACGGCTCTGAATGGTAAAGTTGCGGTTGAGATAGCCGAAAAGGAGCAGCCTGATATTATAATTCTGGATGCACATATGCCGGTCATGGATGGCTTTGAAGCGTGCAGAATTTTAAAAGAGAAAAGAAAGACAATGGATATTCCGGTGATAATGCTGACCGCAAAGTATGTTGATCAAAAAAGCCGGGAGAGTGGTCTGGAGATTGGTGCTGACGAGTATCTTATTAAACCATTTAATTCAAAGGAACTTGTATCACGTATTAAAACATTATTGCGTAAAACTCAGATGATGCACGCCCTGAAAAGGGAAAATGTAGAGCTGTCTAATATCCAAAAACAGGTTTCCCGCGAACTGGAGAATATACCGGGAATCGATGCATCACAGCAGGAGAATCCGGCAATTGATCAGTTGACCGGACTATACAGCACCAAATATCTGTGGACAAGATTAAGAGAAGAATATCACCGGGCTCTGCGCTATGAAACACCGATATCTGTCATTCTGGTGGATATTGATTCATTTGGCCGGATAAATGACAATTTTGGCTATCAGGTTGGTGATTATGTTCTGATGAAAATTGCTAATACCATTTTAAATAAAACCAGAATCACCGACATTGTTGCCCGTTTAGACGGCGCATATTTTGCAGTGATATTACCCCAAACGGACGCACAGGGCGGCTACTTTGAGGCAGAACGCCTGCGTGTAGCTCTGGGTCAGACTGATTACACCGATGATTTTATGACTCACAGGCGGCGTAGAAAAAACGATCTGGCAACAGTAACCGCAAGTATCGGTGTGGCGACATTTCCCTCTGAGCAGAATATTACAGCTGAGAAAGAATTGTTTAATCAGGCTAAAAAAGCACTTGATAAAGCGAAGACCAGCGGAAAAAACAGAACATTTACATTTGAAAAGGTAGGATAATAATTGTATCAAAGATTGATTTTTGATCTGAGTAAATCCGGACGCCGGGGGCATTATTTACCTGAATGCGATGTCCCTGTGAAGAAAACAGAAGAATTAATAGAAAATAAATATTTGCGAAAAAGTGCTGCTGCGCTTCCGGAAGTTGCAGAGAACGAGGTTGTACGTCATTATACTGCGCTGTCGACATTGAATCATCATGTAGATAAGGCTTTTTATCCGTTGGGCAGCTGTACTATGAAGTATAATCCTAAAATAAATGAAAAATTGGCTTCTGTTCCGGCGTTTGCACATTTGCACCCGGATCAGGATGTGGAGACTGTTCAGGGCGCATTGCAGATTCTTTATGATCTGCAGGAATATCTCAAGGCCATTACCGGGATGAGTAGTGTGACCTTGCAACCGGCGGCAGGATCTCAGGGTGAATTGGTTGGATTGCTGTTAATGCAGCAGTATCACAAGAAAAAAGGTGAGAAGCGCAGTACAATTCTCATCCCCGATTCGGCGCATGGGACGAATCCGGCCAGTGGAGTGATTGCAGGATATAAAATAGAGACACTCAGATCCAACGCTAGCGGTGTTCTGGATCTGCAGGATTTGCAAGACAAGATAACCCCTGATGTTGCCGGATTTATGCTTACTAATCCAAATACATTGGGCATTTTTGAACATCAGGTGAAGGAAATTAAGAAAATCCTGGAAAGTGTCGATGCTATATTTTATATGGATGGGGCCAATATGAATGCTTTGTTTGGCCTGGTTCGGCCGGGAGATATGGGTTTCGACGTCATGCATCTTAATCTGCATAAAAGTTTCTCCACCCCCCATGGCGGAGGCGGACCCGGAGCCGGCCCGGTAGCAGTGAATGATAAACTGGTACCATTTTTACCGGAACCAATTGTTAAACATGACGGTGAGAAATATTTCATGCATAAAGGCAATTCTGACAGCATTGGCCGGGTACACAGTTTTTATGGAAATTTTGGTTTATTACTTCGCGCCTATGTGTATATTCGTTTGGTTGGTGCTCAGGGATTTCGTAATATATCAAAGCATGCGATCATCAATGCGAATTATTTATATTCCAGGTTGAAGGATCATTATGATTTAGGATTTGATTCACAACCGATGCATGAATTTGTTCTTTCTGCCGAAAAGCAGAAGGAAAAGGGTGCAAGAGCACTGGATATTGCAAAAAGATTACTCGATTTTGGTGTTCATCCACCGACGGTATATTTTCCGATGATTGTAAAGGAAGCGATGATGATTGAGCCGACTGAGAATGAAAGTAAAGAAATGCTCGATTATTTTGCCGATGTTTTGATTCAGATTGATAAGGAAATTGCGGATAATCCGGAAATCTTACATTCTGCGCCACATTCGACACCGGTAAAAAGGCTCGATGAGGTTGGCGCAGCAAGAAATGTTGATGTAAATTACTTTAAAAATTTAATTAGTTAGTCAATAGAGATCCCGGGAGTTTTACATGGCTAGAAAGATTTTAATTGTTGATGATAATCCCAGTGTTTTAAAATTGCTCAATATCAGCCTGTCAAAAGCGGGTTATGATATAGTAGAGGCCGAGAACGGTGAAGTTGCGTTCCAGGTGGCAAACAAGGAAGTTCCCGATTTAATCATTTCGGACATCATGATGCCGCAGATGGATGGTATCGAACTGTGCTGGATGATCAGAGAAAACTCAGAGGTTCCACTGGTACCATTCATATTCTTAACCTCATTTGATGATTCCGAGATGGAGATCAGAGGTTTCCGGGCCGGTGCCGATGAGTATTTGAATAAACCGATCGACCGCAAGGAATTGCTGGAGCGTGTTGAGGAATTACTCAGCCGTACTGAAAAATTGAAAACAATAGATGATACGACTGAATCAAAAAAAGCGTTCGCAGGCGATCTCAAAGATCTGAGTATTGTTGAGCTGGTTCAGATGCTGAATTTGAACAAAAAATCCGGTATTCTGCATATTGATGGTTTAAAAAGCGGTGAAATATTTTTAAAGGATGGCCAGCTGATTGGCGCGACAACCAAAAACAACAAGAGCGAAGAAGCAGTTTACGAGCTGGTTACATTTGACAATGGATCATTTAAATTTGAAGTCACCGATGACGGCCTGGTACAAAATATAAAAAACAGCACTATGAATGTTATCATGGAAGCCTGCCGGATTATGGATGAGAGCCAGCATGAGGGGGAATGATTAGAGATTAGAAATGAGAGATGAGAAATTTTGACGAATTTCTTGATACAGGTTGTAATGCTTCTAAATTATTAATCTCTAATTTCAAAAATCTATGTTCTCATCTTGACTGCATAATAAATCATAGTTAAATTTAAAGACTGAATTCAAATATGGGCCAGTAGC
>CAYULK010000053.1:0-13683 GCA_964445625.1 uncultured Calditrichota bacterium
GACATGCCGGTGATGGAAATCTGCATCCGACCTGCCTGACTGATGAGCGCGATGTTGCTGAAATTAAACGTGTGGAAAAGGCATTTAATGACATTTATGACGAGACTCTTAAATTGGGTGGTACTATTACCGGTGAGCATGGTGTGGGTCTGGCAAAAAAAGGATTTTTGGAAAAAATGATTGATGTACCTGCGCTGGATGTCATGCACAAGATAAAAGCGGCCTTTGATCCG
Source organism: uncultured Calditrichota bacterium (assembly GCA_964445625.1). GTDB lineage: Bacteria > Calditrichota > Calditrichia > JAJRVZ01 > JAJRVZ01 > CAVXXB01. Next base: position 234 of record CAYULK010000053.1, read on the forward strand.
AATAATGTTCTGAATCCGGGCAAAATAATCTCTCATTCGCCCAAATGTGAAGGAAAACTAATAGTATAGTGACTCAAAGGAATTCAAATTTTTATGATAATATCCCTATACCGGATTATGAACAGTTAATCAATTGTATGCATTGCGGCATGTGTCTGCCTTCCTGCCCGACATATGAACTGACTGGTAAGGAAATCGATTCACCACGCGGCCGGATTCGATTGATAAAAGCTGTGGCAGAAGGTGAACTTGATATAACTGATAGATTTAAAGAATCGATCGGTTTTTGCCTCGATTGTCAAGCCTGTGTCACAGCCTGTCCGGCTGGAGTGGAATACGGTCAGCTGGTTGAAGCGGCACAATTACATATTGAAGCACATAATCGTGAAACCGGCCAGGCATCCAGAATAAAAAATTTTATACTGAATTGGTTGTTTTCAGATCTCAAGCGGCTGAAATTCATTGGTCACCTCATGTTTCTGTATCAAAGATCCGGTCTGGAAAAATTAATTCAAAAATCAGGTATTTTAAAAATAGTTTCCGGACAGCTCCATGAAATGACCTATATGGCGCCCAAAGTTCCACCTGTAAGAGCCTATGATATCACAGGTTACAATGAACTGCCGGAGAAGAATAGAATAAAAGTTGGAATAATTGCCGGCTGTGTGCAGGATGTATTTTTTCGCGATGTAAACCAGGATACAATTGATGTTTTGAAAATAAACGACTATGATGTTTTTATGCCGGAAAAAAATATCTGCTGCGGATCGGTGCATGGTCATAACGGTGAACCGGATACAGCAAAACAGTTGGCCCGGAAACTGATCGACACGTTTGATAGGGCCGGTGTTGATTATATTGTATTGAACTCTGCCGGCTGCGGCGCGTATATGAAAGAGTATGCGCATTTACTGGCTGATGATACTGTCTATAAGCAGAAAGCCAGATTGTTTTCGAAAAAAGTTCTTGATATAACCGAATTCCTTGATATAAAAGGATGGCGAAAGCCGGAGGCAAAGATACCAATTTCCGTGACGTATCATGAACCATGTCATCTGGTGCATACACAAAAAATCAGCGAGCAACCACGTAATATTTTGAAAAGTATTCCCAAAATTGATTTTCGGGAATTACCGGAGTCATCCTGGTGCTGTGGCGGTGCCGGAATCTATAATGTGACACATTATGACGACTCCATGAAAGTTTTAGAGCGAAAAATGAATAATATCCGAGAAACCGGCGTTTCATATGTTGTTACCGGTAATCCGGGATGTATGATTCAACTTATGTATGGAACAAAAAAATACAACGTGAATGTAAAAGTGGTACATCCAATATCATTGCTTAACCGGGTATACCAACAGGAAGGAGCCGGAAAATGAAGTTATTAAATTTAAGTTTAGCAATATTGTTTATGATGGTATCTTTATCTCTGGCACAATTAAATGATGAGTCAGAAGATAAACCCAATAATCATGTTGGATTTGTCTTTACCATGGCTGAGACCGGATCCGGTTTGGGTGCATTTATTGCCTGGCCTCTCTTTGGCGGATTCCATATTGGGTTCAATCTGGATGCATATTTTTTAAGGGACTCAAATCAACTGGATTTCGATTATTATGGCACGCCTGTTTCGATAAATAAAAAAAACAATGTATATTTGTTCGATGCCATGATTACTTTAAAAAAGCGGCTTTTTGCCGATGACCTGGATGAAAGTTTCCAACCATTTATTACCGGCGGTGTTGGACCCTATTACGGTATGAATTTTCCGGAGTATGATGTTACACCGGAAGGCAATCCCACATTTGACCAATATGCCTGGACTGTTGGTGGATTTGCCGGAGCAGGTGTCGATGTAAATGTAAACGAGAAAGTGTTTATCGGCATTCGCGGCCAGTACCGGATCATTCCTTTCTCAGATATTATTGGTGAACGTTCTAATCACTCGATGTTTGAACTGAGATTTGAAATCGGCAGGAGGTTTTAAACCCGGGTGATCAGAAAAATTTTCTTTATTGTTTTAGAAAGTGATAATAAAAAGCGCCTTGTGTGCGATCTTACTGATAAAATTTATACTGAAAATCACAGGATGGTTTTCTATATTAATAATCAGACATTAGCCCAAGATTTTGACCATAAACTCTGGATATGGAAACAGTCCAGTTTCGTCCCACATCTGTATACAACTAAATTGGATACCGCATTTGAAGAGCCGGTCGTAATTACCTCAGAAATTGAAACGGCCGCAGATTATAATATGCTTCTTATGTATGATCCCGCCCCGTTTGAAGTTCTCAGTATGTTTGATCGGGTTATTGATTTTGCCGAGAAATATGATCTGACAAAACTGCAAGAAAGCCGCGAACGATATCGGGCATACCATGATAAAAAATGGCCGGTCGAAACAGTAAAACCGGGTCAGTTTCTGCTATTAAATCTCTAATAAAGACATTCCTTTCACGTTCCCAAGGCGGTAGTAAAAAAACTAACCACAGAGCACACGGAGTAAGCACTTAATAATAATAACCTGATCTATAATAAAAATCTCTCGCAGAGGCGCCAAGTTGCAAAGAACTAATTATTTATCCCAAGGGGATGACTTCGGCATAAATCATTAAGAAAAAGAGATTTAATTTCAAAAAATTGACATAATATTTTTAAAAATAACTTTTACCTCTTTGTGTCTCCCCGCCTTTGCATGAGATGAATTATCCCGGTTAGTAACGCAAATGTCTTTATTATAAATTTTAAACTTCTTTCGGCACTAAAATTGCAATGTATTATCATATGATTATTGTTTAAATTGTGGTGCCATGAATAAGTCTGTTTTTAAAGAATTGAATCAAAACCAGTATGCGGCAGTGTCTTCCGGGCGGGAACCGGTTCTTGTACTGGCTGGTCCCGGAACAGGCAAAACACGTCTTTTAGTCGCCAGAGTAGTCTGGTTAATCGAACGGGAAAAAATTGCACCTGACCAGATTCTGGCGCTTACCTTTACTAATAAAGCGGCAAATGAAATGAAAAGCCGTCTAACAAAGTACCTGGGAGAAATTGCCGATCTGGTTAACACAAGCACTTTTCATGCTTTTGCCCTGAGCCTGCTGCGTAAATATCACAGCCAGGCGGGTCTTTCTAAATTTTTTGCTGTTTGTGACCAGGAATACCAGTTTCGCCTTGTTCAAAATCTTGCCGCACCCTATGTTCGTGATAATCTCGATAATAAAATCCGGGGAATTTTGCTGACATTTTCCAATTACCAGGTTAAAAATCGCAAATTACCTCAGTTCACCGGTGAGTTGTTTGTTAAATATCAGGAACACCTGTCCCGGCATAATCTGATTGATTTTGATGAGATTATTGTCAAATGTAAAGATTTGCTGCTCGGCAATCCGGATATCCTTACAGAATACCGTCATCTTTATCCCGCTGTACTGATTGATGAGTTTCAGGATACAGATCCGATACAATATGATATTCTCAAGTTGTTGACTAACGAAGGCAAAAATATATTTGTTGTTGCCGATGACGATCAGTCTATCTATTCATGGCGCGGGGCAAATCCTGAAAATATCACCAGATATATGAAGGATTTTAATATTAAACATCCTGTGTTTTTGGAGATAAATTACCGATCTGGTGATAAAATACTCGCGGCTGCTAAACGAATCATTGAAAAAACAAATCGAATTGAACCGAATAAGAATCTTAAAGTTACTGATAAGAAAGATGATAGCCTGGATTTAAAATTTTTCATGGATGAAAAAACTGAAATAGAATATATCCTGAAAAAAATTGAAGACTGGCAATTACAAAAGGTGGATTATAAAGATATCGCCATTATTTATCCTTATCATAAAATGGGCCAGCAGTTGGAGAAACATCTGCTACAGGCACAAATACCCTTTCAACTGGCAGAAGGGAAAAGTCTATTTGATCATCCGGCTATAAAGAAAGTAATATTATACCTCAGATTAATCCGGGATAGTGAAGATCCAATCGCCCTTGAATATCTAACGATACATGAGCTGGGACCAACTATTTCAAGTATGATCAAACAAACAGCTTTAACTGAATCAATCTCGTTTCGAAAAGCACTGTATAAATATTACCGGGACAGAACTCATCGCTTGAGCCATGATATGCGGCTGAAAATTCAGGATTTTGTCAACTATCTGGCCAATCTGGTTAATTTAAAGGATTTCTATTCCTTCGAACAACTACTGGATGAGATATACAGTACGGTTGATGAAAAAGAATATTCGAGTCTGGCCGGTTTTACATCAAAACTACAACCAGTGACAGATATCGGGCAATTGTCACAATTCAAATCTGTTTTATTAAATGAGGAAAATATTTATATTCATCATTCAGATGAAAGAATCCGCTTTCTTGCTGCAGAAATGATTCAACAGGTTCTGAAGACATCTGTAACCGAATCAATTGATGAAGTTCAGGTTGTTATTGCACTGGAACCTTATTCAAAAACAGACAGACAAGTGATTCCGGTATATGAGCTGAAAAACCAAAAACGCCGGGGTGGACTCAGTTGCTTGTTCAAATATTTACAATGGTATACGACAAAAGATGAGCGGGATGTTTTAAAAAACTATATAGTCCTTGACCTGGAAACTACTGATAAAGATGCAGAAACATGTGGAATTGTTGAGATTGCAGCAATCCGGGTAGAAAATTCAATAATAAAGGATCAGTTACATACACTAATAAATCCAGAGATTCCGATCTCTCAAGGTGCAAAATCGGTGCATAATATTTCTGACCAGGATGTGCAAAGCAAACCAACCATGCAAGAATTCTGGCCGGAGTTTAAAAAATTTATTGGAGATTCTATTTTAATTGCTCATAATGGTCACCAATTTGATTTCCCGATTCTTGACCGGTTTGCAAAAAGCCTGGATGGTACGAGATTAAAAAATATCCGGTTTGATTCGTTGGTTATGGCCCGCCGGGTTTTCCCGGGGCAGGCAAATTCAATTGATGCACTAATAGAGCGTTTTAAATTAACGGCAAAAGTAAGGCATCGTGCACTTGATGATGTAGTCGTACTTATTGATATAGTTAATAAATTGCAAAAAATAAGGTCAGATGACACAAAACAATCCACACTGGAAATAGTACTTGATATTGTTGCGTTGGGGAATTTTATAGAAGATAGAATATCATCTCAGGAAGATCAAATTTTCTTTACATGTGGCAGCAGAAAATTACTAAGCCCTTATTCCAGGATACGTTCTATGTATACCAGAATGTATAATTATGATGATTCTGAGATTCAGGAAAAAGTAAGGAATAAGATCAAACTATTGCAGCCATATCAAAGTGAAGAGGATTTATGGCAACGAATCAAGGAGCTGGCTCACCAGTTTAATGCCTATCAGATTGATGAAGCAATAGTTCATTTTCTTGCTTTTATTTCGTTAAACTCCGGGCAGGATAATTTACAGGACATTAATACGGTGTCATTGTTGACATTTCACGCAGCAAAGGGTTTGGAGTTTGATAAAGTTATATTACTGGGAATGGAGAATAATAGTATGCCCAGTTTTCGTGCATTACGTAATGAGTCTGATGACGACCGGCCGATTGCCCAAAAAATTGAGGAACAACGTCGCCTGTTCTATGTCGGTATTACACGGGCCAGAACGGAATTGCTGTTAACAGCTGTAAAAAACAGGGGGGGATGGGAAAGAGAATCTTCCCCCTTTCTTAAAGATATTAGAAAAAACTAATTCCAATAATAAAAACAGAGTAGGATACTATGCTACCATTGAAAAAGTGGAAAATATTGAATAACGATTTGCAGAAACCGGTTATTGATGCCATTCTGGAGAACAGAAATCTTTCCCTGGATCATTTACAGCCATTTAAACTTTCCGAAAGATTACATGATCCATATTTGCTCGACGATATGGAGAAAGCTGAATCGTGTATTACGGAAGCGGTAAAAGAGCGAAAAAAAATAGCCGTTTTTGGCGACTATGATACCGATGGTGTGGTATCGACAGCAATGATGGTAAAATTCTTTGAGAAAATAGGATATCCGGTTGAATATATGGTTCCCAGTCGTCAAAAAGATGGATATGGACTCAAACCCGATAGCATAAAAGATGTAGCAGAACGCGGCATTCAATTACTTATTACAGTTGATAATGGAATATCCTCGCACGAAGCGGTAGATTTGGCAAACAAAATGGGTATTGAAGTAATCATTACCGATCATCATCTTCAGGAGAACGAACTCCCCAATGCGGTGGCGGTTGTAAATCCAAACAGGAAAAATAGTCGTTACCCGTTTAATGGTCTGTGCGGCGCAGGTGTGGTGTATAAATTATTACAGGCCCTGGCACAGAAAACATTCGAAGAGGACGAATATAAAAATTTTATGCTGGCCCAGCTTGATCTCGTTGCTCTGGCCACAATAGCTGATATCGTTCCGCTAAAAGATGAAAATTATGCACTTGTTAAATTCGGCTTAAAAAGCCTGAAGGAGACCGGCAGGCCGGGTATTGTCGAGTTAAAAAGAGTCAGCGGCCTTTTGGGAAAAGATATAAGTACTATTTCAATCGGCTATTATCTGGCGCCACGATTGAATGCCGCAGGACGTCTGGGTGATGCTGACCTGGCATTAAAATTACTTTTGAGTAAGAACCGGCAGGAAGCAGCCGAATATGCACAGGCACTGAATAAACTAAATAATCAAAGAAAAAAACTCCAGGAATCGTATATAAATGAGGCTCTTGAGTATGTACAAAGAGATAATATTCTTTCTCAAAAAGTATGTATTGTTGAAAATGAATCCTGGGATACCGGTATTATTGGAATTGTTTCCGGCAAATTAAAAGATAAACTTTCAAAGCCAGTCATCGTTTTTACGCGGGATGGTGATGGTAATTATGTCGGATCAGCGCGGAGTACGGATAATTTCCATATTACACATGCCCTGAGTCATTTCCAGGATCTTTTTCTCAATTATGGCGGACATAAAAAAGCAGCCGGACTGACAATAATTCCCGAAAATTTTCAGAAATTTAAAGAAGAGTTATACCGGCATGTCAATGAAATGATCCAGGAAAATGATATTATACCTGAATTGGAAGTAGATTCTGTAGTCACTGCCGATCAGCTTAATCTGGCACTTGTAGAAACAATAGATAAAATAGGCCCGTTTGGTGAACAAAACCCGGAGCCTGTTTTGGTTATGCATGATATAATTGTAAAAGATATGAAACTTTTAGGGCAGGGAAGTCATTTAAAGTTGTATCTGCAATCGGAAAATTATAATTTTGAATGTGTCTGGTGGCGAAAGGGCGAGCTGAAGGATGAGATTAAGTTCGGGATGACCGCAGATATTGTATTTCGGCCGTCCTCCAATTTCTGGAATGGTTACACCCGCCTGCAGCTGGTAATCGAAGACATGGTTTCGAAGGCAGGTGTATAATAATAATCATAGCGGGGATATAATGAGACTACTCAAACAAATACCTTTTAACATTTTTATTTTATCCATATTTGCCATTATATTTTGTTCCTGTGATAACAGCAGTGAACCTCAAAAACAGGATGAATCGCAATTATCAGAAGCGCAAGCTGAGGCTTTCTTTCAAGAAAACGCATTTTTTATTGCCCAGCTCACTGATTTTTTAATGTCAGACATGGTTGAAAGCACGAGTGGTAATACGTCCGATCTGTATGATCTTGGCGGAATTAATGCTTCTGGTGATGTACGATTATTAAAAAGTGAAAATTTATCCCGGCTGATGAAAAGTGCCTTATCCGATACTGTCTATTATAGCGGGAATGGATGTTGGATTATTGAGTTACTGGAAGCAAACAGCTCCCGGAGCACAAATATTACGGGTGAAGTTTGTTTTGGCTCGGTTGATGAAATGGGTTATCCCCTGTCAGAAAATAATGTATTGGATTTTATGCTTGATGGGGGTATCATTATCACCTACAGTGATGATTCACGCAATGAGAATAGCAGTATAAATGTAATAAAAGATTTTAACATGATTGGAATTGATGGATTTAAAAATAGTTCAGGTATGATTACAGTTAATGGCTCACAAAGCGAGGAAGTTGTGATAAATGTAGTATCAAACGGAGGTAGTTTTAACAGTAACTTTAAAATCTCTTTTACAGCTAATGAATTTGAGATTGACAAACAAACAGACTATCCTGCGGGTGGTGGGTATCAGTTTCAAATTTCCATCAGGTTTACTGAGACCGGTTCACAGACAGTGAGCTATTTAATTAATGGTGATGTTACTTTCGACGGATCACAGTTTGCAGCAGTAAATTTTAATGGGTATGACTTTACATTGGATATGTCCGCCGATTACTTGTAAAAATAAAATTCAAAATACATATTATTTACTATCCCCGTTCCCAAGTTGTAATAAGGGATATTCAATGGATAGAAAATTAGACACAGGATGAGAAATACCTAAGTTGTACCTGGGAACGCACATATTTCTCTTTAAAATATTTTAGTCCATTTGTTTTCTCAGGAATGTGGGTGTATCCAGATCATCCGGTTCCTTGGGCATATCATCTTCCAGCGTGTATATGTTATTTTTTGGTGGTTTAGAAACGATGGATGAGGAAACCGTGGACTCTTCTTTGTGTTTTCTGAGATAGGTCGGTTTATCCAGCGTCTCAAAATCGATATGTTCAAACTTATCCTGAGCCGGCTTTGGTACCTTTAATTCTCCGCTAAGTTTATCCTCCTTATTAAACCCGGTTGCGATCGCTGTTACTCTGATTTCATCACTTAGCGAATCGTCTACAACCATACCAAATATTACATTAACTTTTTCACCGGCTGCATCCTGAATTATTGTAGCAGCTTCGCTCACTTCATGTAAACCCATATTGGAACCACCGGTAATATTAATCAATACACCCAGGGCACCATTGATACTGACACCTTCAAGTAACGGCGAAGATATGGCCATTTCAGCTGCCAAGGAGGCCCGGCCTTCACCCGTGGCAACGCCTGTTCCCATAAGTGCATCACCCATACCCATCATAACAGTCTTTATATCAGCAAAGTCAAGATTTATGTAACCATGGACGTTTATCAGATCAGAAATACTGCGTGCTGCTTCAAGCAAAATAGAATCGACCACTTTAAATGCAGAGATAGCGGGCGTGTTTCTGTCAATCACCGAAAAAACACGTTCATTGGGTATACAAATTAAAGTGTCGATACATTTGCGCATTTCATCAATACCACGTTCGGCATTTTTATGCCGCATGCGTCCTTCAAATTCAAACGGATTAGTGATAATACCAACCGTAAGTGCGCCCAGATCTTTGGCTATCTCTGCAATAACAGGTGCTGCACCGGTTCCGGTACCGCCGCCCATTCCGGCAGTAATAAATACCATATCTGAGCCAGACAGGCTATTGATAATACCTTCTTTGTCTTCTTCAATTGCTTTCAACCCAATTTCAGGATTTGCTCCTGCACCAAGTCCCTTGGTTAGGTTCTTACCAATTTGAATTCGATGAGGAGCCCGGTTGTTTTCAAGATTTTGGGCGTCAGTATTAACGGCTATAAACTCCACTCCGCTCAAACCAGCTTCAATCATACCATTAAGGGCATTTCCACCGGCTCCGCCTACTCCCACTACTTTAATCTTCGCACTTTGATCGGCTATATCGTCAAATTGAATCATTTTTCCCACTCCCTAGAATTTTTTAAATTATAAATTGTTTTTTGCTTAAAAGAAATCCTCAAATAATTCTCTTATTTTTCTGGTAATCATTGTAATGAAATTCTCGGATCTCCTTTCCGTTTGGTCTTTGCTCCGGTTCAATGCATATTGTATTAAACCAACTCCGGTTGCAAATATAGGACTCTTTACGGTTTCGACCAGGCCACCTTTAACAATCGGCAATCCGATTTTTACCGGTAAACCCAAAACGCGTTCTGCAAGTTCGGCTGTTCCCGGTAAAAGACAGGCGCCACCGGTTATTACCATCCCGGCCCCCAGAGAGTCATAAATATCGGATTTTTCAAGTTCCTTCAATGCCAGACTAAATATTTCTTCCATGCGGGGTTCAATTATTGCACTTAAGACGCTACGCGCAATTTCCCGGGGCGCACGTCCATGTATACCCGGCACCAGAACCAGTTCTTCTTCATTAACCATACTTTGCATAGCACAACCATGTTTCTTCTTGATATCCTCTGCCTGATCCATTGGCGTGCGCAATCCGTGAGACAAATCATTGGTTACATGTTCTCCGCCAATCCCAAGTACAGAAGTATAACGGATACTACCATCAAAAAAGACAGCGATATCAGAAGTTCCGCCTCCGATATCCATGATGGCAACACCAAGGTCCAGTTCATCGTGATTCAGTACCGCAAGGCTTGAAGCGTAGGGCTCCAGTACAATTTCCTCGACGGTATACCCGGCTTGTCTTACACAATTTAGAATATTCTGTGCTGAAGCCGTGGCGGCGGTAACAATATGTACTTCACACTCTAATCGTGTTCCGGCCATACTCACCGGATTCTTGATACCATCCTGATCATCCACAATAAATTCCTGGGGAAGAATATGTATGATCTCGCGATCCATGGGTAATGCAATTGCTTTCGCCGCATCGACGACACGTCCAATATCTTGTTCGGTAATTATTTTATCTTTGCCACTGACAGCAATGACTCCTTTGCTGTTGATGCTACGGATATGGTCTCCGGCAATGCCTGCATATATGTTTTCTATTGTACAACCGGACATCAATTGTGCCTGTTCAATAGCGCGTCGAATTGAATTCACAGTGTTTTCAATATTTATTACAACACCCCTGCGCAATCCATGGGATGGGGAAGTCCCGACACCGGCAATATTAAGCTGATTATATTCATCCAGCCGGCCAACTACCGCTGCAATTTTTGTCGTGCCTATGTCGAGACCTACGAAAACTTGCTCGTCGTTCATTTCGAGTCCCTGTTTTTTAATTAAGCTCTGAATTTTATGACCATCTGTTTATTAAACCTGAGATCTATATATTCAATTTTCTGCAATTGATTCCAATCTACATAGTTTACCAGATAGTTTTTTAAGACAAACAATTCTTTCTTAAATGTATCGCTGTTGATCCGAATGGTTGCACCACCTTTGATTAGGTGAAGTTCTATATAATTTTTATTATCCATGCATATCTCAGAAACAAAATCCAGCAACAATGAATTTTCCTGCTCCAAATAAGAGATCAATTTTAGAGCCCGGAATACCGGCGGTGCTGTGGTTGCATGTCCTAGTTTTCCCAGTGTCTGCGTAATACCTGTGATCAGGGGTAAATCCCAGATTATGTCATCATTCGGAATTGGCATCAGAAATCCTTCTTCATCTATCAGGTTCAGTCCCAGGCCATAAACAAAAGCTATCGGCCGCCGCTCTTCAATGATAACACTCAATTTCCTTGGGGGTCTGTCCTTAATACCAACACCTTTGATATAAGGCAAAGACATGAGATCCTGTGCAGTTCGTTCGGGATCAATTTCAATTTTACCTTCCGTGTTTTTTAAAAAACCACAAATATTTAATATTTTGGTCTCAGATACAATACTATTTCCGGTCACCTCTATGTCATTTCGCTCATATATGTATGTTTTATCTTGCTCAGTTTCAATGATTTTGTTTACGGCAAAGTAAAGCAAATAGAATATGATCAGTCCAATAAAAAATTTTCCTGATCCGTTTAAAAATTTATCCGATCTCTTTTTTCTTCGTTTTGTTTTCATTCTGATAAAATTAATTTTGATTTAATATCCGGCTGATGTCATTTCCTGTTTTCCAAATGTCTCCGGCTCCCATGATTATAACCATATCCTGTGGTTTGACAATACGGGAGATATCCCTGGCCAGGTTTTCACGAAGAGCAATATAATATTTCTCTTTTGAAACCTCATTAAAAATTAATTCACCTGAAATTCCCGGCATCGGTTCTTCACGTGCGGGATATATATCTGTCAGGTAAACAATATCTGCCAGATCGAGAGCCCGGGCGAATTCTTTAAAAAAATCACGTGTTCGTGAATAAAGATGTGGTTGAAATACCGCAATTATCCGCCGTGAATAACCGGTTCTGGCAGCATTCAGTGTTGCTTTTACCTCGGTCGGATGATGTGCATAATCATCGATTATAAGTATATCTTTGATATCACTCTTAATTTCAAAGCGTCTTTCAACACCTGAATATTCTTTGAGCGCCGTCTGTATTGTGCTGATGGGAATTTCAAGTTCAATCCCGATAATGGCGGCAGCCATGGCATTTTTAATATTGTGCTCGCCGGGGATATGTAAACTTATTTTTCCCAAATGAGACTTGTGATCAAAAAGATCAAATGTACTGCTCTGTTTATCGTAAGAGATATTTTTGGCCGTGTAATGCGCTTCACTGGAAATACCATAGGTTATCATATTTACCGGCATTCGATCTGCTGTTTTTTGAATTCCCGGATCATCAATGCAAACAATAATACTGCCAAAGAAAGGCACTTTATGAGCAAATTTCAGAAATGTGTCTTCTATATCTTGCAAATCTTTATAACAATCCAGATGATCCTCTTCAATCGAGGTTATTACACTAAAGACCGGGGATAAGGCTAAAAATGATCTGTCATATTCATCTGCTTCGGCAATAAAAAAGTCACCCTTTCCGAGCCGGGCATTGGTCATAGAACTTTGGAAACGTCCGCCAACAACAATGGTTGGATCCAGATTTGCCTTGATAAGAATCTCGGAACACATTGAGGATGTGGTTGTTTTACCGTGGGTACCCGCAATAGCGATACCATATTTAAGGCGCATTAATTCTGCCAGCATCTCAGCCCTGCGGATCTGGGGTATACCAGACTCATGGGCATGTTTTCGTTCGGGATTGTCCGTAGGCACTGCGGAGGAATAGACAAGTGCATCTACATCGACCAGGTTTTGGCGGTCATGACCCTGGTAAATTGTTGCTCCCTTCGCAGCCAGGTATTCTGTGATATCCGATAAGACACGATCTGAACCCGATACCCGGTAGCCGCTTGCTAAAAGAATATCAGCAAGACCGCTCATCCCAATACCGCCAATCCCGGTGAAAAAGATATGTTTTATGTGTTTAAATACTCTCATGGATTCCTTTGATCATACAGTGTCTTCAATTCTGATGAAATCTGTTCCAGTGTATCATGCTGATAAAATGTATTTATTTGTTGGGACATCCGGGTCCTGGTTTCACCGGATGAACAAAGTTTATCAATGGCCTTGACCAGTTTCTCATCTATTTCTGTATCATCATCAACAATTAAAGCAGCACCCTTCTCGGCCAGCGTCTTTGCATTTTTAAACTGATGATTTGCCGCTGCATGTGGTAGTGGTATCAATATCGCCGGCAGGCTTGCAGCCGCCAATTCTGATAT
>CAYULK010000054.1:0-13505 GCA_964445625.1 uncultured Calditrichota bacterium
GTCTGGGACATGACGGTGAATCCCTTAAATAATAATATATTTGCCGGATCATATTACAATGGTGTTTTTAAATCAGTTGATGGTGGTGCAAACTGGGAACCGGCGTCGACAGGTTTAATAGAAAGCCAGAGCACATATATCAGAACAATTGCCAGTTCACTTACGGGAGATATCTATATAGCTACCTATGGTGGAGGAGCATATAAGACAATCAATGATGGTGGTAATTGGTCTAAGGTTTCTCCCGCCGGCTTTGGTGATTATTATCAATCGGTTGCTGTACGCAAGAGTGATGGTGCTGTTTTCCTTGGTGGTTATACCGGGACTGCCGGTGTATTGCGTTCCGATGATGGTGGAGTTAATTGGGTTGATATTACAAATAATATTCCTGAGGTTCATATACGGGCAATCGATTTTAATGGAACGGGTCATATTTATGTCAGCACAGATAAGGCTGGAATCTTTAAATCAACTGACAATGGGGCTAATTGGCAAAAAAGAAGCAATTCAACTCTGGATGATCTGGATATTTATGAACTGTCAGTGAGTCCGGCAGGAACTATATTTGTAGGCGCGTGGGCAAATGGGGCGTATAAAAGCACTGATGATGGTCTCAACTGGGAGGTAATTTCCGATCTGGGTTCGCAGAGTCTGGATTTTGTATATGATGCGAGAGGAACAATCTATGCCGGTTCGTATGATCCCTGGCGCTCGAAGGATGGCGGTAAAACATGGGAAAATATAGACTCAGGAATGGGAGCCACGGTAATGGAATCTTATACTGTGGATACGGAAGGATTTGTCTATGCCGGGACGAGTCAGGGGGTTTATAAAACTGTTGAACCGTCAGGTGCGGTAAGAGTTCACTTCGAAGTAAAATTAGCCTACCAGGATGGATTTGATCCTGATAATCAGGAGGTAGTGGTACGTGGTTGGTTTAATGATTGGGGCAATTCGGGCGATCTGGTTTTAGAGCCTTTGAACGATGCTGATATGGCCTATGTAGGTAAATGGGCGACAACCTCACCGGAAGACGTGATAGTTGATGGTAACTTTGAATATAAATTTGTTATTCCCGGTGAACCGGATATCTGGGAAGTATTATTGGGCAATCGGTTAATACCGTGGGACGGACAGGAAGATCTGATTCTGGAACATGCATGGTTTGATGACCAATTGGAATTCACCAGAATGATTACCGGAGAAATGTTGTTCGATACCGCCAGATCCCGTGGTGTCGCATGGGGTGATTATGATAATGATGGCTTTGCAGATTTGTATATTTCAAATTTTGCAGAGAAAGATTTTCTTTATCACAATAAACAAAATGGCGATATGGTAAAGGAAATTGATTTTCCTGAGGAGACAATGTCATATGGTGTTTCGTGGGGTGATTATGATAACGACGCGGATCTGGATCTATTCATTAGTGATTTGGGAGGAGGAAATAATTTACGATTTGAAAATTCAGGATCAGGAGTCTTTAATAAAATAACAACCGGTCCCGAGGTTTCGGAGGGCGGGAATACAGTTACTTCACTTTGGTTAGACTTCGACCAGGATGGTTTTCTGGATCTATTTGCATCCAATAACATGGATGAAAACAGCTATTTATACCGTAATTTGGGAGACAATACATTTGAAAAAATTATTACGGGTCCTATTGTACTGAATTCTGGCGATTCATGGGGGGCATCTGCAGCCGATTTTGATAATGATGGTGATATAGATTTATTTGTGGCAAATGCTGATACTCTCCCCGGGGGAAAAAACTTTCTATATATTAATCAAGGTGATGGTACATTTCTACAGGCACTGCCAGGGAATCCGGTTGTGGACGATGTAGGGCAAAGCCTGAGCGGCAGCTGGGGCGATTATAACAACGATGGTTTACTTGATCTGTATGTAGCGAGTGTTGGCGACGGTCAACCCAATATGCTGTATAAAAATATGGGGGAAGGTGTTTTTAAAAAAGTTACCACATCAATTGTATCATCTGACTCTGCATCCTCACGCAGTACCTCGTGGATTGATTTTGATAATGACGGCTGGCTAGATTTGTTTGTAGTAAATTCCGGCAGTCCTAATGTTTTGTACAGAAATACCGGAGACGGCAATTTTGAGCGCGATGAGATTGGACCGGTTTCTCATGATTTGTTTAATAACCGGGGTAATGCCTGGGCCGATTATGACCGGGATGGAGATTTGGATGTTGTTATGACCGGTGCAGCCGATCATCCTAATTATATCTATCGAAATAACCTGCAGGGCCAAAACTGGAGTGAATATAAATTAATCGGAACCATCTCCAATAAGGCAGCTATCGGCGCCAAAGTAAAATTGAAAGCAATGATTAACGGAATTCCGCTCTGGCAAATGCGGGAAATTTCTTCCCAAACCGGTCTACTATGTCAAAATGAAATGATTGCCCATTTTGGATTAGGAAAAGCCACTACTATTGATTCGGTAATCATCATTTGGCCGGAGGGAAACCGGCAGGTAATTACGCCACCTGGAATAAATAAAAGAATATCGGTTGTTGAAACCTCACCGGAATATCCCGTCCCGATATTGGTTACACCTAACAATGGCGATATCGATGTAGATTTATATCCGGAATTCATCTGGAATCCGGTAGATGGTGCAATTTCTTATACCTTACAATTATCTATATCCTCTGATTTTAATGATTTTGTTATTTATGTAGAAAATTTAACTGATACAAATTATCTAATTAATCCGGCCGGAGCACCTCTGCAAACAGTTACCAATCACTTTTGGCGGATAAAAGCAGTGATGAATACAAGCGGTGCCGGTAACTGGTCCGATGTCTGGAATTTTACGACCAAACGGGGTACAACATTTAAACAGGTTCTGAAAGCAGTCTCGCCATCCGACAGCGCTATAAATGTTTCCCGCACACCAACGCTGGAGTGGACCTGGATCGATACGCCACCGGTAGGAGACTTAATAACCTATGATGTTCAGCTTTCCGGATCACCGGGATTTGCCGATACACTATGGCAGGTAATTGATGTCTCCGGATCTCCAGTTACAATTAATGGTATTGATTTAGAATATAATAGATCATATTTCTGGCGCGTCCGGGCCAAATCCAGCTCCACAATATATATCTGGTCGGATCCGCCATGGATGTTTACTACGGAACCTTTTAGTGGGACCGTGAATCTGCTTTATCCGGATAATAATGCAGCGAATGTATCAGTTCCCGCTCCATTAATGTGGACCTCTGTACCGGCGGATGGGTATATAATCCAGGTTGCCACATCTACAGATTTTGGAAATCCCTTTTTAGAGGTGAATTCAATTCCTAATGATACATTGATCTACATCAACCAGTCAATGGAATTTAAGACGAATTCTCAATATTACTGGCGAGTGGGAGTAATCTCAGGTGGAGATGTTCCTGCGGGAAATTGGAGCATTACATATATGTTTGAGACATTTGATGATAAGGTTGATACGGATTTTTTCCTGAGATTTCCGGTGCACGAACGACGTGATGAATACCGTGCAGCAGATTTTGTCATTGTTGGTTTGCCCGGTAATAGCGGAATGGCTTTTAACCAGGTATTTACCGGAGTTGCGGGTGAAGATTGGATGGCGTACTGGGATAATGGTAATACAAATGCCAGCCAGCCGGAAGATTATCTGATTCCATATAAAATATCTTCTACATTTACATTTACCACCGGTCGTGCGTTTTGGGTAATCAATAAAGGGGATATCAGAATTAATCAAAGTGACCTGGGGGCCTTTCCGCTCAACGAAATGGCTGAGGCCGAGATACCTGTCCATGCCGGATATAATTTAATCACCTCTCCCTTTGACAAACCGGTTAGCTGGGCGCAGATTAAAATTGTAAATGAACTACCCGGTAATACACCGCTTTATGAATTTGATAACGACCAGGGTAAATTTGTATTTTCAGAAACACTCGAAAGGGGAATAGGATATTATTTTATCAACTCCACCAATGTATCACCGCTACGGGTGCCCTTTAATCCGATTCACGGGTTATTAAAAGGAGTTGTAAAAAATGCACTTGATTGGCAAGTCAGGATTAATCTTGAATCGGGTGAAAGTGGTGATGGTACCTCCAGAATCGGAATCAGTGGTGAGGCTGAAATTGGGCTTGATCAATTGGAATATAATAAACCGAGAATGTTTAAGGGTATTGCCAGCGTTTACTTTGAGCGTCCTGATTGGGATGACGCATATCCGATTTTTGGCAGTGATGTGCGCCCGGAAATCAACGAAAGTGAAACCTGGGTCTTGCAGGTCTATACACCGGATGCCAAAAAATCACAGCTGTCATTTAGCGGAATTGAAGATGTTCCGGTTGAATATGAAGTGTTCCTGCTTGATAAAGAAGCCGCCAGGGTGCAGGACTTACGTGAAAGGGAAATATATCACTTCGCACCTTTAACCGAGATTACAGAGTTTGAACTGATGGTTGGCAACGGTGAAAACATTAATGATCGAATTGCGGAAATTATACCACAGGATTTCGCCCTTGGACAGAATTATCCTAATCCATTCAATCCGACAACCACAATACCGATTGCCCTGCCAAAGGCATCACAAATCAAAGTGACGATTTATAATATTCTTGGTAAGGTAATCAACGTCGTTTATAACGGCATCGCCGAATCGGGCCGGCATTATATGCGATGGGATGGTATTGATGTATCAGGTAAGCGCGTGGCATCAGGTCTTTATTTCTATCGTCTGGAGATTGAGGGACACGAAGCCTATACGAAGAAAATGGTACTGATGAAATAACGACATTCTTCATCCTGAATTTATTTTAGGGTCTTATCATTTAGATCCTGAAACGAGTTCAGGATGACCCAGATTTGTACTTATTTGCTTTTATATAAATCGCTATCCTCTTTCTAAGAAATAGGGATGGTGATTAGCCGCCTATTTTTTTTGGCATATTAATTGTATTGGATTCCAGTAAAATAAATCTGGAGATGATTAATATGCAGCTATTTCAATTTCAATTTCACCACATTTATAATCGTTCTATTAATCATGAGGAACTTTTTTACTCTGATTTTCATTACGATTATTTTCTTACTAAAATGCTTACTTTAAAAAAATACCTAAAGATAATAGGATATTGTATAATGCCTACTCATTTTCATTTGTTAGTTCAGGTTACTACAGTTGATCAGGATCCTCTTCGGAGAAAAATTGGTGATATTTTAAGTGGGTATACCAAATCAATTAATAAACATTATGGTAGAACTGGTAATTTGTTTCAGCAGCACACGAAGGCAAAATTGATTTCAAGTGACAAGTATTTATTGTCAACTTTGTATTATATACATCAGAATCCTGTGCTGGCTGGATTAGTTGATAATTTAGAGGATTGGAAATATTCAAGTTATCGGGAATATATCGGTCTTGCTAAGAACTATTCAGTTGATGGGGCTGAAATTTTGAAGATGTTTAATTCAGTAGAAGATTTTATATTTTGTTCGAATTTGAGAGTTGATTTCATGTCGTGTAGTCCATCTTAAAGATGGACTACATAGTAGCCCAAGATAGCCCAAGATAGGGCAAAATATCCCAAAACCGCACTAGTGTTGCAATTTCGCAATCAGATTTAATGCGGAACCTGCCCTAAACCATTCTATTTGTGCCTTGTTAAAAGTATGATTTAATTTACATTCATCCTCTGTATTATCACTATGATGAATAAGCAGTGTCAATGGAACCCCCGGTGCAAATTCTCTCAAACCCATGATCGATAATTTATCATCCTCCCGGATCAGGTCATAATCAGAAGGATTCTGAAAAGTCATCGCCAGCATGCCCTGTTTCTTCAGATTGGTTTCATGAATTCGGGCAAAACTTTTTACGATGATGGCTTTACCACCCAGATAGCGTGGTTCCATGGCCGCATGCTCGCGACTGGAACCCTCACCATAATTCTCATCACCGATTACCACCCAGCCCATTTGTTTATCTTTGTAGGCCCGCGCATTGGCGGATAATTTATCAATTGATCCCGTCTCCAGATTTTTACCGGTACCCGGATCATACCCGAATGCATTTACAGCACCAATTAACAAATTATCAGAGATATTATTAAGATGACCACGGAATCGTAGCCATGGCCCGGCTGGTGAAATATGGTCAGTGGTACATTTTCCCTGAGCTTTGACCAGAATGGTTAAATCCTGATAATCCTCACCATCCCAGGCATTAAATGGAACAAGCAATTGCAGTCTTTTACTGTCTGGTTTTACGGCAATCTCAATTCCGGATCCATCCTCAGCCGGTGCCACATAGCCGCTCTCACCCGAATCAAAACCACGTGCCGGCAATTCTTCTCCTTTGGGAGCCTCGAGTTTTACTTTTTCCCCCGTGTTTGTCTCAATTGAATCAGTTAGTGGATTAAATGTAATTTTTCCGGCAAATGCCAGGGCTGTAACGATCTCCGGTCCCGCGACAAATGAATGTGTGGCCGGATTTCCATCGTTTCGCTTGGCAAAATTGCGGTTATAGGAAGTAATGATTGTATTCTTTTCACCTTTCTCGGCACCATGTCGTTTCCACTGACCGATACAGGGTCCGCAGGCATTGGCAAGTACCTTTCCGCCAATTTTTGTCAGAATTTCCAGCTGGCCGTCACGCTCAATCGTAGCCCGGATCTGCTCTGAACCCGGTGTAATTATAAACTCTGATTTGGCCTTTAGTCCTTTCCCTATGGCAAATTTGGCAATATTTGCAGAGCGATCAATGTCTTCATATGACGAATTGGTACAACTGCCGAGCAGGGCAACTTTCAATTCTTCCGGGTAACCATTTTCTTCAACTGCCTTTTTCATCTGTGATATCGGCCAGGCTTTATCCGGACTAAATGGTCCGTTGATATGTGGTTCTAACATAGATAAATCTATATCAATTATTTCATCATAATACTTTTCCGGTGATTCCAGTACTTCTTTATCAGCTGTAAGCTCATTTGAATATTGGGCACAGAGATCTGCCAATTGCTTTCTGCCCGAACTGCGAAAGTATGCCGCCATGCGTTCATCAAATGGAAAGACTGATGTCGTAGCGCCAATCTCAGCTCCCATATTACATATTGTAGCTTTGCCGGTGCAACTGATGGATTTTGTTCCGGGACCAAAATATTCCACTATTTTACCGGTGCCGCCCTTTACGGTCAGAATCCCGGCCAGTTTCAGAATAACATCTTTGGCAGAAGTCCAGCCTGACATTTCGCCGGTTAGCCGTATGCCTGTCACACCCGGCCATTTCAGTTCCCAGGGTAATCCTGCCATGACATCCACTGCATCGGCGCCACCAACACCGATCGCCAGCATCCCCAGACCCCCGGCATTTGGTGTATGTGAGTCGGTTCCGATCATCATCCCGCCTGGAAATGCATAGTTTTCCAAAACAACCTGATGAATGATACCGGCACCGGGTTTCCAGAATCCAATACCATATTTATTGGATACGCCGGCTAAAAAATCATACACCTCTTTATTCTCATCGATTGCCCGCGCCAGGTCATCTTTAGCACCAACTTCAGCCTGGATCAAATGATCACAATGTACTGTGGTTGGTACTGCTACGCTTTTACGTCCGGAAGACATAAACTGCAGCAACGCCATCTGCGCGGTGGCGTCCTGCATGGCAACCCGATCCGGATTCAGGTACATATATGTTTTCTCGCGTTCGGGTACTTCATCCAGAGAATGTGCAAGATGACTATACAAAATTTTATCTGTCAGGGTTAATGCGCGGCCGGCTTTCTCTCTCGCCGTATTTTGCTTTTCGTTCATGCTTTGATAGAAATTATTTATCATATCGAAGTCAAATATCATGATAAAACTCCTGTATTGTTTTAGTGGCTAATATGGGTAAAATTAAATATACAATGGCTAAAAATCAATTGCAAACATGCCATGTGTGAGGCTTGAGTCAATAATTATAAAATTGCGAAATACAAACCGAACATTTATATTTGGAACAAAAATTGAGTAATATTGCTGTATCAAAATTTTTATTTTTACTGCAAAGACGTAAAGATAAATACAATAAATTATTCGTGCAGTCATTCAAGAACTAACCTGAATAATTCAGACGAAGAAGGTTTAAATTTTTAAGCCGGGAGGGTATTATGGAAGCAATAGATAATCCTATGGAAGCTATCAAACAAAATGCGGTGAGCATGTCTGGCTGGTTGAAGTTTCTGGGAATCATGAACATCATTTGGGGTGCATTTGCGGCGATCTCAATTGTGGGAATTATTTTTGCCTGGCTTCCCATCTGGCTGGGTGTCATTTTGCTGCAGGCTGCGTCAAATGCGACACATGCCAATTTATCGAACGATCCAAAAGACCTTGCAGAAATGATGGGTAAATTGCGAATGTATTTTATTATCCAGGGAGTATTGATCTTAATCGGTCTGGCTGTTGTCGTTATTGGTTTCATAGTAGCCGCCGCCATGTTCCCGCATATAATGGATACTATTGATGGGTATATGTTCTAAAATAATATCTCAGGCATTAATGTTTATCACCAAAGACAAAGGCTGAGAACATAAAAATGTCCGCCTGGGAATCTTTCCAGGTATCTGCAGGCAAACCGGCTTTGCGGCAGGTTTGGGACAGGAAAGTTTCTCGGTCCCATTTGTTGTCGGTTGCCACCTGCGGCAGAAGTAAACCCTCACTTCGACCATATTTGATCAGCAACCCATGTTTCCCGATCTCAATCTGATTTACATCAAGGACTTTACGAAAGGGTGATAATACCGATACTTCGTATGATAATTCGTCGAGTTCTGCGGAAGTCACAGCAGGGAAACGGGGATCTTTTAATGCAGCACTGATGGAAACATCCCGCACTGTCTCACATAATGGTTTTACCGGGGATGTGTAACCGATACATCCCCGGAGATGCCCGGACTTTTTTAATGTCACAAAAGCACCACGCTCTATAGCCAGCGCCTCAAATCCACCGGATGAACAGTCAAACACCTGTCCTCTATGAACGGCCTCACTAACAGTCTGTTTTACAATCTGTAACAAATAATTCTGCTCGTCCTCAGCTAATCTGAATTCTTTGATTTCATCTTTATCTGATGATTCATCACGATAAAAAGCGATGGCAGAATATCCGACGACCTGTGATTTGTTACCTGCGGCTACATCACCGGAATTAGCATATTTTAAAATTTTTGCATTACCGGCCTGCAAATTTTCGCATGCAATCATTGTCGCAACGATCGGGCCGCCACCGCATGCCTCCCATATCCGGCTGTTCAGGTTCCGGCTTAAATTGAAATAGTCCCACTCACCAATGGCATGAATTAAATTTTTATCGCGTTTTACAGCATCGGAATATGGGTGAAAATGCGATAAATCTGAACTGGCAATAATTACTGTGAAATCATCATTTATACTTCTTGCGAGTTCGATTCCCAGCGCACGACATGTAGCATAGGACTGATCCCCCATGACAATAGCGACCAGTTTAAAATCGCCAAGAACACGTTGTAGAAATGGTAATTGCACCTCCAATGCGTGTTCCATTCGGCCATTTCGGACAGTTTCATGTCCCTCTGATGAAAGTTTTATCAGATTATTCTCCTGTACAAGCCTTGATGAAAATTCTTTATCAATTATACTATTTCCCAGGGGTGTTTCATAGGCATCGCCATCGTAAACTGCTGCTCCTGAGAATGCGGAAACATGAGACGGAGATATAACAATGACACGTTTGATCTTTCTGCCGGACAATAATTTATAACCATATGCCGCTACATGACCTGAAAATATATAGCCGGCATGGGGTGAAACCAGACCGATCACGGGCCCGGGCAGATTTGTTTTTTCAGTCTGCAAAAGATAAGCATCGACCATTTTAGCCAACTCAATTGGATCTTTTGGATAAAAGGAACCGGCAACGCCTGCTTGCCTGATCCGGGAATGTATATCACTCTGGGAAGTAATTGAAAAAACCATAGCGAATCCCCCTATGACCAATATGGAAGTAATTAACATCCATCGCAACATAGTTTTCCTCCGTTTATCAAAGATTAATCTCCCCATATACCTGCGATCTCTGTCTGACAATACCGACACTTATTATGCAAGATATTATTAGATTTGATATAATAACCTGTTCTTTCTATAACTATCTGACCGCACTTAGGGCAAAATGTGTTTTCGGCCTTATGCCCCGGTACGTTACCGATATAAACATACTGAAGACCTTCGGAATCTGCGATCGACTTTGCCATATCAAGGGTATTCAGAGGCGTCGGCGGTAAGTTTTTTAACAAATACTGCGGGTGAAATCTTGTGAAATGTACCGGTACACCAGTGCCAAGATATTCTTTGATCCACTGACATAATTTGCGGAACTCCTGCTCACTGTCATTAAGAGTGGGAACAACCAGGTATACAATTTCAGTCCAGACATTTTGCTTGCGTATTGTAATCAGACTGTCGAGTACCGGTTTAAGTTCGCCATTAACAATATCTTTGTAATAAGACTCAGAAAATGCTTTTAGATCAACTTTAATGGCATCGACACATTTGCATAGTTCAATCAGAGGATCTTTGGAGATATATGCTGCTGTAATAACAACATTTTTTATACCAATTTTTTGAGCAGCGACTGCTGTGTTGTACATGTACTCATAAAATATGGTTGGTTCGCTGTAAGTGTAGGCAACAGAAAGGCATTTTGCTTTTTTAGCGGATTGAGCTGTTTTTTCCGGCGTCAGATAAATTTCTCTTACTTCCTCAGGACGAACCTGGGATATTTGCCAGTTCTGACAAAATTTACAATTTACATTACATCCTGCCGTGGCGATTGAGAATGCAAGTGATCCCGGGTGAAAGTGAAAGAGCGGTTTTTTTTCAATCGGATCGGTATGCAATGCACAGGGTCTGGAATAGACCAGAGAATAGTAGGTGCCGCCTCTGTTTTCACGTACCCCACAGTATCCACGTTCCCGGTCATCAATCACACATTCCCTTGGGCATAGTTTACAACGAATTTTACGATAGGCAAGTTTCTCATAATACCGGGCTTCTATAATAAATTGTCTTTGATCCTCCGGGAACAGATTTTTATTATCTTTTACACCGGCATAGATATTCGGAATAAAAGCGGAACAGGCAGCCAGTGTTCCTGTCTTGATAAATTCCCGACGGTTGGTGGAGCTGAAGTTTTCATTAAATGTTTGATCAGTCACTTCTCCGGAAACCTGATCAATAAGATTCTTGTGATAAATATAGACCATATACTTAACCTGGATAATTCATTTCTCGCAAAGATGCAACGATATTTATGGCCCGCTGATTACCCCCGTTTAACTGGTGATAATTCGTGAAATCCGTGGACTTCTTTTTTTTTGATTGCAGCATTGCTGCGGTATGAATAGATCAAACTAACTGTATTTCCTCAATTTTGGCCGGATTATTTGTCCCAAGCCGGTGATTTTTATCGGCTGCAGTTGCTATATACAGAGGTTCGCGTCCAGATTTTTTCAATGATTTAAAGCCATTTTCCCGGCGTTTATCCTCAATGATTTGCCAACCGGTATAATCCATGGCGACCGGATCATTGCTAAGAATTAATCCGTTATATTTCCAGCTCCATTGAGGCATATAGGAGGGACCCCCTTCATATTGCGGGTTGATGGCGTCACAGATATGTAACCGTACTTTACTTTTTAGCGGTGCAAAACAATACACATCCGGAATGTATGGATTACCGGTATCTATGTGATACTTATGTGGATTATGGATAGCGCCGAAAAAGTTTTTCATGGCCATTGTCATTCCCGCAATACCATGATCCTTTAAAACGGGCAGGTTTATGATGGCATCGCATGTACGGGTAAGAGTCTTGCAAAGCAGGCTGGCAGCAGAGCCGTAGATCTCAAAGTCAGATTCAAACCCCAGTACATCGTTTCCCATATACCTGACACCGTTACCACTGAAATTAATCGTATATCGGCATTCCTCCAGATCGGTATTAAACCGATCCCAAATCACGATATCATTCGCTTTAATTCCCGCTGATCGTAAGCGCTCTATAACTGCATCAACCAGTTCGGAATGGGTTACACCCTGTCCGGACAAACAATTGACCTTTAAACCGATAACCTCTCCCGGTATGACAATTTTCTTCCAGGCATCCACAGCGCTATCTGTTTGATAAAGATGCTTCATGCCATCATCAAGAATATGAAGCAGTTTTTGGCTATTAACAGATAAATATGTATCCTGAATATCTTTATGTCGTGAAATGACAACGCGTGACTTTTGCATTAGATCAATATTTGTACAGAGGGAATATATTGGTGATGTCGCAAGCAACGCACCACCGGCAGTAAATGTGGATTTGATGAAGGTTCGCCGTTTCATTCTGATCAAATATAGTAATATTTTTAAGCCCAGGCAGCATTTTTTTAATTGCATTTTCGATTACCTGCGGATATATTGACAAAAATGGATAAAATTAAAGGAGGTACTTGTGGGTGGTTTTGGACTAACGGAAATTATATTGCTCTTTTTAATAATTTTGATTTTATTCGGATCAAAAAAAATCCCTGACCTGTTCCGGGCTCTTGGTTCGAGTATTAAGAATTTTAAAAGCGGTATTTCCGACGAGGAAAATACGGAAAATCACGAAAACCAGGAAAAACCACAACAGTAGGAAAAAGGATACCAGTAGTGAACGGTTTCAAACCGTTCACTACTGGTGTACCATCATCAATTTCCATGTCAATTGCCTTATCGGCATCGGCAATATCTCCATCTAAGTTTTTGAACGAATTGTCAAATATTTACCTAAATATTTATCGATCTCACCCAAAATCAACTCTACCGGAATATCCGATACAGGCTTCCCATTTTCAGCCATCAGCATAATATGATCGATCTCATAAGGGTACCACTCCTCCGCATACTGAAGTGGTGTGTAGACACCAATAACAGGAGTATTCATGGCTGAAGCAAAGTGAATGATCGAAGTGTCCGGAGTAACAACAAACGCTGCCCTATTTATAATTTCTGCTATAGAAAGTAGTGCGGCATTCCCATTTTCCGGAAAGGAAATACAATAAGGTGAATGAATTTTCTCAATTATCCCTTGTCTTATCTTGTTATCCGATGGTGCTGATATTATGATTGTTGGTATTTTTCCGGATTGCGACAGGTGGAATGCAATTTCTTCCGCTTGTCCGGCAGAAAAGGTATTATCAGGATCGTTGGCCGATATATTTAACAGTATATATCCGTTATACCTTGCGCCATTTTGCGGGATACGATTTTTCATATTTTCTGTAAAAATGTTTACCCCGGCACTGATCTGCTCAGGAATATGCAATTCATATATATATTCATTTTTTTCAAAATGCACTCCAAACACTTTTTCGACCAACTCCACATATAGTTCACCGGTATGCTTTTTCCCGCGTTCAAGTGTCAGGAAAT
>CAYULK010000055.1:0-13486 GCA_964445625.1 uncultured Calditrichota bacterium
AATCATAATCCCTTATAAACATGATCTGGTGGAGAAGGCAAGAAAATTGCGAAATAATGCTACATTCACAGAAAGAATTTTGTGGAAATATTTAAAACGTAAACAGATGCGGGGTTATGATTTTGATCGACAAAAGCCGATCGAAAATTATATTGTTGATTTTTTTTGTAGTGAGCTATTATTGGCAATAGAGGTTGATGGTGAAAGTCATAATGAAAAAGAAAAATATGATAAACACCGGCAGAAATGTTTAGAAAATTTAGGGATAACCGTTCTGCGATTTGACGGATACACTGTATTAAATAATATTTATGGTGTTTTGCAGGTAATCTATAATTGGATAGATGTGTACGAAAAAACCCACCCCTAACCCCTCCCGGGAGGGGAATTAATATCTACAATTAATTTAGCTATGGAGTTATGATGAAAAATCTATTATTTATGAATCTTGTATTAATATTATTTTGCACCGGATTATTGTCAGCCCAGGACTCGGATCCTTCTTTAATTACCCTGGAAAAAATATTTAAAGATAAGGAATTCGATGCAGAAAAATTCGGTAAAGTACAATGGTTAAACAACGGTCAGTCATATACGCCAACCGATAGAGAGAAATATAAATCTGCGGATATTGATGAGTTTTACACCGCAACCGGTGATAAAAATGTAGCTGTAGCCGCAGAAAAATTGATTCCGGAAGGAGAGACTGAACCCCTTAAAGTGTATAGTTATCAATGGTCAGGTGATAAACGATTTCTGATGATCTTCACCAATACAAAAAAAGTATGGCGTTATCATACCCGTGGAGATTACTGGATCTATGATACGCGAACAGAAAAATTACATCAATTGGGCAACGATTTTATTCATTCATCACTGATGTTTGCCGAATTCTCTCCTAAAAGTGATCATGTGGCATATGTATACAAAAACAATATTTTCGTTGAGAATCTCAGTAACCATAAAATAACACAGTTAACTCAAGATGGCTCAGAAACAATTATCAATGGTACATTTGACTGGGTATATGAAGAGGAATTTCATTTACGCAAGGGATTTCGCTGGAGTCCGGATTCTGAAAATATTGCTTTCTGGCAGCTGGATGCAGAAGGCATCGGAATATTTTATATGATCAATAATACGGACTCGATTTATCCAAAATTAATACCCATACAGTATCCGAAAGCCGGGACCACAAATTCCTCCTGTAAAATCGGTGTAGTGAATGTGAGCACTTTAAAAATAAAATTTTTAGATCTAAGCGGCGATCCAAGTCAACATTATATCGCGTGGATGGAATGGATCCCGGATTCAAAGAATATTCTGTTTCAGAGGCTGAATCGCTTACAAAATACGATCTGGTTAACAGAATGGAATACAGAGAATGACGAAGTTAATATCCTGCTTACTGAAAAAGATGATGCCTGGCTGGATGTGGTAACGGATTTTAAATGGGTAAATAATAATTCTCAGTTTATCTGGATCAGTGAACGGGATGGCTGGCGGCATTTGTATCTGCTCAATCGTGACGGCAGTGATATTACCTGTGTATCGCCGGGAAATTATGATGTCATCAAACTAAAACATATCGACGGTAAATCCGGAGATTTTTATTATATTGCTTCTCCCGAAAATCCAACGCAACGTTATTTGTATCGCGGAAATATATATGAAATATCAGATCCGGAATTAATAAATCCTAAAAATGAACCGGGTACCCATGAATATGAGTTTGGTCCGGATGGGAAATTTGCTATCCATAAATATTCGGCATTTAATGTGCCGCCCAGAACCGAACTTGTTCGCTTACCGTCCCATGAAGTAGTACGTGTCATGGTCGATAATGTTGAACTTAAGAAGAAAATTCAGGCATTGGATATTGGTAAAATGGAATTCTTTCGTGTTAATATTGCGGACAATGTCGCGTTGGATGGCTGGTCGGTTTTTCCGCCGCAATTTGATGCAGCCAAAAAATACCCGGTTCTGTTTTATGTATATGGTGAACCGTGGAACCAGACAGTTTTAGATAAATGGGCCGGGACAAAACATTTGTGGCATTTAATGTTAAGCCGGAAAGGGTATATTATTATGAGTGTTGATAACCGTGGTACACCCGCGCCCCGGGGCAGGCAATGGCGCAAGATGGTATACCGGAAGATTGGCATCCTGGCGTCCCGGGACCAGGCAGCTGCAGCCCGGGCTGTGATACAGAAGCGGAAATATATTGATGCAAAGCGCATCGCCATTTGGGGCTGGAGTGGCGGTGGTTCTATGAGTCTTAATATGATATTCAGATATCCCGATCTTTATCAGACCGCCATGTCGGTGGCTCCGGTTTCCAATGAATTGTTTTATGATACCATTTATCAGGAACGTTATATGGGATTACCAAAGGATAATCCGGACGGATACCGGGATGGTTCTCCTATCACGCATGCAAAAAATCTGAAAGGGAATCTGCTTTTAATTCACGGCACAGGTGATGACAATGTACATTACCAGAATAGTGAAGCATTGGTGAATGAACTCATTCTTCATAATAAACCATTTACTATGATGGCATATCCCAATCGCAGTCATTCAATTCGGGAAGGGGAAAACACGACACTCCATCTGTATAGTCTGCTAACCGGATTTTTATTGGATAATATGCGGCCTAATTTGTAATCGCTGTACTATATGAAATTACAAGATGTCTGAATCCAGATACATATTTTATCAACTTATCCTGCTACCGGCTGTAATCACAGTAACCGTTTTTGCGCAGGAGGGATATGTATTAAAAAATATCACGTTTAACGGAAATGATTCATTTTCATCCGCTGACCTGCAGGACCGTGTGTCCATGTACACACTAAGTGGATTCTCGCAATATATTATGGGAGAAGACCCCTATTTAATCAGCGAAGATATGTTGCAAGCTGATCTTAAAAAATTAAAATATTTTTACCAGGAAGAAGGATTTGTTGACGTACAACTCTCTTACGAATTTCAGGCTATAGATAAGGATGATCGAACGTCGCGTATAAACATTACAATTAAAGAGGAAAAACCTGTTGTTGTTGATTCGGTTTTTTTTATTTTATCCGAAGATATTAATTCCAATGACCGCCAATCCGATTCACTGCTAACACAAATTGCTCCTGATCTTCAATTGCGAAGCGGAATGCGATTCAGGGATGTGGCACTTAAATCCGATGAGAAAAGACTCATACAAAAATATCTCAATTCGGGCTATCCATATGTTGATATTGACGCAAAAATTACATTATCAGAAACTCAGAAAACAGTAAATATCCGCTGGAATATAAACCCCGGACCGTTGAGCTATTTTGGTGAGATACAAATCGCCGGCAGCGGGAAAATTTCCGAATCTATCATTCTTGACCAACTGGCATTTGCCGCAGGTGAACTATATAGCCAGGTATTAATTGATACTTCCCATCGTGATATATATTCGCTCGGACTTTATCAGATGGTTTCCTTTAAAACAATTTTAACGCCGGATCAAATTCCGGTTATTCCGGTTACGATTTCGGTCAAAGAAGCCCCGCAAATAACCACAAGATTCGGCCTGGGCTATGGAAGTGAAGATAAATTCAGAGCTTTTGCAGAAATATTCAAGTTGTCTTTCCTGGGTGGCGCGAGAAGACTAAATCTATATTTAAGATTCTCAGCTCTGGAACCATATCGCGTGGAGTTACAGTTTACCCAGCCGTCGTTTCTCATACGATCATTGGATTTGATACTAAATCCTTTTACGCGAAAACAAGATGAACCCGGTTTTAAAGTGTCCCGGCTTGGTATCCGTACTACGTTTCTATATCCATTTCCCTACAATCTGAATACATCATTGTCATATACGTATGAAAAAGTTGATCAGGATACGGTGGATATAGATATTGATGATAGCGATTATTCGGATGACTATAAAGGTTTATATAATAAATCCATGATCAATTTAGGACTTGCCAGGGATACATCATTCCCGAAGTTCTTTCCAGCCCGTGGTTCCATGACTTCCTTTAATCTGCAGTACAATGGTTTACTGACGGCAGTTGAATATCCGTTTTATAAAACTGTTCTGGATTTGAGAAAATATATTGCGGTAGCTAAGAGGGTACTAGCTTTAAGATTGAAGATCGGTGGTATAAAACCGTTATCGACAGACGAGTTCATTCCTGTGGAAGAGAGATTCTATTCCGGTGGAAGTTATTCGGTACGTGGATGGGCACGTTCCGAACTGGGACCAAAAAATGATAAGGGCACCCCGCTGGGAGGCAATAGTCTGATCGAGATTAGCAGTGAGTTACGTTATCCAATCTATGGCATTGTTTCCGGAGTCACATTTATCGATGGCGGAAATGTCTGGCTGGATTCGTATTCATATTATTTTAATGATTTGCGCTATTCTGCCGGAGTCGGGATCAGAATCAGAACACCGATCGGGCCGGTCAGGTTTGATATGGCACGCCCCATATTTGACGAAGAAAAAGAATTTCAATTTCATTTTAGCATAGGACATGCTTTTTAACCGGATACGTATGTACAAAATATTTAAAATATTGTTATGGACTGTCATAATCATGTTAAGCCTGGTATTATTGTCAGTCCTGTTTACGCAAACCGAAACCTTTAAATCCTGGCTTAAGGACGAAGTGAATTCCATATTGTCAGAATCGCTCGCCGCCCGGGTAAAGATTGAAAAAATTGACGGCAGTTTGTTTAGTGATCTGAGAATTTATGATCTGAGTGTTATAGTTAGTGAGGACACTGCTGTATCAATTTCCGAAATATCTGTTTCATACCGGCTGTTTCCGTTGATCAATAAAAATATTATAGTTGAAAATATAAATATTGAATCACCAACAATATCACTGCGGCAATTTGAAGACGGTAAATGGAATATTTCAAAATTGTTCAGCAAAGATTCCACTACGACAGCTGATACGGTTAAGACGGATTCCGAATTTGGTTTTGCGATCGATATTGAGAAATTTTCCTTAAATAATGGATTTATTGAATTTGAGTCTGATGAAAGAATAATTCCTGCAGCTATTCATGATATTAATATTGATCTTTCAGGATCTTATAACACAGGCCAATTACATGTCCGGCTGGATAGTATCGGTTTTAGGGCAAAAAATCCCGACCTTGAGCTGCATAAGCTGGCATTTGATTTTCTTTTAGATCATGAATCTATTCAAGTAAAGAATTTTGAATTTCACTCGGCGCGCAATATTATCAATGCATCAGGAAATTTTTTCAGACAACCGGCATATACAGGCGAGATCCAAATTGAAGCCGGCCGGTTGGATTTATCAGATATCGATGTGGTCTTGCCTGATATAATCATGAATAACAGGCCCGATCTGACGTTTTCTGGCAATCTTTCAGATGACAGCGTTCAGGTCGATCTTGACCTGCAGCTGGCAGATCAGTCTTTATCCATCCATTTTTCCGCGGTTAATTTATTGAGTCTTTTGGATAATGAAAATGATATCGGCCCCGAGCTTAAAACCGAAATTGCTTTTAAAAACCTGATTCCGGAGGATTGGGTCGCAGCAGGGATTCCGGGATTATCGGTCAGCGGCAATTTGAATATCGCGGGGCGGTTTAAGGATTTTAATGATCACGATTTTAAAATAGAAAGCCGTTTAGAGAATATAAAATACAGGAATTTTACCGGAGACTCTCTGCAACTACAGGCACGCCTGACGAATGGCAATTTAAACAGTTACGTGATCGTAACGACGGCATATGCGCATGTAATTATAAATAGTCTTATCGAAGATCTTTTTAAAAGCCCGGAAATTACCGGCCTGGCCCGTATCGATCATTTAAAACTGCAAAATTTACTTCCACAGGATAGTATTAATTCGGATTTAAACCTGGCTATCCGGTTTGAATATAAAAAAAATGATTATTCGTCAATCGATTTGGATTTATATCATTCAACAATTAACAGGTTTCAGGTTGATGCACTCAATTCCCGGATTCATTTTAAAGACAGCCTGTATGTGCTTGATTCTTTATTTATGGATTCACCCGCGGCACAGATCATGATTACCGGTTATGGAAATATAAATGCCCGGAATTATCTCAACTATAGTATCCGGGTCAAAGATATGCAGAAACTTGAAACAGTATTAAGTGTTGATACATTGGCGGCGCAAGGAGTCATTCATGGATCATTGGATGGGTATGTATCGTCTTTCGCAAATAAAATCACTGTAGATTTACAAAATATAAAGTATAATGCAATTGCTCTCGATTCTCTGACCGGAGAGATATCAACTTTGTATTTACGTGATCAAATAACCGGAGACTGGAACCTGAATTTTTCCGGAATCTCTTTTGCTGAATTTCAGGCCCGGGAATTAAAAGTCAAATCTGTTTACGACGGCATTTCTGTTAATTCTGACATCGATCTTATATATGCTCCGGATCTCACCGGTTCTATATCGGCAAATATAATAGCTGACAGTGTTCTGACATTGGAAATGCCCGGGATTGAATTCACAATAGATGATGAAAGATGGTCGGGTGAGTTGACAAACCTGAAATATGAACCGGAAACCCGGACATTAGATATTGAAAATTTTCGTATTAATTGTGCCACCTGCGATGATAGTAGTTTTATCAGTGTCCGGGGCAGATTGAGCATGAGCGGATATCAGGATTTTGATTTACATATTGGCAATGTTGAGCTAAACCGGATAATGACGTATCTGGGGCGTACGGATAATTTGGCCGGAAAAATTGAATTGAAATTTCATTTAAACGGTACTGCAGAGGCTCCGGAGTTTAAAGGAAATATATCATTGCGGAATGGGGAAATAGAAAATCTGTCTTACAATGGAATTTCCGGGAAGTATGAATACGCCCAGGATCAGTTCTCATTAGATATGGCATTAAATTTTAATGATACCGACAGCCTTATTGTAACAGGTGTATTACCTGTTCATATTTCTCTGACCGATACACTTCCTGTAATTGATTATGAGGCCAATCTGACGTTACACGCAAAATCCGAACCGATACCGATAGTAATATTTATAGCAGCTGAAAAACAAATAGAAGCAGTTGAAGGAACCGTCATATGTGATCTGAGTATCGAAAATAATCTAGCGAATCCTCAAGTGACAGGAGACATTACAATCAATGATGCTCTTATAAAAATCCCCTATTGGGGCATTGATTATAGTAATATTAATATTGATCTAACGGCTGAGAGGGATAAGTTTGTCCTGAAAAAATTTCATGTTTCCCGGGATGAAGGGCGGCTGGATGCCTCAGGATCAGTTCAGGCAGATCTTTCGGGCGAAAAAATATCTATAGTCGATAGTGATCTTAAAATTGAAGCAGATAATTTTTATCTGTTAAAACATAAAGATTTTGAACTGCAGGTTTCATCGGATATCCGATATAGTATGCAGGAAGAAGGACCCCGGATGACCGGTGATATTGAGGTAAAAAGATCCGGTTTTTATCTGCCTGCGGTTCTGGACAGGATCGGCGTTGTCACTATAAATGCCGGGGAGAGAAAACCTCTTCTGGTTGCCGCCCGGGATAGTTCCATGACCACCATGGACCAGCTTTCCGGTGCAGCTGATTCAATTATTGTTAACGACCCTTTAAGCACATCGGATTTTCTTGATATGTTCGTCGGCAATCTGGAAATAAGAATTCTACGCAATAGCTGGATCCGGGATCCGCAATTACGCCTGGAACTCGAGGGTAATTTGAATTTGCAATTTTCAGAGGGTGATATTACGCTGAAAGGTCCGATAAAAACCGTTCGCGGTCAGTATGATCTGTTAGGGCGGCGTTTTAATGTGATTGAAGGACTGATCGAATTTCAGGGCCGCAAAGATTTTAACATTCCTGTCAAACTTGAAGCAGAATATTCTTACCGTACTTCCAGCCGGGATAGTAAATCCCTTGTGTTAAAAGTCACCGGAGATCTTAAAAATCCGGTCATTAAATTTTATCTGGATAATAGTGAAATCTCACAGGAAGATGCTGTTTCAATTGTAATTCACGGGCGCAGGAAAGATGAATTGAGTTATGGCGATCAATATGATTTATCGGGTTCCGGTATACAGACTACGGCTGCCATGGGTTATATATCTAATCTGTTATCTGACCGCATTTCCAGATCGGTAGGTGATGACTTAAAACTGGATGTAATCGAAATAAATGCTCAGGATAACTGGAAATCGGCAAATTTTATCATCGGAAAGTACATCACAGATGATATTTTTGTAACTTACCAGCGTGAGTTTGGACAGAATAATGATAATAATATAGTGCCCGAAACGATTACACTCGAATATGAAATCTGGAAGCAGATATATTTACAGTTGATTCAGGGGAGTCCAAAGGAAAGTGGCGCCGATATATTTTTTAAATTTAATCTGGATTAAAACACTGGAAACTATTGATGACTAAGGTGGATAAGTCTATTAAAATCACACTATTACCGGAGAATATTGAGTGTATTGCAAAACCAGGTTCACCTTTGATGCAGATTATCGTCAAGTACAATTTACCTGTTTACCAACCCTGTGGCGGAAATGCAACCTGTGGTAAATGTATCATTCGTTTTTTGGCCGGCGCGCCGGCTCCCACCTATAATGATCACTTGTATCTGACGCCGGATGAAATGCATCAAGGCTACCGGCTGGCTTGTCAGTGTGTACTTAAAAATGATGCCCGGATTGAAATATCAAAATTATCGGAAACAATGGAAATAATGGCTCGTGTACCGGTCGGGATAGAACTAACAAATCCGTTAATTTATCAAAAGAACCTGAATATAAAACCACCGGATCTTGAATCATTGCTGAGTGATGAAGAATTATTACGTGAAACCTTAGATCCTGAGACGATTATTCCGGAATATATCTTATATAAATTACCGGAAATGCTGCGTAACTCTGATTTTAAATTGACGGGTATTCTGAGTAAAGACAGAATAATTGATATCGTTGGCAGAACAGATTCCGTCGAGGCTATGGGAATAGCACTTGATGTGGGTTCAACCACTCTGGCCGTACTCATGATTGACCTGGTATCCGGTAAAACACGTGCAATAGATGTTGCAATAAATCCACAGAGCAAGTATGGTGACGATCTTATCACACGTATCAATTATATTATCAAAAACCCAGGGGCTGAAATTAAACTCCGGGATATTTTATTGGCCAAAATAAATTCATTATTCAAGAAAATTTGTCATGCCACCCGGATAAAACCTGAAAATGTTTACGCATGTATTGTCTCAGGAAATACGATCATGAATCATTTATTTCTGGGAATTAATCCAAAATATATTGGTCTCGCGCCGTTTACTCCTGTGTTCCGCCAGATGAAAGAAACGAATGCGGCCGGAGCGGGTCTGGATATTCATCCCGGAGCCGATGTCCGGATAATGCCAAATATTGGCGGATTTGTGGGCGGTGACATAGTATCCGGTATGCTGTGTGCCGGTTTTGGTAATCAGGATGACCGGATAAAACTGCTGATTGATATCGGCACGAATTGTGAAGTGGTACTCGAGCATCCAAACGGTCGCCTGGCTGCATCTTCACCGGCGGGACCGGCGCTGGAAGGGGCCTGTATCCGTTTTGGTATGCGGGCCGAATCCGGGGCCATCTATGATATAGATGACTCTGATAATTTAATTACCATCAGGAACAAACCGGTACGGGGAATTTGTGGCAGTGGTTTATTTCATCTCATTGAAGCATTATATCGCAAAAGTGCGATTAATGCGACCGGATTGATCACTAATGACAAGAATAATGTGAAATTTCCTGTCCGGGAATTTGAATCCAATTTATCTTTTGTTTTGACTGCAGATGAAACAAAGTCAGGAAGAGAGGTGTATCTTACGCAACCTGATATTCGCGAGTTTCAGCTGGCCCGGTCAGCAATTATTGCTGCCTGGAAAATGTTATGTATACCGGCCGGAATACAATCATCAGATATCGATGAAGTTTATATAGCCGGTGCGTTCGGAAATTTTATTCGGCCGGATGCGGCCATTAGTTTGGGTCTTGTACCACTAAAAGATATAAACAAGATTCACTTTATCGGAAATGCTTCGCTGGAAGGCGGTCGTTTAATTCTGACAAATTCTGATCTGTCGGATCGTGCTTGCGAACTGGCGTCAACGACACAATTTATTGAACTGGCCGGGAAACCACAGTTCCAGGATGTTTATGTTGAGAATATTAATTTTCCGGGGTGACCCACCCCTAAATCCACCCTCCATCCGCCTTACGGCTGATGCAAGGAGGGGACTTGGTATGAAATTGGGAATACAGTTTTGGGAATAATCAGATACTCAGGGGCACAAAGTTGGTTCCCCCTTAAAAAATCAGGCGGCTAGGGGGTTGTTTTGATAGTGACAAAGTAACAAAGAAAATTAGATTTTTGATTATTTATTGTCAAAAGGATGAAAGGTCAAGAAACCAATTGGAGAAAAGACCGCAGGACTGGCCTTCGTGTAAAAATAGAACTTGAGTAGGTGGAAAATTTATGAAAACAAAACTGGAAATTGCCCAAAACTGGCTGCCACGATACACAGGAACGGAAATAGACACATTTGGAGATTATATTCTGCTGACAAATTTTGAATATTATCTGAAACAGTTTGCTGAAGAATATGATTGTGCGATCAAAGGAGTTGGCAATCCAATGCCGACAGCCACAAATGACCAGAGTGTTTCAATTATCAATTTTGGTATGGGATCAGCCAATGCGGCAACGATCATGGACCTGCTAATTGCCCGGGAACCCAAGGGTGTGCTTTTTTTGGGCAAATGCGGCGGTCTGAAACGTTCTACCGAAATCGGTCATTTTATCTTGCCCATCGCCGCTATTCGCGGAGAGGGTACGAGCAATGATTACCTGCCGAAAGAAGTTCCCGCACTTCCGTCGTTTAAACTGCATAAATTTGTTTCAAATAAATTGCTGGAACATGGTCAGGAATACCGGTCCGGGGTTATTTATACTACCAATCGTCGTGTCTGGGAATGGGATCAAAAATTCAAAGATTATTTATTTAGTCTGTCCACTATCGGCATCGATATGGAAACGGCGACCATATTTATCGTTGGTCATGTAAATGAAATTGCACGTGGCGCCCTATTGCTGGTATCGGACATGCCGCTGGTGCCTGAGGGAATTAAAACAGAGGCAATGGATAGAAAAGTAAACGAACAATATGTTAATCTGCATTTGCACCTGGGCGTTGAGGCTATGACCGAAATTGGTGAGAAAGGTGAACAAATAAAGCATTTTAATTATTAGTTAAAATTAAAAGAGCAAGAATCGGGTTTTACCGGAATTATCAGTTAGTAAATTATGTCTGAATAATT
The DNA here is from genome assembly GCA_964445625.1 of uncultured Calditrichota bacterium. Taxonomy (GTDB): domain Bacteria; phylum Calditrichota; class Calditrichia; order JAJRVZ01; family JAJRVZ01; genus CAVXXB01. Next base: position 11,391 of record CAYULK010000055.1, read on the forward strand.
TACTATTGAGGATTAGTCATGAATGAAAAATTTAAACAGCAGGCGCTTGATTTTGAGCGGATAGAGAAGGCGATTTTATTTGTAGAACAGAATTTTCAAATTCAGCCGGAACTCGAGGATATTGCCCGTCATATAGGGATCAGTGAATATCACTTTCAGCGACTGTTTAAGCGATGGGTTGGTATCAGCCCAAAGCGTTTTCTGCAATATATTACAAAAGAGCATGCCAAACAGCTGCTGCAAAAATCAGAAAATTTACTGGATGTGGCGTTCAGGACAGGGTTGTCAGGATCAGGCCGGCTGCATGATCTTTTCATATCATGCGAAGCAATGACTCCCGGTGAATATCGTGATCGCGGCGCCGGTTTGCGTATCGAATATGCATATCATGATACTCCTTTTGGTGAATGTCTGATCGCATTAACTTCACACGGCATTTGCGGTTTTTATTTTATGCACCAGGGGAATCGCGATCATTGCTTTAAAGTATTACAAAAAACCTGGCCGGATGCAAATTTTAATCATAATCATTTAGCAACTCGTTCAATAATCGATGCCATATTCAATCCGGATGGATGGAAGAAAGAAAATCCTTTTCGATTGTTTGTCCACGGTACCAATTTTCAGATAAAAGTATGGGAAGCACTGCTGCGAATACCGGAGGGAATGGTGCTGGCTTATGAAGATATCGCTGTCCAAATCGGCAATCCCAAAGCCGTACGAGCGGTTGGCAGTGCCGTGGCAAAAAATCCAATCTCGTATTTAATTCCATGCCACAGAGTGATCAGAAAATTAGGTGAGTTCGGTAACTATCAGGGAGGGCCGGCCAGGAAAAAAGCGTTGCTGGCCTGGGAAGCAGCGAGAACTGAAAATTGAGTAATCATTGGAATTAATTACGCAAGAGACGCTGGAAAAAGGTATTTCCCGGTTATGTACCAGGGACAACGATCTGAAATTTGTTGTTAAAAAACATGGCAGTCCACCGTTATGGAACCGTGAACCGGGATTTGCAACCCTGGTTCATATCATTCTTGAGCAGCAGGTATCTCTTGCTTCAGCGGCTGCCGCATTCAGGAAATTGCAAGCGGAAATTGATCCGCTTAATCCGCAAAATCTTCTGCAGCTGAATGACCGGCAGTTAAAAATGATCGGATTTAGCCGGCAGAAAACAGCCTATGTCCGAAATCTTGCGGAATTAATTGTAACTGATCAACTCAATCTGGATGAACTGATACATAAATCGGATGAGCAGGTGAACGATATACTCATTTCGGTCAAAGGCATCGGTCGCTGGACGATCGATATTTATATGCTGATGGCATTACAAAGGAAGGATATCTGGCCGCAAGGTGACCTGGCTCTGGTAAAAGCCTTTACAAAATTAAAGAAGATTCCGCCGGAAAAAAACGACGGAGATATATTCTTAATCACAGAGCAATGGAAACCCTGGCGATCGGTAGCGGCACGGATTTTGTGGCATTACTATCTTAGTGAAACAGGAATTTCCGGTTAGATTATTAGCCACTGACCTGCGGCTATGCCAGACCCCATTGTAACCGCTTGCGCACATCCTTAAGTCACAATTATCCGGACAGAAAAGCAAAAGCCCCCGGGTTTGAGGCTTTTGTTAATCAGATGGCGAATTAGATATTATTTGATCAATAGCATACGTTTAATATCCTGGAATTCGCCGGCCACAGTTCTGTAAAAATAAACACCGCTTGGATGATTGGCGCCGCGGAAGGTAACGAAATGATATCCGGCCTCATAATATCCGTCGGCAAGTGTGGCTACTTTCCGGCCCTGCAGATTATAAACCTCAATTGTGACCTTGTTGTCTTCAGGCAAACCAAACCTGATCTGAGTTTCAGGATTAAATGGATTTGGGTAGTTTTGCTTTAATTCAAATTTGAGCGGAACTTTTGATGAAATATCCTCTCGTGGTTGAGAATGAGCTTCAGGTTTAAACATGATACGAAAGTCAATTGACTTAACTTGAGTGTATGGTGAATATAAATCTTCAATGTCAAAAGCTTGCATACGATAATAGACAGTCTTGTTATTATTACTATTCCAAATTAATATTTCCATATCAA
>CAYULK010000056.1:0-13213 GCA_964445625.1 uncultured Calditrichota bacterium
TGCGCGGGCGAAATTGAAAGAAATGGCAGATAAACAGCAACAGGATCCACAGGCGTCACCGGAGGCGCAGCAACAGCAGGGAGAACAACAGAACAATCAGGGCCAGGGTGAGGGTGAACAGGAACAACCGGACCAGGAACAAGAGCAACAGTCCGGCAATGAAGAGAATCAGGATCAGGAAAAACAGGAGCAAGTGCAGGAACAGCAGCCACAGCCCGGGGAAGAGAATAAGGAGAAAATGACCAGGGAAGATGCCGAGCGCATCCTTGACGCACTTAAAAATGATGAAAAAGATAAACAAAAAATGCGAAAACCAACGCGGGCAAGAAGACAGACTACCGACAAAGACTGGTAGACAATACATATGAATCGTTGTCTTTTAAAATTTTGGATTTTTTTTATTTCGGTTGTAATTGGTGTAGTGAATATCACTCAGGCCCAGGATATTCAGCTGACAGCTACGGTTAATAAAACCAATGTCGGCCTGAACGAATCATTTGAGTATTCAGTTCAGGTATCCGGGAAAAAAGCTAATTTACCCGATCCAGGCATACCAAGAGTTGATGATTTAGCAATATTGGGTGGACCAAACTCTTCAACAAGCATACAGTTTGTAAATGGTAATATGTCGGCTTCAAAAACTCTGACATATATCATGCAACCCAGACGTTTGGGGAAAATTACTATTCCGGCTGCTACCCTGGAGACCGGTACTGGAGTAATTTCATCAAATGAGGTGACATTAACCGTAACCAAATCTGCTCCCAGGCCACAACAGAAATCACCAGATCCGATATCGACTACTGATTCTGAAATAACCGGAGAAAACTTATTTCTGAAAGTTCAATCGGATAAAAAGAACGTCTACCAGAATGAACAGGTAATTATTACTTATAATCTATATTTTCGTGTCTCGGTCCGTAGTTATAATGTTGATAAAATACCGGCTAACACAGGATTTTGGACAGAGGAGATTAAAATACCCTCCCAACCAACCATAGAAACAAAGGTTATTAACGGACTTGCATATCAGGTAGCCACTTTACGTAAAGTAGCCGTTTTCCCAACCAGGACCGGTAAACTGAAAATCGAACCGATGGTGATTACTGTTGACGCACTTATAAAAAGAAAAAGAAGCTCCCGCAGTATTTTTGATAGCTTTTTTGATGATCCTTTTGGCCGGACTGTCCGGAAAATGGTTAGTTCTAAATCACTGGTGCTGAATGTCAAGGCGCTGCCCAAAGAAAAAAAACCGACAGATTTTAATGGTGAAGTTGGTCGATTCTCGCTCAAAGTGACCTCGGATAAAACCGAACTGCAGGCAAACGAAGCAGTTTCAATTAAAGTAGTCATATCCGGAAATGGTAATATTAAACTATTGAAACCTCCGGTTCCGAAAATCTCTTCAGACATGGAGGTTTATGATCCAAAGGAATCAACTAATATCACCCGTGATAAGGGAAACATATCCGGTAAAAAAACCGTGGAATATATTGTTGTACCACGCTTTCCGGGTGACTATAAAATTAAGCCACTGACCTTTAGTTATTTTGATCCCGTGAAAAAGATCTACACCAGGCTGGTATCAGATCCGATCCCTCTTAAAATATTACCCGGGACAACGATGCCCGGCTCCCCATTGGCTTCAGGGAATCTCAGTAAACAGGATGTTGAACTGCTTGGGGAAGATATTCGTTTTATCAAAGAAACAGCAAATTTCTTTATCTCAGGATCTGTGATTTATAAACAATGGTACTATATTACATTCTGTTTATTACCGTTAATTGGTCTTGTGATCACCTGGATATACTCACTGCAAAGGGCTAAAGTCAGGAGTGATGCTCATCTGGCCAGGAGACTAAAAGCGGGTAAAATCGCGGCAAAACATCTTGCCACGGCTAAAAAATATTTAAAACCGGACCATCAAAAAGAATTTTATCGCGAAATATCTCTGGCACTTCAGGGATATGTGTGTGATAAACTGAATATTCAGCTCACGGATTTTAATCTATCAATTGTAGAAAAAAAACTTCATACTGCAAATATTGATAACAATCTGGTCAAAGATTATCAGGAATGTTTGCAGGAAAGTGATTATAAGCAGTTTTCAGGCAGCTCATCAGATTTTGATGAGATGAAAACATTTTTTGCGCGGACCGGGAAATTACTCACTCAGCTGGAAAAATATATATGAGCCGAATACGAATAAACATTCTCCTGACAGTTTTTCTGACTATATTATTTTTCTCAGAACTATCTGCACAATCATCGCAGATCTTATTCGAGGGTGCTAATCGTGATTATCTGGAGGGAAAATACGAACAGGCAATTGAAAAATATATTCAGATCTTGAATAATGATGTTCAAAGCGGTGAAGTATACTTTAACCTGGGAAATGCCTATTATAAACTTAATCAATATGGCCGGGCAATATTATACTATGAGAAAGCGGAAAAATTCTTAAGCAGTGATGAAGCACTGGAAAAAAATCTTAAACTCGCCCGATTACGTATTATTGATAAAATTGAACCAATTCCCCAACTATTTCTAAAGGTATGGTGGGATGACGTCCTGAACCTGCTAAGTATAGATATGTATGCATGGATTACTCTCATTTTCTTTATTGTCCTGACATTTCTTATCGCTGTCAACATCCTCAGAATTAGAAAAATGAACAAAATAATCTGGATGGTGGCATCAATATTTCTGTTCGTCCTGATATTATTTATAAATAAGGCATATATTTTTGAAACAATTCAATTTGGTATTATATTATCGGACAAAGTTTCCATTGTAAGTGAGCCAAATATATCCGGCACCGAAATGTTTATCCTGCACGAGGGAACCAAAGTTCAGGAGCTCCGGAAATTGGGTGACTGGCTTGAGATTAAAATAGCCGATGGTAAGACCGGCTGGTTAAAATTGGAAACCCTGGAATCCATTTAAACTCTTAATTATGAAGTATTTAACTATTTTTATTACTTTTTTGATTTTTGCCTGCGCGGGTACAAAAGAACCGGTTAAAGAGGCACCTGAGAAGATTCCGGAATCAAAATATGATGAGTCCTTTGATCCACTTAGTTTGAATGATGATGATATCGTTATCAGCCCGGAAAAAGGTACCGCACTCACATCAGATGAACCAGGTGATACTGAACCTGTTGCAGTAGAGAAAAAGAGAAAAGAAGTTAATGGATTCAGAGTACAAATTCTTGCGACGAGTAATATTGAAACTGCCTCTTTAACGGAGCAGGAAGCGACAGATCGGTTCGAGAAAGTTGAGCACAAGACATATTTATTATTTGAGGCGCCTCTCTATAAGGTGAGACTCGGCGATTGCATAACCCGCAGCGAGGCTGACGAATTACGTGAACTGGCACTTTCCTTTGGTTATAAAGGTGCTTTTATTGTAAAAACAAAAGTAATCCCCGAACGCTGATCATCCTTTGATCACTCCCATCGGTTTTAAGCGTGCAACTTTTAAACTAATCCCTGATTGATGCATTACATCTACAACCGTAGCGACATCCTTATAAGCATATGGCATTTCTTCAGCTACTGTGTTTCTTCCCCGGGCCTGAATCTCAATACCAATATTCCGCAGCTCCGCAAATAAATCTCGTCCGCTACCTGTTTTTTTTGCCTTTTTACGGCTCTGAATTCGCCCGGCACCATGGCAGGTGCTGCCAAAGGTATGTAACATCGCTTCATCTGTGCCCACACAAACATAAGAATACCGGCCCATATCCCCGGGAACCAGCACGGGTTGGCCTACTTCCCGATATGCCTGAGGGAGCGAGTCATGACCGGCCGGGAACGCTCTTGTGGCACCCTTGCGATGCAGGCATAATTGTTTGGGTTTACCATCCACCTGATGTGTCTCAATTTTGGCAATATTATGGCATACATCATAAACCAGCTTGAATTGCAGCGCTTGTTTTGAAATAGAAAATGTTCGCAACAGAGACTTCTCCGCCAGATTCATGATCACTTGTCGATTGGTCCAGGCATAATTTGCAACGCTTCCCATTGCTCCAAGATATGCCTTACCCTCTGATGAATCCAGTGGGGCACATGCCAGCTGACGATCCGGTAAGAGGATACCATAAGAATGAGCAACCTTTCCAATCGTTTTCAGATGATCATCACATACCTGATATCCGCAGCCGCGTGAACCGGTATGTATCATTATCACAACCTGTCCGAAGTATAATCCAAATCTTTCGGCAACTTTTGGATCATAGATGGCGTCAACCACATCTACTTCTAAAAAATGATTTCCCGATCCCAGCGTCCCGATCTGATTTCTACCCCTTTCAATGGCCCGGCTGCTTACAGCGTCTGCATCTGCCCAGGTCAACTGTCCATTCTCTTCAGTAAACTCCAGATCTTCCTGATCACCAAAACCTTGCTCAATCGCCCATCCGGCACCCTCGGTAAATACTTTTTTCATGTCTTTGTAATCTAATTTTTTAATGGCACCCTGAGATCCGACGCCGGCCGGAATAGTCCTGAAGAAATCAGCTATAAGTTCCTTGATTCCGGGTTTGACTTCTTCAATGCTCAAAGCAGTTCTGGCCAGGCGTACGCCGCAATTGATGTCATATCCTACTCCTCCTGGAGATATGACCCCTTCCTTGCTATCGGTCGCTGCGACGCCACCAATTGGAAAACCATATCCCCAATGAATATCCGGCATGCCCAGAGAATATTTCTGGATACCGGGGAGATGAGCTACATTGATCACCTGTTTTATACTTTCATCCTCCGCGATAATTATTTCCATCATTTTTTCCGATGCATAAATTCGTCCCGGCACACGCATACCACCTGTTTGAGGGATTTCATACAGATTGTCATGTATTTTTTCAATAGAAATGTTATTATATCTCATCTCATTTACCATCCTCGTTCCCAAGTTGTACTTGGGAACGCATATATTAAACTCGGGAAAATTTAAATATCAAAAATGACACGTGCTAAAAATTCATTTCCCACTTTTTTTACAGATAATCCATGATAAGTAACCGCCTTGATTTCGGTTTGCATATAATCTTCATATTTCCGACTATGATCCCCTGACAATTTTGCCTCCAGTGTGTGACTAGCTTTACCGGATATCACTGACATATTAACTATCTTATTAGCAATAAAATTTTCAACCATCAGCAAATAGTTAATCTCGGATAGCCAGGCGACGAGCAAATCCGGTAATGTCTCTTCCTTTAATCGCACAAACCTTTCATAATTTTCAAATATTTTAAGATCGCTATACAGCAAATAGTACATACCAAAAGCGGCATTGGCAAATAATGCATCTGGTGTATTGCCGGCAATTTCGAGGCCGATATCTGCCGTATGTTCAATTTCATGAAATTTGGTAGAATCTTTTATATACATAATATGCTATCAGATATACGAATCTGATTGCCCGTATAATTTTTTGGTCTATTAATCAGCTTAATATAAAAGTTGGTTTGAATATCAGTGCTGTGGGAGAAATTAACTAGTCAGGCGGAAGTTATCAAGAAAGATCAGGCGGCGTCTTGGTGAACGAACCGTGAATATACCAATCAATTCAATTTTACTGAGATCCATTTTTCTATCCTGTGGCGCCATCTGTATGTCAGACAGGGATATTTTTATGTCATTCCAGCCATTCTTAATATAAAACGCCTCATTGTAACGGTCCTTATACGAGTGGTTATGATCCGTATCGTGTATTCTGCAAACTACCCGGAGTGTATCGTCGTCCGGATTATAAATACTGAAATTTAAATACTTATAGTCCTGCCAGTCGCCACGAAAATATTTCAAGGAAACTCCTGAATATTTGCTGGTAGTAAGAACAACACGCAATGAATTATCCCCTTGGCGGGCCAGTCCATTTTCAAGTTTTAATTGTGAGTGATTCAGCCAGCGATCTACCTCCATCGGGGTTTCAAAATCCGATAATACCGGGAATTGAACCCAGGCGATGGCTTCGTCTGTCAATGCTGCGGCAAACTGGTACACCTCAAGAAGTAAAAAAATAATAAGTCCGGTCTGAACGGCTTTGCGCAACAAATCTGATGCATCAATCCTGCGGGGAGAAAAAAATGCGATACCCAATAAGGAACCTAAAAGATCCCGAATTAAATCATATACATCAGGAGTACGGTCAAATTTTACCTGAAGCAATTCAGTAACTACACCAAAAAACAGGCTAAATACAGTAATTAGCAATAATTGTTTTAATAATGAAAATTTATTAAACCAATTTAACTTCTTTACTATAATGATACTTGCTAAGGTGAAAAGCAAAATATGTCCCAGATCCCAAAGGTATAGCGAAGAACGTGCGGTATAGAAGCCGGGTTTTCCTGCAAAAAGTAATGTAACACAAAGAATGAATGCGATATAAAGTGAAAAGTATTTTATCTTGCGCATATCGTTTTCAATTATGATGAACAATTAGAATACTATGAGGCCAATAGGCTAAAAGGATAACCGGAAATCCTTGCAAAACGCGGCGTGTAGGGCAAACGACTAACATAAACATTGATAAAATTGCCTATTGCCTATTGCCTATTGCCTTTTATCACCTCAATTTAAACATAAATCCCGATTCAATGGAGTGAGAAGGATCACATTTATTATGATATGATTTTTGTTTATAATTTGATTAAGGGCAATGGCTCCATGTGAATCGTCGTTTCGATATTGTGTTTTTCAAATATTTTCTCCTCAATTTCAGTGGCCAGATTATGAGCCTGATCCAGATTATATTCACCGGGTAATTTGATATGAAATGTGAGTTCAGTATGATCTCCGTAGCGGTGAATATGAAAGTGGTGTGCACCCGTAATGGATTCAAGTTTATCATGACAGATTTTTTGAATATCCTGGACTAATACAGGATCAGGTATTTCCCCTAAGAGTTGATTGATGGCTTCGGAAAGTATACTGTAGGAGGCATAAAAAATGAAAAAGGCAACGATGATACCAAGCACACCATCAATCCACCAGAAGTAACTATTAAGAAATATCCCAACCAGAATTATAAGCGAAGAAAGCGCATCACTGCGATGATGCCATCCATCTGCTTTTATTGCATTTGATCCAACTTTTTTAAATACCCAAAAAGCGTATCTGGCCATCAGCTCTTTTAGGATGATTGAGATTGAAGTAATAATAATAGCCGGATTTCCAAAAAGTACAGATTCCCGGTGATATAAAGTTTTAATGGATTCTATAAAAAAATTAAATGATATAATCGCTAAAAGAACACCAATAATGATAGCTGTGATCAATTCTGCGCGGCCGTGACCAAAGGGATGATCTTTGTCGGGCGGTTTATAATAGTACTTATTTCCGATTAACAGGATTGCGGATGAAATTGAATCTGAAAGTGTATGCCAGGCATCGGCTATCAGAGCAATCGAGCCGGTGACTAATCCAATCCAGAATTTTAGTCCAAATAAAAGGACATTCAACCCCATAGAAAGCCATCCTTCTAAATCGGCGTATCGCTTTTTGTTGATCAACATGGGTTGGTTGTTTTATCCTGATTTTTGTTGCGACTTTTGAATCCGGGCCCAGCTATCTCTTAACGGAACGGTTCGGTTAAATACCAGCTTTGCGCCATTAGAATCAATGGGATCCAGATAAAAATAACCAAGTCGCTCAAACTGATATGGCAGCCCTGATTTAGCGCTGTTCAAACCTGGTTCAACCATAAAATTCTCAATAATTTCCAGAGAGTCCGGATTGATATTTTCTTTAAAATCACCACTATCCGGGTTTTCTTTAAGAAAGAGGTGATTATAAATTCGTGCCTCTGCTTTACGTGCATGAGCAGCGGACACCCAATGTAACGTTGCCTTTACTTTCCGGCCATCGGGTGCGTTACCACCCTTTGTCTCCGGATCATAGGTACAATGAATTTCATTTATTTCACCGGTGAGCGGATCCTTTACATAATTTACACATTTTATAAAATAGGCATACCGCAGCCGGACTTCACGTCCCGGTGCCAGACGGAAAAATTTCTTGGGTGGATCTTCCATGAAATCATCTTTCTCGATATAGAGAATTTTTGAGAATGGTACCTTTCTGGTTCCGGCACTCTCATCTTCCGGATTATTGATAGCGTCTAATTCTTCAACCTGGTCATCAGGATAATTTTCGATGATCACCTTAATAGGTTTTATTACACCCATAACCCGCAAGGCTCTCTTATTCAGATCTTCCCGCAGACAATGCTCCAGAAATTCAATTTCTATGGTATTATCACTCTTGGCAACACCAATCCTTTCGCAGAAATCACGAATAGACTCGGGGGTATAACCCCGGCGGCGCAAACCGGATAATGTCGGCATACGGGGATCATCCCAACCGCTGACATGTTTCTCCTCTACAAGCTGTAATAATTTTCGTTTACTCATTACAGTATAAGTAAGGTTTAATCGAGCAAACTCAATTTGTTGCGGATGAAAGATTGCAATCTCATCCAATAACCAGTCATAGAGCGGCCGGTGATCTTCAAATTCAAGAGTACAGATTGAATGGGTTATTTTTTCGATCGAGTCAGATTGACCATGGGCGAAGTCATACATGGGATAAATACTCCAGGCATTTCCGACCCGCGGATGTGATGCGTGTAATATACGGTATAAGACGGGATCACGCATGTTGATATTAGGGGATGTCATATCAATTTTGGCCCGCAGTACGCAAAATCCATCGGCAAATTCGCCTATCCTCATTTTTTTAAATAATTCAAGGTTTTCTTCCACACTACGGTCACGATACGGACTGTTTTTCCCCGGCTCGGTCAGCGTACCGCGATATTCCCGGATTTGATCTGCTGGCAAATCATCAACATATGCTTTACCTTTTCCTATAAGTTTCAGGGCAAATTCATATAGTTGATCAAAATAATCCGATGCATAATACTCAGTTTCACCCCAATCAAAGCCTAACCATGATACATCTCTCTTTATCGATTCGATGTATTCCAATTCTTCCTTGATCGGATTTGTATCATCAAAACGCAGATTACACTTACCGATATAATCCCGGGCGAGTCCAAAATTCAGACAGATGGATTTTGCATGGCCGATATGAAGGTATCCATTCGGCTCAGGTGGAAAACGTGTATGCACCCGCCCTTCGAATTTGTTTGATTCCAGGTGCTCGTCGATAATCGTGCGAATAAAATTTTTTGCAGGTGTTTTGACCTCAGACATCTTATTCCTTTTGCGTATTTTAATATGGCATTTGCAACCGTGTATATAAGTAAAAAAAATAAAAAATTAAAGAAAAAAATAAAAAATTACTAACTTGATCTATTCATAGCGCGGTAAACCGCAAGTGACTAAAGTTAAAAGTGATCTAAAGTGCCTAAAATAACTTTTATCCACCCGACAAGGCCGGGCAAGCGGATATCACGAATTATCACGGATTAAAAAATATATTATAAAAAATCTGCGAGAATCAGCTTTATCCGCGTAATCCCCGCCCGCCGGCAGGCGCGGCGCGTGCCATAAATATCGTTACATCTTTGCGATATATTTTCTCAAAGAGTAAAAATTTTGCTAATCTCCCAGGCGATCCGTTGGAAATAACAAAGTTTTTGGCTACAATAGCATAGCGCAATACAGAGCTGTAAAAATACTTAAAGTTTTCCCCCGGAAGATGGATTCACACACTGGCAGGTACTTTCTAACCGACCTGTAAACATCATGGTTTATATTGTTTTAAATTGTTACGGAATTATCAGTAATGGTACTGTTTTAAATCCCAGATCCGATTTAAATAATAAATAATACATTCCGGTTGATAAATTTTTTAAATGTGCTGAAAAATTCAGGGTGCCCTGAATTCCTGAACCACGGTGAATCGTTGCCACTTTTTGACCGAGTATATTATAGACAGAAAGCTCGTATGTTGAATTTTCTTTCAAATGAATACTAATATTTAATTTTGATCCTGTTGACACAGGATTCGGGTATGCGCTGACTGATACCATATCTGTTTCTCTTTCAGAGGCTGAGAACGGTATCGGATACACGAGGGTGTTTTGCAGCCCCAGGTAATCTTTGATGCCACTTAAGATGGCGTCCGCTGTTTTGTCAAACTGGCCGGCTTCTGCACAATTCATATCTTCATAGGTCAATGCCATAACACCTTCATGATAATTCAGCCAGAACCAGCTTTCCGGGTAGTGGATGGGTGTGTTATTTACCCACGAGACAAAATAATCCCAGTTCTCAATGCCGGATGACCAATAATTGCGGATACTACTGATAAAATATTTTTGGTCATCTGCAAAAGCCTGAGAAGTACCTGTCTCATGGTGATAAACAAAAAATCTTTTACAGGCTCCGGACGAATGCATATTCAGAGCAATCCGTACCGGTGATTCAGAAGCCATATATGATTCAAATGTCTTCTTTAGCGCTGCAGCCTCCGGTTCCATTATTTCATCATCCCAGTTTCTTTCCAGATCAACATCGTTGGCATTTGTCCGGCCATTTCCTAATTCAACACCATCCGGATTATACATTGGAACGATATTAAAAATACAATTTTCGCGTAGAATTCTGGCCAGATCAGAAGAATCTGTTAATATCTTGATGATTTCGTTTGTCACCCAGGTAGATTGCACTTCATTGGGATGGGTGCGTGCATGGATGGAAATCCTGGTGCGCGATTCAGAAGCCATGGCAGTATCGGTGATGGTCAGCCGCCAGATAGTTCTGCCCTGTACACTGGCGCCAATCGAGTCTATGGATATATACGGCGCGGTTTCCCATTTCGCCAGATCAATAAGCAGACTGTCATAATTATATCCCCAGCCGGCGCCCAGTATTTGATATAATTCATATGCCCGCTTATCATCAAATCCACATGGATCCGGATCAGGCCCAAAATACCCTGATTTATGCTGCTGTGAGAAAAGCGAATTTGAGAAGATAAATACACAAATTATAGTTAAAACAAAAAATTGTGAACGATGCAAATTAATGCTCCTTTATGCAATAAATGATCCGCCCATGGCAACCTGCTCAGCATCAAATGATTCATATTTCTCGCCTCTGGAAATTATGATGGTAATATACATTTTTTTCAAAAAATTAAAAAAATAAAAATAATTGGCTTAGCCTGATTAATTCAGATAGCAGCGATGCTGCAAACAAAAAAAAGAAGTCCACGAATTACACGAATTGACACGAATTAAAAAATAAATAATATTAATAATCCGTCCCGCCCCGTTTCACGGGGGGAAATCCGTTTGATCCGTGTAATCAGTGTGCCATAAATAGCGTTGCATCTTTGCAATATATATTCTCAGAGAGTAAAAGTTTTGCTAATCTCCCAGGCGATCCGTTGGAAATAATAAAGTTTTTGGTTATAATAGCTTAAATATGCGTTCCCAAGTACAACTTGGGAACAAGGATTGTAAATGACAGGAGAGATTGAAATGTATTTGATGAGTATGAGTTTTGGCAAATACTCTGATTAACTATTTATTGAAGGAAGTTATCTAAAATGGCTTTTAGATCATCTGAATTTGAATACCTTTCGATTCTGAATGAATCATTACCGGCAACCATTGCTGATAAAGAATTTTGGTTTCCATTAAAATGTAAACATAATACCTTTTTCCCAAGGGACTCTGCCAGACCAAGCTCATAGCCAACTCCGAGTGAAGGATTGGACACTTCGGCAACGATTAAATCAGAGTTAATTATCCAGTTTTTATCCCTGACATATATTTCCACATCAGTCAAACCGGTCTCACCCGATGCATCGAGATCGAGATTTCCGATATGTTCGGTCATCACTGTACCATAATTTTTAAGATATGAAATAATTTCAACGTAGAATTTCTGAAATTCACGCCCACCACGAATAGAGCCGGCAAAATAAATTTTCATAATTTGTCCTTCAACTTTCTCAAGAAACTACAATCTCTACCTGCCTCCTGCCTTCCGCTTACTGCCAATAGCCGGTTGACTCTCGTTAATAGTAAACAGATGCTGCTGGCCAATATCCAGAATTACCACCCGCTGTTCAGAAATTTTTAAATCCTTGACGGCTGCATACAGACTATCTATAGCTTCGCCAGGATTATCAATCGATTCTGGAAAAGTGTCGTAATGAATCGGAACCAGGAATTTTGCGTCCATATCCAGGATCATTTTTACTGCTTCCCGTGGATCGGTATGACGGGCTTTTGAGAAATCCCGTGGGTGGATCGGTGCCACAGGTATTAAAGCAAGGTCGATAGGTGAGAATTTATCAGCAATGTTTTTAAATAACGTATCATCGTAAGCGGTGTCACCGGCAAAATAAACTGTTTTCCCATTATACTCGATAATGTATCCACTATAACTATTTTTCATCCAGGCATCATCGACACCGTATCTCCAGCCATTGTGCACAGCCGGTACTGCTGTAATCTTTAATCCGTCATTTTCCCACGATTCCCACATTTTAATTTCCTGCATATCAAAATCAAAATTTGGAATATAAACAATACCCTGCTGTGGAACGAGCAGTTGTTTTGTTTTAGATTCGATCAAGGCCAATGATCCTGGTGACAGGTGATCAATATGCACATGAGAGATAATGGCTGCATCGATATCCGGCAAATTTTCCGGATCTATACCAGGCTCGATAAGCCGTTTTGAAAATTGGCCAACGGTATTGGTAAAATTAGGATCCGTCAGGATAAACTTGTCATCGATTTGTATTAAACATGTGGCATGACCAACCCATAGTAATGCAAGACCGGCATCCGGCCGGACCGGATTCTCAATTTTGTTTTCAATTTTATCCGGTTCCTGAAATGTGGCGCCTATACTACGGCCAATTGTTTTAACTGTTGCTATGACCGCGCTGCAGGAGTAGAAGAATAGCGATATTATTAGAATGAGGACTGTCTTTTTGATCATTAGAAATACCTGATATTTATGGTAAAAGTCCACGGGGCGTCACTGAAGCCCGGTGAATGTTCAACCTGTATGCCGAGCATCCCAAAGAAAATGTACAATCCGGCCTCATAACTTAAGCCATCCTGATCCTTATACCGGTAATAGGATGTGCCAAATGATGTTGCCAGATATTCACCATATTGATACAGTGGCAGATACGCCCGCACACCGCCGCGTAGGTTCCATTTAGCGGGCATTTCTGAGGCATATTCGGGCGAAACATATAGTTC
>CAYULK010000057.1:0-13135 GCA_964445625.1 uncultured Calditrichota bacterium
ACACGTGTCCAGGCGTTCGGTCTGTCAGGACATTTCGTGGTTGAACAGAATGGCCGGAATGCAGCCGGTTATTTTATCAATTTTAATGGTACAGCAGGTGTGCTGCGCAAGAAATGCATTGAAGATGCCGGAAACTGGCAGGCTGACACTCTGACTGAAGATCTGGATCTGAGCTATCGGGCGCAGATGAAGGGGTGGAAATTTATATATCTTAATGATGTGGTTACACCATCAGAACTTCCCGCGGAAATCAACGCCTTAAAGGGTCAGCAATACAGGTGGACAAAAGGCGCAGTGGAAACGGCCAGGAAAATACTGCCACAATTATGGAAAAGTAATCTGTCACTGCGTATAAAAGTTCATTCCACTTTTCATTTGACCAATAATTTTGTATACCCGTTCATCCTGATCCTGGCTATATTGAATTTGCCGGTTGTTTTGATAAAGGCCCATGTACCGGAATCGGGTATTTATTTCGCGATTTTCACCTTTTTTCTTATATCTTTTCTGGGTTCATTTATCTTCTATAGTATTTCCTTGAAACATATCTATTCCGATTGGAAACAAAGACTTCTGATGTTTCCGGTGTTTATGGCCGGAAGTATGGGATTTTCAATAAATAATACCCGTGCGGTGATCGAAGGACTTCTCAACTATAAAACACCGTTTATCAGGACTCCGAAGTATAAATTGATTGGTAAAGAGGGAAGTTTTAGCGGAAAAATATATCATATGGCACCTGATAAAACGGTTATTTTCGAATTAATTATGGCATTATACAGTTCGGTTGGTATAGTAGTCGCAGGTTATTATCTCGAACTGGGTATAATACCTTTTATGTCATTATTCTTTTTTGGCTTTGGGATCATTGGATATTTGTCAATTAAACATTATCTTAAAAAAAGTTAATCAGGAGATTCAGGTGGAAACAAAGGTCGACCAATTAAAAAAAATGTTAGAAGATCGTGACATGGAAGTCCTTTTTGCACGTGTGGCCTCAATTCTGTTAAACAAAGGAAATACGGAAGAGGCGCTAAAAATTTGTGAAACCGGGATAAAAAAATATCCTATGTACGCACAGGGTCATTATATCCTGGCCGGTTGTTATGATCAGCAGGGTAAGTCAGATCAGGCACGGACGGAGTATGAGCGCGTAATTAAATATGATCCGAACCATCTGAAGGCGATTAAAAGACTTGCCGAAATATATCAGGCAAGCGGGATGGAGGATCAGAGCAAAGAGACAATTGCCATACTGCAGATACTTGATCCGTTTGATGACGAAGTATACAAAATGGGCCAGGCTGCAGGGACAGCAGCTGAAAAAATGGTAACCGATGATCTGGTTGAGACGGATTCGTCACTGACTGAAGAATCAGATGGTGCGAAAAGTGATCCGCTTGATGTGGAAAAAGTGGATTTGACCCAGTTTGATAATCAGGAAGATGACTTTACTACAATTATTCAGGGCAAGCAGGAAATTGAAGATAAAACAGATGAGGCTGATAATATAAATCTTTCATTGGGAACAGCTGCAGAAGACCTTGTAACAGATACAGATGTGAATAATCGTGTCGCCTATGAAGAAGAAATCCGATTACGGAAGGAACCCAATACTAACGGTTCAGATGATGGTGGCGAATATGAAGATCTTGATGAGTTACAATTTGAAAAAGAGGATTCCCACAGACCTGACAAAGAGGACCATGAGGACTGGGTTATGCCTACCGGCGAGAATGATGCGACAGAAATTGTGTTAAAAAAAGAAGAAAGTGAACCGGGCCAATCACCGGATAAGATTCCCGTGCGCCAAGATGATACAGCCGGGCAGACTACCCGGGACAGCAGTGATTATCAGCAGACAAAAATTGTGACCCAAACTCTGGGTGAGATTCTGGTTTCACAAAAGAAATATGTGGAGGCTTTAAGAGTATTTGAAACTTTACAGGAACAACATCCGGATAATAATAATATTTCTAAAAAAGTGGAATTTCTTAAAAAGATTGTGGTATTGGAACAGAAATAGTCGTGAGATGTATAATCCGTAACGAAAAAAGACAAATCTGAATTCTATTTCTGAGGTATCATGCCTGATAATTCTCCGCCCTTTAAAATAACTCCTTTAATTTTTATTTTGATATATCTCATTCTGTCTGCAAATTCCGTCGCAGTTGCTTCAGAATATCTCGTAAAACTCCCTAAAATAACATCGCTCCAGAAAACTTCCTCAGAGTCCCTGGATCAATATTTAGATCTGACGAGCTCCGAAAATATTGAACCGGTTATCTACAATTCAAAATCAGTGCTTACAGAGTGGTATGTTATACGCTCAGATCAGGTCATTGAACAAAAACTGGCTTCTCTTCAAACCATGGGTAAAATTCAGGTTTATCAGGAAAACCATGTCCTGCGCGTATTCAGCTCGCCCCCGGGCGATTCACTCTATGATCAGCAATGGTATCATACACAGGTAGCAGGTGCCGCGGCCTGGAAATATTATCAGCCACAGACTGAGGTTATACTTGCTATTATCGATACGGGAATTGACTATTTGCATCCTGATTTGCAGGGCTCATTATGGGTAAATACTCATGAAGATCTGAATGGAAACGGGATTCTGGATCCACAAGATCTGAATGGCATTGATGATGACAATAATGGGTATATCGATGATGTTCAGGGTTGGGATTTTACAGATGCACCACGTTACCGTGATCTGGGTGACTATCGTGATCCGGATAATGATCCGATGGATGAGTACTATAATGGTCACGGCACGCAAATTGCCGGTATCATTGCCGCACAAACTAACAACGGGATAGGAATAAGCGGTTTGGTACCCGGAGTACAAATTATGAATTTGCGGGCCGGCACGGCACAGGGATATCTGGAAGAAGATGATGTGGCGAAGGCTATTGTTTATGCGGTTGAAAATGGTGCGCGTATAATAAATATGAGTTTTGGTGATGTTGTTGTTTCACCTTTTCTTGCTGATGCAATTCGCTTTGCCTATTCTGGTGGCGTGGTGCTGGTGGCTTCAGCCGGGAATAGTGGAACAAATGAAATACACTATCCGGCCGGATTTGCAGAAACCATATCGGTTGGGGCTACCAAAGAAACAGATGCTTTGGCTGAATTTTCATCTTGGGGTCCAACGCTGGATCTGGTAGCACCCGGAGTAAACATTGTCTCAACAGCACTAAATGAATCTTATAATTCTGTAAACGGCACATCATTCAGTGCACCGATTGTAAGTGCCGGCGCTGCTATTTTACTTGCTGAAAATCCGGCTTTGAATCAGGATCATATACGAAATCTATTAAAAACTAATTGCATTGATTTGGGCGAAAAAGGCTGGGATGAAATGTATGGTTCGGGAAGAATAGATCTCAAAAGGGTGGCACAAAATGAGCGGCAGAGCAGTTTAATGATACATGAGCCGCTTAGCGGCAGCAGTACCGCTGCGAGAACAATATCCGTAATCGTCTCTGCCCGGGATCAGGATCTTCAATATCTGCAACTTGATATGGGTATCGGCCCGGATCCGGATGAATGGAAGACTCTGGTTTCTGATCATAGGTACCAGATCATCTCCGATACCCTGATGATATTGGATCTTACGAATGTTGATGATACTTTTATGACGCTACGTCTCTCTGTTACGACTCTAAAGGGTCAGAATTATGAATATAGATCAATATTTGAAATTGACCGGCTGGCACCTTCTTTTTCTGATCTAAAAATACATAAACTCGTAAATGAAAACCGGAATGCCGCATTAATTGAGTTTACGGCAAATGAGATTACTACCGGTGAACTCTATTACAGACAGCAATCATCATCCGGGCCCTTTCAGTTTAAATCTCTGGCTTATGCGACGACCGATCACCGTATCCTTATGGATGCACCCGATATTACCGGTGATTTGGAGTTTTATGTTGTGCTTCGGGATCGGGCCGGGCTTGTCACTATTGCCGATAATGACGGGGATTTTTATAAAACTTCAATCGATGGAAAACTAATTAATGATTCTCCGGTTCAGAAAATGCCGTGGCAAATCCCATCCGGGCATGCGCTGCCCGAAGTAACGGATTTTGATCAGGATGGATGGGGTGAAATTGTAATTTCGGTATATGATGAACAAGGGAATTATGGCCCTCTGCAGGTATATGAGTTTGACGGTGATGGATTTCAAAAAATATATGAATCGGATTTTCCGTCAATACCCAGAAGCTATGGCGACCCGGATAATGATGGTAAAATGGAATTATTGGTTGGCTATGGCAGTGTCAGTCGTCTGTTAGAAGTCAGCGGGATAAATCCTTTAACAATGCAGATAATTCGTCAGGATACCGGCTATTGGGCCAGTAATATTGATGATTGTGACTCGGATGGTAAATATGAACTAATTATGAGATATGAGAAAACATACCGGATACTGGAGAATACCGGTGACAATCAGTATTCTGAAGTATTTGTATTTGAGAATCCGAGCTCCGGAAATAATTCACTGGGATCACCTGCCACACATATCATTGATCTTGACGGTGACGGGTATAAAGAGTTTATCTTCGGGGATTATGACGGTGACGTTGTTATTTTTGAAAACACAGGGAATAATGCCTTTGAATGGCGGCATACAGAAAGACTTTCATTTAACGATGCAACAAATTACATGATTACCGGAACTTATGATCAAAATGAAAATCCAATTTTAATCGCCGGAACACATACCGATGAAAATATAAATTATGAGCATGAATTTGACGCAAGATACTGGCAATTCAGAGTTTTGAAATCCAACTCTGATAATACTTACCAGAACCTGCAGGATTTTTCTATATATGATTACACGGATCTCCGGTTATTTGATTCAGGTTTTTCGGCCGGTGTGTTACAACCGTTCGGAAGTAATTCGTTTATACTGGCGCCGGCGCCTAATCTATATGTCTGTCAATTCCTGGATGGATTACTTACTCCTGTGTGGCATACCGGGGATGTACAAACAAATACAATTATTATTAATGATTTTGATCAGGACGGTGTGAATGAATTTTACTATAATAATGGTGATTATTTTGCGGGATATGTTTTAAGTGAAGGAAACAGACCTGTACCACCCGGTAACTTTTCAGCAGTGCCGCTAGACAGCAGTAAAGTTGAACTTACATGGTATACATCAGTAGATCATGATAAATATATTATATACAAAGGCTTGTCAGAAACGGAATTAACAGTATGGGATTCTACCGGCACAGGATCAAGTTATATTGATTCGCTGGTAATAAAAGATTCTACATATTTTTATGCTGTACAGGTGATTGACAATTCGTTTGAGATTTCTGAGAGTGCCTTATCCAGAATTCAATTTGCCCGTCCCAATTCAGCTCCGGTAATAGACTCGGTTATAGTTGTCAACGAAAATCAAATCAGGATATTTTTTGATGAGTATATGGACGTCGGTTCATTTAAACCGGAGAATTTTTTACTGAAACCGGGAAATAAATATGCCGGGTCTGCGATTTCGGCTGATAATAGCCGGGCATGTATTCTTTCTTATACAGAAAAATTTATAGATCAGACCTTATATCAGCTCAAACTAACATCGGTAACAGATATTGACAGAACAAATATAGATGACCGATACAGCACAATCGAATTCTATTATCAGGATATGGGAGATGTTCCATATATAGAAAAATGGAATTATTCCGGTTTCAAGACGGTTGATGTTTCCTTTAATATGCCGATGGATACCGTAACAATTTTCAACCTGGAAAACTATCAGGTTTTACCTGAAGGAAATGTGACACAGGTAACGGTGATGGATTCGGAATACAGGTATTTTCGTATTCACATGAGTGCGGAGGCGTTTACAGGCGCCAGTGGTGTTTCGAGTTATCTGGAAATGAATAATCTGAAAAGCATTCAGGGTAGACTCTTTTCTGCCGGAAGCAGGATCAGTCTGGTCCGTCCGGTGCAAAATATTGATAACATGTATGTGTATCCGCAGCCGGCCAGGGTTAGCCAGGACTGGCTGGGATTTGCCAATGTTACCAGTGCGGCACGTGTGGATATATTTGACTTACATGGCCGGAAGATCAAATCGCTCCACGAAAGTGATGGGAATGGTGGTATTCGTTGGGATCTGACTAACGAGCGTGGAGAAAAAATTGCAGCGGGAATTTATTTTTTTCATGCCCGTAGCGGTGACAACACAAAAACAGGAAAGTTTTCCATTATAAGATAGTACCATATGACCTGAGGATCTAAAAAATTTGATCCCGACAAAGTCGCGATTCAAAAGAGAACAGGATTAACGGGATAAACAGGATAAAAAAGAAATTTAAAATAAAATATAAAGTATTTAATAATTAGCTCTAACTTACTGGTAATTAATATTTGAGGCCACTCTAAAAAGGTAAAAAACCGAAATGGTCATCCTGTCCCGACGGGATTCTTTTGGGATTATCCTGTCTAAAAAAAGAATACAATTATAGATTCTTTTTGGAGAATCTGGTAAATTATAATTTCACGATGAAGTAGATTCAGATGAATGACCTGCGCCATCTTTCCAGGTCTCTGGAGAAAATAAGAAGGTTGGCAGTTTACATCAGCTTAAGATTACCCCAGGATTAATCCTGGGGTAATGAACCAGAGTACTGAATTGAAAACCTGACAATTCCCTTGCGATCCTTCACTACTGTCTATACCAGGGTAAGGGATTAAAGGGGGAGGGTCAGAAAAGAATAAAGAAAAATTAAATGAAGAAAATACTCAAATATAAAAATCCGAAAGTAGTTGGCGTTACAGGTGGCATTGGCAGCGGCCAAAGTTCAGTCTGTCAATATTTAAGCAATCTGGGTTGTAAGGTGATTGATGTTGATAAAAAGGCCAAGCAGATCATAAATAGAGACCGGTCACTGCAATCCGATTTGAGGAAAACCTTTGGCAACGAAATATTTTTTAGGAACGGACAACTCAATCGCCGGCTGCTGGCAAGTATCGCATTCCAGAATGAGGAAAAAACCCAGAAACTCAACCGCCTTGTTCATCCCAGGATGGTGGCTGAAGTGATCGAAGAAATGGAGAATGCCCGTTTTTCACAAAAGTTTCCGCTGATTGTCATCGATGCGGCCCTAATCTATGAAATTAGTATTGAGCAGATGTTTGACTCAATTATTGTCGTATATACCAGTTTAAAAATGCGGATTGAACGGGTAATGAAAAGAGACAGACAAACCAGAGATGAGATAATGGCACGTGTCCTTCGGCAGATTTCACTTGAGGAAAAGAAGAACTGGGCAGATTATGTCATCAATAATGATGGCACATTAGAGGATCTGGAAAAACAGACACAAACTGTATTTGATAATATTACTGATGATATACAGGTGATCAGGGCCATCCGGGTATGATCAAATGAATATTATTATGTCAAAAACAGAGAAACTTATTCCGGTAAAAGAATTTGTCCGTCGACTTGAAGAATTCAGTGTGGACTTTTATAAAAAATGTTTAACGAAAACCAATCAGTTCAGTACCAAATATATACTTCAACAGGCAATAACAAGTCACCAGAATCATAATAAGGATATTATCCTATCTCTGGAGTTGTTGGGTGAGGAAGAAGTTAACACCCGGCATCTTGAAGATATTATGGATAATTTTTCGCGAAATCATGTTGCCGGTAAATTTGAACTGGAAAACCTGAATTTCGTCGAAGCAACTCATCTTGCCATCCTCTTAATGGAATATGTTATTGATAAATATAATATATTGATGAAATGCAAATTGTCCGCCGAGACAAAAATATCTTTAAATAACATATATCAGAATAAGCAAAACCGGCTGGAAGCATTGAAAAAAGAATATGAGAAAAGGAGATATAAGTAAAAAGGCAAAATATAAAAGAAATTAAAAAGGTATAGGGTATAAGTGAAAAAATTACAAATACAGGCACAAAGGATATCTTTCACGGAGATTAGCGAAGCGGTCTCCGGGAGAATCGATAAACATAACAGTACGCAAAGAAAGTCTAAAGAGATTTATCAAACCGTATATTCCAGACGCTTGCGCAATTCCGCCATCTTTTTATTAAATATAGTATCCTCAGTCATTCTTGCCGAAATTACTTTATGGGCATAAATCACTGTGGCATGATCACGACCACCAAAATGCAGACCAATGTTTACTGTCGAATAATTAGTCAATTCAACAGCCAGATGCATTGCTGCCTGGCGTGCTAATGCGATATGTTTTTTTCGGTCTTTTTTCATAAATCGTTCTTCAGGAACTCCAAAACTCTTGGCTGCCATCTGAATAATTTGCTCAATTGTTATCAGCTTTTGGGAAGGTCTGCCAATCTCACTTACAACAATTCTGGCCAGTTCCAATGTGGGTTCCATATGTGTCAACAAGACCTGAGCCAGCAAGCGGGTTAAAGCACCCTCGAGTTCACGAATATTGTGTGTCAGATTTACAGCCAGATATTCAATGACCTCGTTTGGGATCTCCAGTTCGTTATCTTCACATTTTTTATGCAATATCGCAATACGCGTTTCCAAATCGGGTACCTGTACGTCGGCAACAAGTCCCCATTGAAACCTTGAAACCAGTCGCTCCTCCAAAAATCCCAGTTCGGCAATCGGCCGGTCAGAGGTAAGAACTATTTGCTTTTTTTTCTGATGCAATTCATTAAATGTATGAAAAAACTCTTCCTGAGTCTTACCCTTGTTATTGAAAAACTGGATATCATCAATCAGGAGAAGATCACATGAGCGATAGAACTGTGAAAATTCAATGGCTTTATTTTGCTGTATCGAGGAGATAAAATGACTGGTAAAACTCTCACTGGATGTATAGTAAACACGCAAATCCGGTCTCAGTTTCCGAACCGCGTTTCCAATCGCCTGGATAAGGTGTGTTTTTCCCAGCCCGGTGCCACCATAGATCAAAAGAGGATTATAGTTGGTATTGCCAGGCGCCTCCGATACAGCGACTGTTGCGGCGTGAGCAAACCGACTGCCATCGCCAACAACAAAATTTTCAAAAGTATAGTGTAGGTTCAGATTAGATTCAAAAGATGGCGCCTTTTTTTCTTCGCGCGGTATGAGGTGTTTCTGAATTTCCATATCTGAATATGGAGAATAGGGTTTATTATCCAAAACCTTGTAATCAACTTTCAGTGATAATCCGGAAACCTGTACGATCGCATTTTGCAGAATTTTTAGGTAGTGATTGTCAAGCCACTCACAAAAAAACTTGTTGGGTACACCCAGTGTAATATTATTGTCGTTTATTTCAATTACTGTCAGCGGGGCAAACCATGTCTGAAAACTACGGGGATTTACATTTTCACGAATGATATCCAGGCTTTTTAGCCAGATGTTTTCGGGAGACGGGTCAATCTTCTCCGCACTGTTAATCATATTCGACTTTCCTCAATCCTTAATAAGTTATCCACAATCCGAAATCAGTGTAAAATAATGCGCTAAGCATATATTTATATGGTTGTTATCTGTAAATGGTCAGGTCCAAGTAGGACCTAAATATATAAATTACAGATGTTTACAAATAAATATCTGTAATTACGAGGATTTTACTGGTTTGAGAACGGTTTTTTCCCTGTGAATAATAAAAAGTTATTCACAATTTATTAACAATGCATTTCTCTTCCCAAGACATTTTACTAAGCACGAATTAAGAATCAAGTTTTTTGCTTAATAATTTTAAAAATTTCGGTTTCACGTAGAACATATCCTTGATTATATATGTCACGATCTCTATTTTCTTTTTCATATTAATTACAGGAGTAAATATGAACCGGAAAATTATAGATTCTGATCAGGCCCCGGCTCCAATCGGTCCTTATAGCCAGGCCATAGCCTGGAATAATTTAATATTTACATCCGGGCAAATTGCTATCGATCCAAAAACGGGAAATTTACCGGATGGTAATGTTGTGGAACAAACAAAACTGGTTTTAGAAAATATTAAGGCAGTACTGGAGGCCGCTGGCGCCACAATAGAATCTGTTTTAAAAACAACAATTTATCTTAGTAATATGGATGATTTTGGTCAGGTGAATGAAGTCTATGGTGAATATTTTGCAAAGTCGCTTCCCGCCAGATCCACCGTTGAGGTGAGCCGCCTGCCTAAAGATGTTTTGGTTGAGATAGATTGTATTGCCGCAACTTCCTGATCTTAATATATGTTAAATCATTATTGGGAATTGTTAATTGAAGAATTATAAATTTGTTGTAAATCCGAAAGCACTCGATGTTATCGTACCCTAAACTCATTATTCTCAATCTGTTATCATTTTATTTGTTTTTTGCTATTACCGGCATGAAGTCGACGCAGGCACAATCTATCACACCGGACTCCCTTAATAATGTCGTTGTCACAAATTTACACGATTCCGTAAAACAATCGTTGTGGCCCAGCTTGATTGCCTCGGCTATTGTACCGGGATTAGGTCAGATTCGTCAGGAAAATCCGGGACGTGCGGTAATTTTCTATGGTTCAAGTTTGGCTCTGCTTTTTAATGCGCTTGATAATTACCGGGACTATAATGCCACCGGGAACCAGGGCTCAAAGACAGCTGCGTACAGCAGTTTGGCTCTGCTTTCACAGGTTTACCTGGTTAATATACTCGATGTCCTGGATACATATTTAAAAGATAAGTATGAGCCGTGGCCACAGGAATTATATTCGGATTTACCTATGAAGTCACCCTGGGGTGCTGTGGCAAGATCTGCCATGCTTCCCGGTTGGGGGCAGGTTTACAATGAAGAGTATGTAAGAGCTATCATCGGTTTTGGAGCTTTTACCTATTTTGCCGGCCAGGTATATTACTTCAATCAGGAATATAAAAAAACCGGAGATACTGAGTTTCGTGATAAAAGAGTGACTAATAGCTGGTATCTGGGACTTACTTATGCGATTGTTATGATCGACGCTTATGTTGATGCTTATCTTTACCGCTTTGATGATGCGATGGAAATAACTTTGCATGTGATCCCGGAAGACAGATCATTTGCTATAAACCTGGGAGTGGCAATTGTCTTTTAAAGTATTCATCACCGGACTAATATCGATCATAGTATCTTTACCGATATATGCTCAGACTTTTGATTTAAAGGTTCAAAACCGATCAACATTATTTGTTCAGGAGGCAGGTATTACCTCTGTTCAATCAAATAATATTTGGTGGGCACAGGACAAAGGCCGCCATCTGGCAGGTAGCATGATTAGCACCATATTTATCGGCAAATTCAGCCGGCAGGTTTTTGCTGCCAGTACCAGAGAATCTCAGATGTGGGGTGCGGGAATTACATTTTCCCTTGGCCTGGTTAAGGAAACTTTCGATTCGCAGACAAAAGGTAACCGGTTCTCCGTGGAAGATCTTATTGCCAATATTGCCGGAATTACAATTGGGATACTATTACTCGGAGTACATTAAATGCATGATCAATTGCATGAATATGTAGGTGTTATTCATATACATTCAACTTATAGTGATGGATCAGAGCCGATTCCGGAGATCGCCAGAATTGCCAGTGAAGTTGATCTCGATTTTTTGATGTTTACTGATCATAATACATTGCAACCAAAACGGGATGGTCTGGAGGGTTGGTATGATGGGGTGTTGGTCATTATCGGATATGAGATTAATGATCGGGAAGATCAGAATCATTACCTGGCATTTAACATGGATAAAGAGCTGCCCCAGGATCTGTCCCCACTGGAGTATGTTGATCGTGTCAATGAACTCGGTGGATTTGGGATTATCGCTCATCCTGATGAAAAACGGAGTGCAATAAAAGCGTATCCACCTTACCCCTGGAAGGTATGGGAATCGAATTCTTTTAATGGTATTGAGATCTGGAATCAGATGTCGGAATGGATGGAGGGCTTGACACATCTTAATAAATATTGGCGTACGATGCATCCCCGCAGGTCCATTATTACACCACTGCCTGAGACTTTAACCAAATGGGATGAGGCGAATCTTAAGCGCAATGTGGTTGGTATTGCCGGCGTGGATGCACATGGTCATAAATATAAGTTATGGGGATTGTTTCAAATCACTATTTTCAGATATAAGGTTCTTTTCAAAACAATTCGTACCCATATTCTGACAAATAAGCCACTGGCTGGAGAAGGTAAATATAAAGAGGATATTAGTAACATATATCAGAGTCTATTCAATTGTCAATGTTTTATTTCTAATTGTTATGGCGGGGACGCACGCGGATTCCGTTTTTGGGCGGAGAATAAATCAAAAAAAGTACAAATTGGCGGTGAATTAAAATTTGATAAGTATACTCATCTTCATGTAAATTTGCCGCATCCGGCGATCGTTAATTTTATCCGCAATGGTGAAAAAATTGCAACTCAAAAGGGACAGAAATTAGTATTTGAGGTCGAGAAGGCGGGAGTATACAGGGTAGAGGCATTTTCTCAAAACCGACCGTGGATCTTCTCCAATCATATAAGACTCATTTAAAGGAAAAAAATTATTAGTAATATATTAAATAGTGATAAACCGCGTGATTTTTGTGGTGTGCTAGGTGTGTACGGCTCACCCAAGGCAGCGATCTGGGCATATCTGGGTATGTATTCACTTCAGCACCGGGGACAGGAAAGTGCCGGCATTGCCAGCAGCGATGGGGAGAAAGTTCATAAACATCTGGGTATGGGTTTGGTTTCTGATGTGTTTCAGCAGGAAGTCCTGGACACTTTACCGGGGCATATTGCCATTGGCCATAACAGGTATTCAACTACCGGATCTTCCAATGCAGAAAACATTGGTCCGATTGTCGTCAAGCATAAACTGGGTACGATTGCCCTGGCGCACAACGGCAATCTCGTCAATTCAAAAACTTTGCGCGAACAACTTGAAGAAAACGGATCAATTTTTCAAACTACAACTGATAGTGAAGTAATTCTGCATCTGGTAGCTAAATCAAAAGTAAAAACTATTGAAGATAAAATTCTGGATGCCACCCGTCAGATAGTCGGTGCATATTCTCTTGTATTTCTGACCCGGAAAAAACTGATAGCTGTCCGGGATCCACAGGGATTTCGACCTCTGGCTCTGGGCATAAAGGGCAATAGTTATATATTT
>CAYULK010000058.1:0-13121 GCA_964445625.1 uncultured Calditrichota bacterium
AATTGCCTACGGGCTGCCCGATGCCGGACGGGTTAAACTGACTGTCTATAATTTACTTGGTGAAGTGGTCGGTACCCTGGTCGATGGCTGGAAATCTGCCGGCAATTATACGGTACAATGGCAGCCGGCAAATCTGGCTTCTGGCATGTATATGTATAAACTTGAAACTGCCGGCAAGGTAGAAATTAAAAAGATGATTTTTATTAAATAACGATATTTGTCGCTATAGTAAATAGCACGCGGATTACACGGATAAAGCTGATTTACGCAGATATTCTCGTTCCCAAATAGAATTTGGGAACGAGGGCCTGATAGTGGTTCCAGATCTGAAAATGGGAACCATTTTTTATGCGGGTCCGGCAGGGCATTGACGCCTGGAAGTACAAGTCTCCTGTGAGCCCGGTAAGGGGGTTATTTTAAGAAATCAGCAGAAAATTTTTATAAATACAAAATGACTGCCGAAAATACTTAGGTGGATCTAAAAATAAATTGGAGAAATTATGCGATATTTAATTATCCTCAGTTTAATGATATTAGTGGTGACCGGTTTTGGACAGCAATCATCAAAATCAGCATTGCTCCCCGGGCTTAATACAGATGAAAAATCATCCGGTCCGGATGGTGTGACTCAGCAGGATGACGAATCACTATTTCCAAGATCCGATGATTCTCCGGTTGGCTTTGGATTTTCAGTTGGTGCTGTAACAATTGATAAAAAAATTCATACTCAACTTAGTTTTATGCCTGAATTTACGGCCGGCAAATTCGGAATGGCTTTGGATTTGCGGATTTTTATTGATGAAAATGGAAATATCCGCACTGATAACTGGGATTCATTTAACGATATCCTGGAAAAAATATACTATATCCGCTGGGGGTATAAGGGGGATCCATTTTATACCAAGATCGGTGCGATAAATAATTATCGGCTGGGATATGGTATCTTGATGAACAAGTACTATAATACCATACAATATCCCACAATTATTCGTACCGGTATGACGATTGGGATCGATACCGGAGGATTTTTAGCCGATATAATGCTGAATGACTTTAATGAACTTGGCCGGAAAAAAGGCGGACTATTCGCGGGACGAGTTGGCTATCGATTCCTGGGCGCTCTGGAAATTGGTGCCAGCGTTGTTTATGACCGCAATCAATATGCGACCTTACGTGATAAGGATGGAGATGGTATTCCGAATCAGCTGGATGACTTTCCGGATGTATATGGGATAGGTCGTGAAGCTGTGGATACGGATGGTGACGGTGTCGCAGATTTCTGGGATCCCGACCGTGATGGAAACGGTTATACAGACAATACGCAGGATCCGCTCAATCCTGATAACGACCGTAATTTTGATCCAGGTTTATTAAAACCGGATCCATTTACTATAGAATCGGCGCCTGATAAAGAGCAGATCGCATTCGCAGCGGATATCGGGTATCCGTTTGTCCGCAACAAGACTTTTGAGCTCACTGTCTATGGCCAGGCTGCAAAGTTTGGCTATGGTGGTGGCTGGGGTTATACCGTACCGGGTGTTTTGGGAAAGGTAGCGTTTATTAACTTTTTTGGCGAATACCGCATCCAGGAAGAACGTTTTATCCCGGAATACTTCAGTACGACCTATGATCTGGATCGGGTGGTAATTAAGGATTCAACCGGAAATGGAGATTTATATCCAATTACAAGACGGAGTCAGCTGGATTCGATCAATACCAGGTTACGGGGATTTGTAATCGGTGCAGATTTTAATCTTTGGGATGTGGTTATTTTTGGCGCTGATTATCAGAGACTTAAGGGAACCAGTGGTAATGGAAATGATGTTATTGTAAAAACATTACGAATGAATCTTGATCTGAATACCTCGTTTGTACCAAAATTTAAAAAGGCAGGCGCTTATTTTTATCAGCAAAATGCTGATGATTTATTTAAGAGGACAGAGGGGACAATCCTGGGAGCGCGGTTGCAGTATCAAATTTCAGAAGGTGCATTCCTGGTACTTGATTATCGTGAAACCTACAAAGATATTAATGGTGATGGCATGATCAGTGGTCCTGATGAAACGATAAAGACCACAAATATCCAGACGATCTTTGCTTTTTAGTAGTAATTGTCATCCTGAACTTGCCTGCCCGCCGAAGGCGTGGGTTCAGGATCTAATAAGATTCTGAAACGAGTTCAGAATGACTCCTCTCTTGGCATCATGGCTAATTTGAATTTGGTAAAATCGTTCCCAGGTTTTACCGGGAACACATTATTTAGTCTGATACAGCTTCCCAAAAGCTTGCAATTTCCTTCGTATAATCTGATGAGATAACCAGGCTACCGGGTGTATTTAACCAGTAATCCGGTAACAATGTATTAATTCGCTCTTCCGCAAATCTCTCTCCTACCAGAACAATAATTCCTTTATCCTGATGTGAGCGGATAAGCCGGCCGGCAGCTTGTATCACCTTATTGATACCCGGATAAACATAGGCATATTCAAACCCATTCCCGCGGCCTGTATCATAATACTCTCTGATTAAATCCCGGGCGTAAGTGATTTGCGGCAATCCCGGGCTGAATATGATGACACCGATACACATATCGCCCAGGTAATCCACGCCCTCGGAAAAAATACCGCCCATAACCGCCAGGAGAAGATTCCCCGACTCAGATTTGCGCAGCGTATCAAGGAAATCCTCGCGTTCCTGATCTGACATTTTTGGTCGCTGAATCAGGCGCTGATAGTTCAGAGATCCTAAGAACAGGTTGACGTTTTGCATGAACTCGAAACTGGGAAAAAATATCAGATAATTTCCCGGTTTAATGGTCACAATATCCCGGATAATATCCGCATACTCCGGAAAAACCTTCTGACGCTGACTGTATTTTGTGGATATGGATGGAATAATGATCATTTTTCTGTTTTCTGCAGGAAAGGGAGAACCAAGAATCAGGTGTTCTGTATTATCTTTAGGAAATCCGAGCACTTCCTGGTAATATTCCACCGGATCAAGTGTCGCTGACATGGCAATCACCGAGTGAAATCCTGCAATTTTTTGACCCAACGGGAATGATGGATCACAACACTGGATATTTAAAATTCCGCCGCCGGTGGCGTCCAGATAAGGTTTATAAATATCTTCATCCCGGCGGGCAATTTGTAAAAACCGGCGTAACGAATAATAAAAATTCTCAAAAGTATCATCCTGTAAAATAATCCTTTTCTTAACCTTATGAATCAAATATTTTATAAAAGCGGATTCATAATGGGAATAATGTTCTTCCCATAATTTGAGATCGGGTAACAGGTCACAAAACTGCTGACCGGAATGCCAGGCCTCTGCATCCTGCATGATATTATGAACGGTTTTTTCGATTTTCTTTAGTACCGATAATATTTCCTTATAGACCTTTGCTTTTTTTGCCTGATAATCAGAAATCAGCAAACGAATCTGTTTCCGAGCCAGTTGTGGCGAGTAATATCCTAATCCACGCTGATACAGGTTATGGGCTTCGTCAATGATCAGTATCCAGTCAGAGTAGTCTTTCTGGTTGAATATTCGACGCAAATAGACAGCAGGATCAAAAACATAATTATAGTCACCAACAATGATATCACAATGAACCGCAACATCCAGCATTACTTCAGCCGGGCAAAGTTTTTGCATCCGGCCTTTTTCAATAATTCTATCCGGTAATATCAATCTTTCCTGCAACAAGTCATCCAATATATCAGAACTCACAAACCGGTCACGATAATTTTTAGCATATGGACAATAATCTTCATGACAAAAGAAAACATCATTGATACACATTTTTTGCACAGCCCGGAGAAATAAGGCCGTAACTTCTGTGTCACTCTTTTTGAGTGGTTGCAAAGTTTGATGCACTATTTCCTGTTGCGTATTTTTTGATGTACAGAAGAATAGTTTTTTACCTTCTGAGACAGCATATTTTAGGGCAGGAATAATGGCACCTGCGGTTTTTCCGGTACCGGTTGGTGCTGAGATCATTAGGTGTTTTTGCGATGAAGCAGAATTGTAAACAATCTCCATCATTTTATTTTGTTCCGGACGATCTTCTCGCAGCTTAAAATCTATATTTGTAAATTTTTTTTGCTTTTTTATCCGGATTTTTTCTTCATGTAAAATTTTCTCCAAAATCAGCTGCAAACGATTAAACAACAGAGTTTCTACTGAGACCGGAGAAAAAAGTAGCGGAAAAACACGTTCTTTATCATTGACAAGATTGATTAAAGTCAGAAAGGGTTTGATTTCCCGGGAATCATCCTGGAGATATAATAAATAACAATAGAATAACACCTGCTCACTGAATTCCGGATATTTTTCAATATTTAAACCGTTAAATTCTTTTGATGTTAAAACAACCGATTTAATTTCCTCTACTTCAATCCGGTCTTTTAATTCGTAAAGACCATCAATACGACCCTGGATAGAAAAATCGTAGCCATTCCAGCTAAGGCTGCCGTTTACAGAATATTCTCTGTGGAATAAACCAAATTTTTGTTGCGAACGGTTCTGCACCTTTGTCTGCGCTTCTTTACCAAGCATCCCTCTTTGCGGCAGGGGAAATGATGACAGGGTTCGTGAAGTTTTAGGATTAAGATTAAGAAGATCACGAACAGCGAGTGTAATATGTTTTTCTGATACGACTACGGCCATTTTTTATTGCCAGGATAAATTACATAGCTTGGATATTTATTTTTCGCAAAAATGCAACGATACTTATGGCACGCGGATTACCCCCGTAAAACGGAGCACGACGGATCAAACGGATTTCCGCGGATTTTTAATATTATTTATTTTTAATTCTTGGATACATGCTTTTTAAACTTCGTTATCTTCATGTGATCTTCGCGTAGTGATACTTAAATAATTTGAATGCAGCCTCATGCTATTATAGCCAAAAACATTGTTTTTTTAGCAAGAATTTTACAACCATGGTGAAGATTTTTAACGTTAATACGCAAAAAACGCGCGAAGTTCGCAAAGATTAAAAATATTCTATTTAAAATAATAATATAAGCCCTGGGTACTTTTGCCAAAGGCACGTCTTTGGGAGCGAATCCTTTGCGTCATTGCGGTTAAATAATCCGTGTTAATCCGTGGATAAAAGTTTTTAGGTCACTTTAGTCACATGCTGTTCACAGCGTCATGATTAAATCAAGTTAGTTCTACCGTTTTGGGATGAGTAAAT
Source organism: uncultured Calditrichota bacterium (assembly GCA_964445625.1). Taxonomy (GTDB): domain Bacteria; phylum Calditrichota; class Calditrichia; order JAJRVZ01; family JAJRVZ01; genus CAVXXB01. The sequence goes on from CAYULK010000058.1 coordinate 5,207, forward strand.
TTCATTTATTTGTAAATTCAATTAACAATAGCGGTTGAATCAAACTATCAATATATTTAACTTCTTTGATATGTAAAAATATTGCGGAGTGAATTATGAATCAAGAGATTTTGCAGCCTTTAATCCTAAAAAATGATTCTAAAATTATATATATCATTATGGACGGATTGGGTGGTTTACCCAGGGAACGTGGCGGAAAAACGGAACTGGAGACCGCCAAAACACCAAATATGGACAAAATGACCAGTACCGGCAGCCTGGCTTTACTTGACCCGATCGGATATGGTATAACTCCCGGTTCCGGGCCGGCCCACCTGTCACTTTTTGGCTATGATCCGATTGCTGATAATGTCGGCAGGGGAATATTATCCGCATTGGGTGTTGATTTTCCTGTGACCGGTCGCGATGTTTGTGCCCGCCTGAATTTTTGTACAATTGATAATGACGGAAATGTCACCGATCGCAGAGCAGGTAGAATAGCCAGCGAAATAAATGAACGTCTCTGTAAAAAATTGCAGGAAACAATTACACTCTCAGATGGTATTGAGTTTTTTATGAGTACCGAATCAGAGCACCGGGCATTACTGGTAATCCGGGGGGATGGTCTCGGCGGTAATATTAATGATACCGATTCACAGCAGGTTGGAGTTCCACCACTGGTCGCAAAAGGAGCCGATCCCGGGTCGGAAAAAACGGCACAATATGTGAATGAATTTCTGGCAAAGGCCAGGGATATTCTTAGTGATGAAAGTCCGGCCAATTTTTTACTGGCCCGTGGTTTTGCCAGGCATGAGCCGCTTCAAACCATGGAAGAGAGATATGGTTTACACTGTGCAGCAATTGCGCAATATCCGATGTATCGGGGATTAGCGAGACTGGTGGGAATGGATGTTTTACCACGCCCGGATACATATGAAGCTATGTTTGATCAGTTAAAAGAAAATTATGATAAATATGATTTCTTCTTTATCCATTTTAAAAAGACAGATAGTTATGGTGAAGATGGTAATTTTGATGCCAAGGTGGATGTAATTGAAACAGTGGATAAATGGGTGAAAAATCTGGATGAGCTAAATCCGGATGTGGTGGTAATTACGGGAGATCATTCCACACCTGCGGTAATGAAGGCACACAGCTGGCATCCGGTTCCGGCGCTATTATATTGTAACAATAATATGGGAAGGACAGATCATTCTTCTGTTTTTGGCGAAGTACATTGCGCCCAGGGGGGATTGGGACGCATGCCCATGCGCTATATTATTATAGAAGCGTTGGCGTCTGCCGGCAGGATACAGAAGTACGGGGCGTAGTACACGTGCCATAAAAATTGAAGTCAAATCTCCCGGAGATCGCTTCGCTTATCTCCTGGTAAGAATTATTATGAGGATCACAATGAATACATTCGCAAAAGAATTTGTATCAAATCAGAACAACCGGAATGAAAAACTAATTGCCGAATCACGGTATGTTGGCGAAAAACTGATATCCAAAGTATTGCCGTTTAAAATAGACATTGACGAGACTGATGCACTTTCTCCGGAACAGGTGAATATATTACGCGCTTTAGAAATCGCTGCGGACAGGATAGCGATCTCAGCTGTTGCAGAACTGTCAAAATTAAACGAGGTTGATCATATGGGCGGTGGTCTGGATTTGATTTCCGCTCTGGTATTAACACTGGCGGTGATTGATTTCGAGAAAAAAGAATATACGATCGAAAATGCACACACCAGTATTGGCTATTATGGCACTCTGGCTGCGTATGGATATCTGGATCCGGATTATGTCATAAACAATTTTCGCCAGGGATTGGACATTGCCGGTCATGTTGCCTGGGTGCCCGGAGGTACACAACTTAATGGCGGACGTCTTGGTGTGATGATTCCCGTTGCCACCGGACAAGCATTGGGCAAGAAAGCACTTTACGGTACAGATTCCTGGGTAATAACACATTGTGGCGATGCGGGCTGGATATCCGGTCAGGCTTTGAATGGCTTTAACGCTGCGGATTTGCATGGAGCACCGATAACCTTTGTTATGCATCGCAATGGCATTCAACTTTCGGGCTCAAATAAAATGATTATGGATAAAGACCCGAGGCCCATAATCGAATCACTGGGAATATCCATCCTGGAAATAGATAGTATTCATGATGCAGGCAGTTTGTATGCTGCCTATAAGGAAGCATTTGCCAATGCAAAATCCGGAAAGCCCTCCCTGATATATCCAAATGGATTTTTATCTGATAGCAACCGGCGGGTCGATCTGAACATTCTTGGTGAAAAATATGGTATCTCAAATGAGGTGGCTGAATTTGCCAGGGAAAATCAGGTTGATCTTGACACGGAAATTTGGATTCCCGGCACCTTGATGAGTTATGGTGATGTACAATCCATGCTTGAATGTGTGTTTCTGGTTAATGGGCTGGCCGGTGGTAAGGGACATCATGACGGACATATGAAGGGACGTGATTTGCAGGCAGTTTTAAACAATCCTATGCTTCAGATGACCGATGAGCAGTCAAAGGCTTTAACATCCCTGCATAATTCTGATAAAGTTGAAGTGATAACAGAGTCCCGTCCTGCACCCGGGAGCAAAAACCTGATTATTTCACAGGAAATTCTTGATAAAGTAGACCTGCCGGATACAAATACAAAAGTCAGTCCGCGGGCTGGAGTTCAATCAGCTTATACAGCGGTAGCAGAATCGCATCCCGATAACGTTTTTGTCATCAGTTGCGATCTGGATGCTTCCACCAAACTGGACAAAGCGCGTACATATCTGGATGAAAATCATCAGTTTGAGATGAGTATTGAAGAGCAAGCATCGGCATTAATGGTAAATGGTTTGGCCATGAGCAGCAAATTGCCGCAGTTTATTGTTTTTTCCACTTTTGCGGCATTTTATGAAGGTAACGCCCGGGAAGGATTTGAGATGTGGCGTTATCAGCGTAATCTGAACGGTATTAATGAAGGATTAAATGTAACTTTTCATCTTTCACATATTGGGGCTTGCACCGGTCGTGATCATTTTTCCGGCTGGAGTCTGGATTGGATCACACTTGCCCTGGGTTATCTTCCTTACCTGCATCGTTTTTATGCCCCGGCGGATTCCGGCGCAGCTTTTATGGCGGTAAAAGATGCTGCAGCAAATTATGGCGGGCATATCATCGGCATACCGAGAGACAATCTGCCCGTATTAAGCAAACAGGACAGTTCCGATGCTCTTTGGACAAAAGAGCGGGAATGGAGTCCGGTAACAGAATTCAGGAACTATTCAAATGCTAAACATGTAATTCTGGCTTTTGGAGCACCTGCACATTTGGCTGCAGAGGCAGCAGAAGATTTAAATCAAGACGGATTACCTACAGATGTAATAATAGTCAATGGATTACCTGTACCGGAGAAATTTATCAACACCGTAATCTCAAAATATCCCGAAGGTGTTGTTACAATTGAAGATGGAATCATCGGTGACAAAGAATCCGGCCGGCGTGGTTTTGCGGGAGTTATTGCCGGATATGGTAATGGGTTGGATACACCGATGGCACATGTTGGTATTGTGGATCCCGGAATTGCACCATCCCAGGGTCATTATGAGGTTTGGGAACATTTTGGAATTACCAGGGAGTCATTGATTCAAGCTATAAAATCATTATAAGCTGCGATAGATGTTGTCAATCGATGTAGTCCATCTTTAAGATGGATTACATCGATCATATCATTTGCTATCCTCGTTCCCAAGTTGTACTTGGGAACGCAATTATATTTCCCCATATAAACATCATTAAAATTCTTAAATGATTATAAGGTCTGCCCTTTTTATGACGATTACTATTTTATAATAATCTCAAAGGGGCATATGGTTTTACGTATTGGACTTGCCATTAAGAGTTTTAATGGTTTTCAGAAGCTGAGTGGGGAATCTGATATTCAGACACAGATACTTACCCATTCGGATATTAATAGTCCTGAATTTGTAAGAACTGATCTGGATTTGATTATCTGGCAGCCTGAGTTCTCAAAAGGAAAATTTCCCAGGGGTTTAACCCGGTATTTTAAGAATAATTCAAAAACAGGTCTGGCCGTATATAATGCGGCAAAATCAATTCTGCGCCTGCCCAAATCTGTTAAATCCCGGATGATTAAAGAAATAGTCAATCCTCCCAATAAACATAATCTAAAATTATTATTATACAATACAACAATTCCCGCCCGATCACGCTTTCAGTCGTATGCCGAGTCAGTCAGCAGTGAGCATGATCTGCCGCTGGTTGGAGAAAGTAAAACCCTGAAACAGATCAATGACTTTGTAAATGTGATTTCAAAATCCCGTAAAACTCATTGTTTAATACGCGGTGAGAAAGGAACCGAAAAAGAATATATTGCCCGGTTGATACATTTTAAAAGCAATGATGCAGCTAAGCCATTTCATGTAATCAACTGCAAAACAGCTTCTTCAAATGAATTGCTCGAGCAATTGTTTGGCAGGGCAGCTAATCCGGCCGAAAAAACCAATGAAAAACAGGGTTACCTTGAACATGCTCAGGAAGGTACATTGGTCCTGAATCATATTGAAATCATAGATAATGAATTACAGTACAGATTACTGGTTTATTTGGATGCCGGAATATACAGAAGAATCAATTCAAAAAATGAACAGAAATCCAACGCAAGAATAATCGCACTCACCGAATATAATCTGGAAACATTTCTGAATCATGAACAATTCTCACGTGAATTATTTTTTCGATTGCGTGCTTTTGAACTGGGTGTCTCCCCACTCCGTCAGCGTAAACCTGATATATTACCTATCGCTAATTTTTATATTCAACTGTTCAACAGAAAATTTGATCATAGTGTAAATGGTTTAACACCCGAAGCGGAGAAGAAAATAAAAGAATATCAATGGCCGGGAAACGTAGATGAATTACGGTTACTGATTGAACGAGCCGTACTTATCACACGTAAGGGAGTAATATCTGTCGAAGCCTTACCTTTCCCGGATTTGGATACGGATGCAAATCCGGGCGATATTAATGCCTTAGGAAATTGCTCTTTACAGGATATTGAGCGGGTCCATATAAGAAAAGTTTTAACGCGTACCAACGGAAACAAATCAAAAGCAGCACAGATTTTAAATATCTCACGAACAACACTCCGTGAAAAAATACGCTCCTTCGATTTGAACACTCGGCAGCTATAAACAAACAATCATTAAAATTATATAATAAATTGTGCAATGGCCTATCGCCTATCGACTACTGTTACCCATTTTCTCCGGCCAGGCGTGCCATTTGCAAAATATAAAACCGCAATGCATCCTGCTCTTTTTTTGTCAAGGCCTGCTCTTCAATTTTAATTATTGTTTCAACATCCTCCAGTGCCCGTAATATATTAATCGGAACCTGTTCTGTGGAGTCTGGTAATTGCGACAGATATTCAACGACTGAACTGAGGAACTGACGCATTGAATCGTCGCGGACACCATGTAGAAGAGTTGCAATATTTGAGCTCATTCTGAATATTTTGGCAGGATTGGTTGCCAGACTTGTTTCCTTCTGGGATTGCCCCGCGGTAAGTGTGTTCAGAGCCTGGGCTAATTCTACAAAACTTTTTACCTGGGCAAAAATCGGTTCTTCGATCATTTCCCAGATATGTCTGCGCCAGTTTTGCAATGCCACAGGTAAATCCAATAATGGACGAATTTCAGAAAGCCATCGATCGTCTGTTTTTCCATCAATAACTTTGACTAATTCTTCCTCGCTAGTATTAAAGATATCCGGTTGCAGCAACACAGCTAACGATGGTATTAATGCCGGCAACAAATTTGGTTTAAATATATTACCCTCAAAAAAATCACCAATATTTAATCCATGACGCCTGAGGAATTCTTTCTGAAATAACCCGATATACTTGTTCATGCTGTCCAGATCCTCACGCAGGAACAGAAAAGCAGAATTGCCGGCAGGAAAACCACGGGCCACTTTTTTTAAATAGGTTAAATTGAAATCATGGTAGATTCTTAAACTATGCATGATTTCCTGAACCGGTAAATTTGGTAAAATTCTGTCATTAATCAGGGCCAGACCATCTTCATATGTACTTTGTGTAGCTGCAAATTCATCGAGAGCGCGGAACAAACCCGTGGTAAGCTGATTAATACCGAGGATGAAAGTTTGTGCCCGATTATGACCGATTGCCCTGAGCAATGTGCCATGACGTGCCAGCGGTAATGTCTGGGCAATACGTTGAATGATCCTTTGCCCGCGATCAGAGGTAAGTTCGCGGGAAGGCCTCACAGTGGGCCGGTCGCGAAGAATCGGTGTGGTCCGTGAAATAAAATAAGATATGACATGGATTCCCACAACATCTTCTTCGCTGCCATATAAAATACGGCGAAAATTCTGAGTCACAAGATCCGTGAATTCAGCGTAAACCGGATCACGTTGACCAAAAGATAATCGTTCTAATTCCTGAAATCCTCTTTCTTCAAAAGCCAGCCTTGTCTCAAGAAATGGCTCACTTATACGAAAGAGTTCATTCTGATAAAATTCCTGTGCCTGCTTAACATGAAAGAGAAGTTGTGCGCGTTCTTCCGTGGCTATAAACTTTAACTTTTCAAAAACCCGGCTCTGATATGTTCTTAAATCTCCACCGGACATGATGCCTTGCAACGGACTTTTTGCATATTCGGTGCTCTTTTGCGCAGCGGGACTAAGATTCCGGGTCATCCGTATTCGCGAATTTCTGTTATCCAGGAACGGATTTCTGGTAATAGCAGATTTATAATATCCTCCCTGACGTTGCATGGGTTCACCACTGCCCAATTTTAGACGGATCCTGTCGCTAAGCCCCTTTTCAGCCAGCCATTTTATTATTTTTAACCTGGCATCTTTGTATAAAAAAGCGGCTGTTGACTGGCTTACCTGCTGGCTCAGGTCTGAACCGGCAATAAATATTTCACATATCATCTCGGCAAATCTGTCAGAAGTTTCCTGTTCAATTCGCCTGCTCGCGATGCTGTATTCCCATAAACGATTCAGATAATTATCAATATTGTTTACTGTTTCAACATCCTCAAACAGGGGAATCAGCCAGATGTTTGGTACCTGGAGATCCGGTTGTTCACGTAAAAGGTTTTCTCTGTGAGATCTGATCTTGCGATCCAGTGCAATTAAAGCTTCAGGTTTATCCGACATGCTGATCTGTAAGGCCAGAATCATCCCGGGATTGCCATATTTACCTGAAATCTCATTTATTTCCATCATATTATGAACGGTTGTGTCAATCGCAAACTGATCATTGGAGGTTAGCATATTTTGATGTATGCGCGGTGTAAGGTTAAACCGACGCAATGGGCTGCGATAGAGACCGGCTTTTAAAGCAAATCCGGGAATCTGGAAAAGCGAATCGAAAAGTGAAAGGTTTTCAAATAACAGTTTACGTAATCGCTTATTTAGAGCAAAATAATATTCCATTGACTCACGACGCTGCATTCGCAAAGCCAGCATCTTTTTTTCCAGACGGTCATTATGCTGCCACATCACTCTTAATGGATCCCGGATCACTCTGTAACGTGATGCGATTCTTCGGAATTTTGAAGTTTTAAAATTAAAGGGCAGCACGCTCCGGTACCGTTTTTCAAGCTGGTTTGTCAGAATATTGATGTTGTGTAATAATTGCCAGAACTTTATTGTCCGTGACCCCAGGTTATGAATCTCAGTTAAAATGTCAGGCGATATCTTAATATCCGGTGCGGTGGTATTTAATATAGTAACCAGATCTGCCAGCCGGCGGACATTCTCTAGCAGGACTGCAGATACCAGCAAATGCCCCTGTCCGGATGGACGGGTACTGCCATCCCAATCGCCCCAGAACGAGAGAAGATATGGTGATACCGATTCGGTGGAATT
>CAYULK010000059.1:0-4399 GCA_964445625.1 uncultured Calditrichota bacterium
ACCGGGATCTGACTACCGATGTCGAGATGCAGCGAACTCTATCCGGGGGCAATATTTCTCTGAATAACTATTTTCTCCCTGCACGGTTCGAATATTTGAAGGAAAAATGGGATCAGTTTGAGATTCAGACAGGAAGGGTATTCAATCATCGCAGCGAAAAATTAATCGCCGGCATTGATAAATCCTTTAGTGATTATGACCAGGGAAAATTTACGTATACATATGAGGATTACATCCGTCAATATTCATGGAACGTGCCTCACAGAAATATTCTTACCAATTTAGTATTTGACGAGAATATATATTTTGATAAAAAACGGGAGAATAATTTAAATGCCAATTTCAGACTGCACCACCAGGTAGGTTCACAATATCTGGATCGGATTCAGGCATTTGGTAACCTGCGCTTAAAATTGCCGGTTAATTTTGATTTTAATGGCAATTTCCGGTATTTCAAAACGGACAATAAACTTGTTAATTCCGATCAATATAATTATTTGCTGAAACTTGATCATAAACTATATCAAAGTCTGACAAGTAATATTTACGTAGAATCAAATACAACCATTCATAGTAATTATGAGCAATACCGAATGTCATACGGCGCCGGCCTGAACTATGAAAAAAAAATTCCATCCGGCAAACTTAAGTTGTTTTATAATTATCGCCGCAGAGATGAGTCGTGGACGGTCAAAGATCCGGTGATCAGAATCACAGACGAGGAACATGATCTGGATGACACTCAGATCGTTTTACTTAACTTTCCCAATATAATCATCTCATCGGTTAGAGTAACTGATGAAACTAAATCCATTATATTTCAGCAAAATATTGATTATATTCTGATACCCCGGGAGGAGTTTCTGGAAATTCAACGTATTTCCGGAGGACAAATCACGTCCGGTGAAACAGTCTACATTGATTACCTTGCCACAAATAATGGCGAATCCAGTTACGACAATATCAACCATAGTTATGGTGTAAGCATCTCAATATTTAAAAGGCTGTTCGAATTCTACGTTCGCAGAAACATTAGTGATTTTGAAAATTTGCAATTATCAAACTTCAGAATATTGAAAGCCTTCGAACAGACTGTTGTTGGCGGTAAGATTTCCATCTGGAAGTTTAACGGCGGATATGAATATGATAATTTTAACAGTAATATTGTCCCTTACAGATCTAGCCGCATCTTTTTCCAAATGTCCGGATTTTCATGGTACAGATTGAATTATTCATTATCCGGTAATTATCGCACCATCTTTTTAAAGGCGGCTTTTCAAAGGCAGGAATTTGGAGACGTATCTGCGAAAATTTCTTATGCTTTCAGTCGTGTTATAAAGGCAAGGGTGAATGGCGGGTATCGTAAGCAATTGGGACGTGGTCTTGATTTGGATTTGCTGGTGCTGCGGGGAGAGCTCATTCTTTCATATCGTAGAATTGCCATCACATTTGGCATGGAAATGTTCCGACGCCTATACATCACAGAAGATGTAAATTATAAGACTGTTTTTCTTAGAATTGAACGAAAATTTTAGAGTGAACAAATGAATATTTATTTTAACTTTTATATTAATATCATTATAGCGGTTAACTGTGTGCTGCTACCGGCACAAAATATAACATCCGGTACAGATGAAGAAAATTGTACAGCGCCGGGATGCCATTCGGATGTTATGAAGCATAAATTCAAACATGCTGCCGCACAAGATGATTGTTCTGCCTGTCATGAGACATCCGGTAATTCGCATCCGCAGTCCGAAGGTGATGAATATACTTTATCGGAAGATCAACCGGATCTATGCTATCAATGTCATACTGAAAAGAATACGCAGACAAATATTCACGTACCGGTTGCAGATGGAGAGTGTACAACCTGTCATATGGTCCATTCATCAGAGTTTTCCCATTTGTTGCAGGCGCCAATGCGTGATATTTGTATGGAATGCCACGAAATAGGATTAGAGTCTGATACGCTGCATGTCATGCATGGCCGGTCATTGGATAAATCCGGTTGTACGGTTTGTCACAATCCGCATCAGTCTGAGAATGAAAGTTTATTCCGTGTCTCTCCCAATAATCTGTGTGCTCAATGTCATAAAAAATTTATTGAGTTTAAGGGAAGTAACATCAATGCTGTCTCAGCCAAAGTAAGTACAATGGAAACTATTCATGCACCGGTGGAGGAAGACTGCCTATCGTGCCATTTGCTCCACAGCTCGCAAAATAAATATTTACTTTCATCATTATTTCCGGAAACAATGTATGTGAATAACAGTGCGGATAATTTTGAATTATGTTTCGAATGCCATGATTCGGAATTGATATCTATTGAGATCACGTCTGAATCAACCGAATTCAGAAATGGAAACCAAAATTTACATTATTTGCATGTTATGAAGAAAAAAGGAAGAAATTGTATTCTCTGTCACGACGTTCACGCATCGGATCAGCTATATTTAATTTCAGACCATGTAAAATACGGGCAATGGGAAATGCCCATGAATTATCAGGAAACTCCAAATGGCGGCAGTTGTCAGCCGGGATGTCATTCGTTATATAAGTATTCCCGGACAAACAAAAAAATTAATTAGCTGCGAATTATCCCGGAGGAATTCCTTGGGCACACTGATTAACACGGATTACTTAACCGCAAGGACGCAAAAATTTTAGCTGCAAAAGCATGGGGAGGTAAAATAAATGTGGAAAAAAATCATAGTGATTATATCAATGGCCGGATTCATCTTTGGTGTTAAATTATTTGCCGATATCAAGGGGAGTCACCACGATTTTAGTAATTCCACCTGGAGTAACGGTGAAATATGCCGCCCGTGTCACACCCCTCAGCACGCCAATACGGAAGCATCAGGTGCTCCATTGTGGAATCATCAGGTAACAGAAGCGGTGTATGAATTATACTCAAGTACCAGTTTAGATGCAGTGGCCGGACAACCGGCTGGTATATCAAAATTATGCCTCTCATGTCATGATGGAACTGTTGCAATTGAAAATTTTGGCGGACGTACAAGCGGCACACAATATGTTACTTTTGGTAAAATTAACAACAATTTGCATAATGGGCATCCTATCTCTTTTGTCTATGATGATGCTCTGGCCAAAGCAGATGGTAATCTTCATGCGCCGGATCAAACCCCATCCGGATTGGGTAATACAATTAGCAAAGATCTTCTGGTTGAGGGGAGACTGGAATGCAGTTCATGTCATGATATTCATGTCACACGAAATACAGAAGGATGTGCCGGATGTCATGATATCCATAGTCCGGGAATGACCAGATCTCTTTCCTTGAAAATTCCAAATAATAATAGTCAATTATGTCGTACCTGCCATATCAAGTAGTGCGTAAAATTTAATACCTGCCTGTGTGTTTATAATACTGATATTTCATCTATTGAAAGTATGGAATTATAGATGAATACTTCATAAATTATACATCTTTATTATTGGAGTATACCATGGCATTACCCGAACTGAATTCTGTCCTGGCCCAAAAAGTAGAGGTTGCACCCGGACTTATAATTCTTCGTATCGTTCCTGATGGCTGGGAATTACCCGAGTTTATCCCCGGGCAATACACCGTGATCGGTCTGCCCGGTTCAGCACCACGCTATATGTATTCTGAGCCGGAAACGACGCCACCAAGGGAAGATAAACTTGTGCGAAGAGCATACTCGATAGCATCCAGTTCCAAAGAAAAGCAATATATCGAGTTTTATATTCGCCTGGTGACAACCGGTGCGTTAACACCCAGACTTTTTGCCATGAATAATGGTGACAAATTATGGATGTCATCAAAAACCAAGGGCATGTTTACGATCGGTGAAGTCCCACAGGATCAAAACATCATTCTTTTTGCCACCGGTACCGGGGTGGCGCCGTATATGAGTATGTTGCGGAGCAGCGTCATCAGCCAGGAAAAAAGAAAATATTGCGTAGTGCACAGTGCTTTAAATTCATGGGATCTTGGTTATCGTTCAGAATTGGTAACGATTGAACGCCTCTGTCCAAATTTTAAGTATGTTCCAGTGGTCAGTGAACCGGAAAAAGAGCCTATTCCCTGGGGAGGTCGTACCGGATTTGTGCAACAATTGTGGCAAGACAACGTCGTTCAGGATATCTGGGGGCATGATATAACCCCGGAAAACACACGTATATTTTTATGCGGACATCCTGAGATGATTCGCGAAATGCTGCTCCTGCTGGAGAAATCCGGATTTAAAGAACATACCTCTCTGGAACCGGGATCGATTCATATGGAAAAATATTGGTGAGATCTCTACAAGAAATGATGGTACTGTTACTACTATCGCCAACCTGCCATCTGAATTATTGCCTATTGAAACCTACCATCTGAAATTTTGCCTATCGCCAATTGCCTACC
>CAYULK010000059.1:4499-13116 GCA_964445625.1 uncultured Calditrichota bacterium
TTATTGCCTATTGAAACCTACCATCTGAAATTTTGCCTATCGCCAATTGCCTACCGAAACCTGCCATTATCCTAAATTTATCTGTAACATTTTATCATGATTACCGTAATAGTGACTGTAACACATCAATAGAAGCATTTCAAATATATCATATCAGGAGGCTTTAACCATGACCAAAAAGAGAATAATTATCATTCTCAGTGCAGTTGTTGTATTGGCTGTCGTAGTAGTGTCATTGACGATGAGCGGAAATGGCGAGGAAGGTGTTTTTGTTCAAACCGCTAATGTGGAATCACAGAAGATCATAGAGACAGTAACCGCAACCGGAGTAATCCAGCCACAGACAAAAGTAAAGATCAGTGCCGATGTCGCCGCAAAGATTATGTACCTGGGTGTTAAAGAGGGCGATTGGGTAGAAGAGGGGCATTTGCTGGTTCGTCTTGATCAGGAAAAATTTAATGCAGCTGTCGAGCGTTCGGAAGCAAACCTGCGGGCAACAGAGGCCAATGCTAATCTGGTAAAACAAAACAAGATCAAAGCGAAAAAAGACTTAGCCCGGACGGAAGAATTGTTTAATAAAAATCTTGAATCACAGGCGGTACTGGACCAGGTATCTGCGGCATTTCAGGTTGAAAAAGCACGCTATCAGGCATCACTGGAACAGGTAGAGCAGGCCCGGGCAACTTTGAAAGAAGCACAGGATAATCATTCTAAGACAACCATTTGTGCACCGATGGCTGGAACTATCAGCGCGTTGAATAAGGAAGTTGGCGAGATTGCACTGGGTTCACAGTTCCAGGAAGACGTAATTATGGTTGTCTCTAATATGTCCGGTATGGAAGCTCTTATTGACGTAGATGAAAATGATATCGTTTCAATTCAACTGGGTGATAGCGCAACAATTGAGGTTGATGCATTACCGGATGTCCGGTTCAGGGGTATTGTCAGTGAAATGGCGAATAGTGCTAAAATTACTGCTGAAGGTTCGGCTGATCAGAAAACCGAATTCGAGGTTAAAATTGCTATCGATCAGCCTGGTACAAAATTACGTCCCGGAATGACTGCCAGTGCCGATATAGTCACCGAGATTCGCGAAAATGCTGTTGTTGTTCCTATTCAAAGTGTGGCGGTTCGTACCCCGGATCAATTAAACGGACATGGTGCTACGAATGCAGAGGCTGATTCAACTGATCAATTGACTTATTCTCCCGACCGGGACGGTTTTGTGCAGGTTGTCTTCGTTGTTGAGGATAATGAGGTGATGGCTTATCAGGTGAAAACGGGAATTCAGAGCGAGACGCATATCGAGATACTTGAAGGTATATCAGAAGGTGATTTGATTGTTACCGGAAATTACCGGGCCATCAGCCAGACCCTGACCAATAATGCCAGGGTGGTTGTCGAAGATAAGGAACAGATAACTCTCGCTATAAAATAATAAATAGTCAGATCACTACTACATTATGATTGACATAGATAATATTTTATCAGATTCTCAAAATCCATTATAAGAGAATGACAGATGAGCTATTTTCAGGATAAAATTGAGGTATTCCGGATGGCAGTCTCGGCAATTAGAGCAAATAAAAGCCGGGGCATTCTGACGACACTTGGTATCATTATCGGCATCATGGCAGTGGTTACAACCATGACCGCGGCTAACGGGCTGGCGAATAATTTCAAGGAAAGCATCTCGGCTATAGGATCTGATGTTTATTATGTATCCCGTACACCCTGGGTTTTTACGGGGAATTTTTTTGAATTTCGTAACAGGCCTAATTTAACCCTTAAAGATAGTGATAAATTGCAGCGTCGGCTCAAGAATGCACAAGCTGTAAATCCGGTGACAAATACACGTAGAAATATTAAATACAGATCTACTGTAATGGAAGCCGTACCAATTGTGGGTACTACCGATAAATACACAATGGTGACAGGTGGGGCGCCTGAGTATGGTCGCTTTATGACACCATTTGAGGTACAAAACAAGAAAAATATCTGTGTGATCGGCTGTGAAATCAAAGAAAAACTATTTAATGGAATCGATCCTATAAACAAAGAAATAAGTGTCGGCTGGTATAAATATCGTGTTATTGGAATTATGGAAAAGCTGGGTAGTGCCGGCTTTTTTGGCGGTCCCAATTTTGACAAACAGGTATTTATTCCCATCACCAGCTTGCTTAAAAATTTTGGCGGCGCACATCGGAATTACACAATTTCTGTTAAAGCACCAAACCAGGAGTCAATGGAGAATTTCAAATACGATGTTATCGGCGAGATGCGTAAAATCAGAAAACTTAAACCGACCGATAAAGACAATTTCGCGATTAATGCCATGGACACCTTGATGGACGCATATAATAATGTTATGGGGGTTGTTCTGATTATTGGGTTGATTGTGACCGGTATATCGCTTTTTGTAGGCGGGATCGGTGTTATGAATATTATGTTTGTTTCCGTAACAGAACGCACCAGGGAAATCGGGGTGCGTAAGGCAATCGGGGCCAAAAAGCGTTCTATTCTGATGCAATTCTTATTTGAGGCTTGTATTATATGTTTGCTTGGCGGATTTATCGGTGTCGGTTTGTCATTTGGTGTGGCAGAATTGATAAATGCTTTTGTATTACCGGCCAGTATCTCACCGACGATTATTCTGGTTGCTCTGACCATTGCTATTCTGACAGGAGTTGTTTCCGGCCTGATACCGGCATATCGGGCATCACGATTAAATCCGATTGAGGCATTACGATATGAGTAATGGGATGCTGATGATATTACTCAATTTATGTGTTTGTTGTACTATGTTGCCCTACGTTGGCCTACGTTGTAGTCCATCTTTAAGATGGACTACACTGACTCCGTAATTGAGGTACTGTGATATGATATTAAGAGAATTATTCGAAATGGCGATTTCCGCCATAATGAGTCATAAATTACGATCCTTCTTAACACTGGTTGGCATAATAGCCGGTGTGGCTTCCATTATTGGCGTAATGACCGGAATATCAGTTATCCAGACCACAATCGAGGGCGAATTAAGTGTACTTGGATCAACGGTTTTTCAGGTCCAAAAATGGGCAGCTGCCGGTCCGACAACAGAGGCCGAACGCCGCAAGATTATGCGCCGCCGGCCAACCACAATCGAACATGCTAATGCGATACGTGAAAATGTGTCCACTGTTACTTTGGTGGGATCAGAATTGTGGGATTTTGGGCATGTGGTCAAATACCGAAATACGCAAACTAATCCGAATGTTACTATTTGTGGTGGTACACCCGAATATGGACCGAATAATACTCATTATGTCGAATATGGCCGTACTTTATATAATGAAGATGTGAAATTGAAAAGGAAGGTCATTGTATTAGGCTATGCGGTTGCACAGAAATTATTTCCCTGGACTGATCCAATAAATAAAACAGTGAAACTTGATGGTCGCAAATTCAGAGTGGTTGGTGTGTTTGGCGAAAAGAAATCTGCCATGGGTGGTAATTTTGATAATTATGTACTTATCCCGATTACCATGATTGTACAATTATACGGGAATACGCGTTTTGGTGAACCAAGATCAGTAAATATTACGGTGCGCGCCAAATCACCTGAAATAGTACAGGATGCTTTGGAAGAAACCCGGGCGGTCATGCGCCGCGAAAGAGGACTCAAACCGCATGAGGAAGATGATTTTACTATCTTTACCAACGACAGTCAGATTAAAACTTTTAATGAGGCGACGGCAGGTGTGAAAACCGGCGCTTTTGTTATCGGAATTATTGCACTAATTGTCGCAGGCATCGGAATTATGAATATTATGCTTGTCTCAGTCATAGAACGAACCCGAGAGATCGGTGTAAGAAAATCAATTGGCGCCAAGCGTAAAAATATCCTGATTCAGTTTCTATTCGAAGCCATTATACTGAGTAACATAGGTGGTGTTATTGGTGTTATGGTTGGTTTTGGTCTGGGAAATATTGTGAGTGTCCTGACAGGTTTTCCTGTAATTATTCCTATGGACTGGGCCTTAATCGGACTGGCGTTCTGTACTGCTGTCGGATTGACTTTTGGCTTCTGGCCGGCCTACAAAGCTTCACTTATGCGACCGATCGAATCTCTGCGTTATGAATAACTTTTAAGACATATAGAGCTACAGAGATACCACCGGGTACACTGAGAATTTTATAAAACTTTACTTTCCTCGTTCCCAAGTTGTACTTGGGAACGATAATATATTATAAGCCTCACAGTATGCTTTATCTATCAAACTTTTTTTCTGATATAATCTAATACTATATCACGCGCGGTAGCAGATTCTTTCAGTGTTGTCTGGATGCGTTCCATTATTGCCTTTGGCGTTCCCCATTCAGGATGGTTTCCCTGAATAAAAACAGCGCCCAATCTTCCCAGGTAATGCTCCTGAATCTTATCTTCGGCAGAAACCATCAATCGGTACAGATTTCTGATCGTTCGCAAAAAGTAAATTGATTCGGTAAGCGTATCCAGTTGCTCGGAAATTTCTGGAAATTGCAACCTGATTTCTTCAAAATAGGATTCAGATAGTGAGGTTTCATCGGAAAGAAAAGCTTTGAGTATGAGTGCAATTGCTTCAATATCCCGCAGGCCGCCCCTGGTTTCTTTCAGACTTATCGTTCCTTCCGATCTTTCCTTGTTGATTTTCTCACGATTATAAATCTCAGTGATCATCCGTTCAATATATTCCTGCTTACGATCGAATATAAAAGGTTTGAGAATTTTTTCCTTCACCATTTGTTCCATATCCATGCTGCCGATAATCATTCGGGCGCCTAATAACTGGGAGAGGTCAATAAAACTGTCATCATCATCAGACTTAAGATAATCACTGATTTGTTGAATGGGATTTACGAATCCGCCAAGTATTTCACCCAGCCGGTAATGGGACAATAAACCACGATTCAGAATTTCCCGGTTTATACGGGTCATTATTTTGGTCGCATGTTTTAGAATTTTTTTATCTTCGCCGGCTACTATGGCGATCAGGTCGTAATCATCGTCATAAGCTTGCCGCCGGGCATGACCCCCGGCCGCGAGTACGGCAAATGTATCGGTGCTGGGCGGAATTTGCTCGGTTTCTTTCTCTATTTCTTCAGAGCAGATGTCAAACAGTGCTTCCATATAATTATCACAAAACTCTGTAAATTCACGATTTGTGATTTTGAGTTCCACGCCACGCATCGTGCCGATACCCACTCGCAAAAATTCGAGATCATAATAGGCACCTAATGCCTTTTTTCTCTCCTGAAGATCGGGGTATACATCCACCATAGCTAAAAGCCCGGAAGATATTTTCGACATTTGTGAAGTTTCAGTTATCGTATTGAGATACTCAGGATGATTGGAAATCACACGATAAAAAAAGCGGTGAAAATATTGACCTGACCATTTATGAATATTACACAATTCCTGTAGCTGGTAATGATATTCTCGCAACCGCTCATTTATTATCGGTTTGGACAGAATCCGGTCAAAGTACTCAAAATAAGGTTCGGGTAACAATTGCATAAATTCATGAATTATTTCGGGATAGTGGCTGTATATACGGCATAATCGTTCGGTCGTGTCAGGATGCTTCTCGATAAATTCCAGAAAGGTCTGGCTCATGCGATGAAAGAGAGTATCCCCAATTTCACAGGCCTGGTATTTACCGATTAAAGTGATAAATCTGGTGATGGTGATTAATGTAAACCGGGACCACTCAATATATCTGAAAATTGTTTTATCTTGCTCGGAATCACTGAGATTGTTAAATCCCTGAATAAATTCGCCGAGTATATCCGGATTGTCCTGCATAAGATTCAGAACATCTTCCCAATATTTGGTTCCATAATAAAATTGAGCATTTTTAATAAAATTTAAGACCAGTGATCTTTGTTCTCCCTTGGAGCGTTCTTTTTGCATCTGGATTTTCAGCATTTTAATCAAAACTGAGATTTTCCGAAGATGTTTTGTAACATCTTTCATTAAAAAATCGCAGAGTTTACGAACCTCTTTTACATAACGATAATAATCAATAATTAACTGATCCCAGGAACTCACAGTTCCGATTGATTTATATCCCATTCGTTCTGCCAGAAGATTCAATTGGTTGATATCAATATCCTCGGGTCGGAACGTTTCTTCCTGGATGATATACAATTGCATTAAAAATTTGAACATTTCCAGGAAGGAAAGCGCTTTAAAAAGTAATTCATATTCAGATCGTAGTTCCGGCTCTTGCTTCTTAATTTCTTTAATTATATCCCAGGGATTTACATCTTTAATACCATGAATTGTTTTTTTTGCATAGAGCATTGATTTGAGCATGCGCAGGGCATCTTCTTTTGGCGAAATTGCATCGTTCTGTGGTGGACTGATCAGCCAGGCACGTGCTTCGCCCAGGATGCCGCGGAGAAAGCCCTCATGATAACGGATATTCTTAGTTGGATTATAAAAATATTTATCAAGTATTTTTTTTTGAAATTCTTCAAACAAACGCGTACTACCAGATAATATTTTCGCATTCAGGATTTCTGAAATGATAACCACATCCTGAATACGCTTTTGAAGCAACTCGGTATATTCCGGAATTGTGGTGGTGTAATCCTGTTTGCCGACATGCTCAGAAAGATGCAAATGTAACGGTGTGGCATAGACAAGCATATTTTGTGTAACTTTCTGCATAGCGTTGTTCAGGCTTGTAACATCCTTGTTTTCTTCAGTAATAATTCCCAGATCGATATCATCCTGGTCAATTTTTGTTCCGACACTGCAGATAAAAAATTCAGGCGTATCTTTTTCCGTCAGATATATGTGTAGTAAATTGTCCAGATAAGCCTGGCTTAATCTTCTGTAATCATTGCCAAATTGCATTAAAAACTGGTGATATACATCGGTCTGGGTTTCACCGGAAATGATACCAAGTGCCAGGATGTCAATATTCCGGAATATCAGGTGCAGATATTGCAGGGCATAATAACAACTGATATTTTCTACATTGCGTTTGGTGTCACCAGTCAGGCTGGAGATGACCTTCATTTCGTCGGGTGATGAAAAACTTGAATGCCAAAGATGGATTTGCATTAATTTCCCTGATTTATCGAGATCATGAATCAGGGCATCTTTATGTTTTTTAATCGTGAAGGTAAATTTGTGAAGATGATTACCAAGTTCAGAGACGCGTTTTTCTAGGGCATTGATAGGATCCGGCATATGCTTAATACTTTATCAGGTTTTTATCAGGTTCTGACCATGTTTAAAAGCAAGAATATTTGTTTCTTCGGTACCCTTGGGTACCCTGGTTTTTATCGCATTAATAAGTGCATCTTCACTCACAACATGAGCCAGGCGTTCGATCGCCCCGAGCGCAACAATATTCGCAACAATGCGTTTTCCAATTTTTTCTTCGGCAAATTTGGTTATCTCCAGGCTGAATACCTGATAATCGCCATTGGGTACCGTGGTCACAAAACTGGAATCAACCAGTATAATTCCACCGGGTTTTACATCTCCGGCATATTTGTCGGCAGCTTCCTGGGTCATGGCCAGCAGTAGATCGATGGCATGTGCTTTGGGATAATCTATGTCCTCATCACTAATGATGACCTCGGAACGACTTGCGCCTCCACGTGCTTCCGGACCATAGGACTGGCTCTGTGTTGCGTTCTTATCATCATAGATTGCGGCGGCTTCGGCAAGAATCTTACCTACCAGAATTAAACCCTGACCACCGGCACCACTCAAACGGATCTCATAGCGAAAACTCATATTCAAATCTTCCTGTATTAAAAACTAATGATTATGTCTTTAACTCAGTTAAAATGTAAGATTGCTTCGCTAACGCTCGCAATGACAAGCCAAAAGTGTCATTGCGAGAAGTGAAGAATGAACGACGAAGCAATCTGCTACAATCATTGAACTTAACCGGTTTTTTGCTAATCGCCCCGGCGATCCGTTGGAAATAACAAAGTCTTTGGTAATAATAGCACAAAACCGGCAATAATTCCCATGCTTGGAGAGCCTGCTTCAATAATCTAATGAATGGTTTTATACCATGCAAAAGAATGTTTTGCTGTCAGGCGGGCAGGGTTTGCATATGATATTTAAAGAATGTCTTCTCTACTGTAGTAAATAATCTGATCGGTGTCAGTATTTTAAAAATGACCGGAAAACCGGTACGGATTAATTGCATGGCGTGTCTAATTGCAGTTCTGTTCTCAGAACTTGTCTCATCGGACATTGTGACAACCATGGCCGGTTTATGAAAGGCGTTAATTCGCTCAATTTCACGGTGGATTTCACTGGATGCCAGGTCAGTAAGTACAATAAAATCGTTTTCGGAAAGCAGATCAGGATAATCCTTTGCATGTCGTGATGACCGGGTAACATCATAATAGCAAAAATCACATAATAAGTGCGGTAATTTTTCTTCCGGTTCTGCATCACTGGTAAGAATATGCAACGGTGTGACTGACTCGCGATATAATTTTATTAATTGCTGTTTATTCTCTTTATAAAACCTGTGACAAAGATCCGGATTTTCTGAACAGAATTCTGATAATGCAAAGGTCAGCTGTTCAATCGCATCACTAATCTTTTCAGGAGGTA
>CAYULK010000060.1:0-13039 GCA_964445625.1 uncultured Calditrichota bacterium
CACCGGGTTTCAGGTCCGGACCAAAGTTTACCAAGGTAACAGCAAAGCGGAGTGATTTAAATCCTGTCCAGTAAAATGTACCAAAATCGATCATCCAGTTACCCATTTTTAAACCGGCCAGATTTTCTTCGACAACTTTAAAAGTCACACCAAAGGAGAATCTCTCCGTCATCTTTAATGCATATGACAATCCGACAAAATAATCATAAAAATTAAAATATTCGCCCGTGCCTGTGGGATAATATTCGGTTGTCACCTCCATATCCTGCATGTGCAGCATCCCCATACTCAGCCCAATTGTGCCGAATGAGAATTGATGGATATAACCCAGGTACTCATATTGGATATCGACCGGCCACTCTGTGTGACTGAGGGTTAAAAAGTTTCCCGCAATATGGGCAGCAGCAGCCGGATTCCAGTATAATGTTGTTGCGTCAGTTGCCATTGCGGCAGAAGCGCCGCTCATGGCCGTGGCCTGCGCACCGACATCGATTTTCAGGAATGTAGCTGCAGCTGTACCAATACGCTGACCCCCCAATAGCGGGAATAAGTTTTGTGCCAATACCGGGGAAGCACTAATCAGAATTATTATCAGAAGTCGTTTCATAAAATTAAAAGTTAAATGATATTCCAAATCTGATAGTTCTTGGCCAGCGATACTTGGCCGGATTATAGATCGGATTTGGCTGTGGGTTAAAATCCCGGGTATAACTCCTGGTTAAAATATCACCTGGTCGATACTCTACACCTGTGTAGGGATTAATTATTCGCGGAATCTTCGCATCGAACAAATTCTCGATCTCAACCAGTACTGACCAGCGAACATCGAAAGTATTGAAATATTTGTACAAACGAATATCCATTTGATGCCAATAAGGAGCCATTTCCGCGTATGGATTGGCATCATCGTAGATTTCCCGGTCAATATCAACAAGTTGTGTATAACGCTTTCCTGATTCTAATTCCCAATTCAGACTCAAGCCCCATTTATCAAACATATGCCAGCCAAAAATATTAAAACCCCTGCCTTCACCAACCTGCAGATTTAGATAAAGGGTTGCTCGCAAAGGCCGATCCCATGAGAGATAATTTTCTTTAAGGGGTTTTTCCTGCAATCGACCGGCCTCTACCAGCAGGTTATCATTGGGTGTTGAACTTTTCCCTTTACTTACAGCATAATTAAAATTAAAATTACCGGTCAGGTACTCAGAATATCTTTGTTTAAATCGTATTTCAATCCCCTTTGATCGCGCATAATCCATATTGATATACATCAGATAACTGATGTTTCCCAGTCTTGGATTTTCCATCTCAATTCGTTCAGATGATGGGTAATCAAACATATCTTTATAATATGCCTTTACCTCCATCACAAGATTTTCATTGAACTTATGCTTGAGTCCAATTTCATAAGCTACCGTCGTGGTTGGATTTAGATTGGGATTACCAAATAATTGATAGGTTGCCGGAGAAGTGGCTTTCAACTTGGCATATACATATTGCCCTCTGGGAATTTGCGAAAAATGGCCGTAATGAAAATACAGGACATCCTGATCGGTTACGGGATGTGAAATTCCAACTCTTGGGCTCAGATGTCCTTTTCCACGCATGCCAAAGAAACCAAAAGTTTCTTTATAAAACAGATTTCTTGCTTCTTCAGAAATAATGATCGTTTCAGGGTCATCAATCGCTTCCTGTACAAATTTTCCCGGGAACCAAAAGTCATAACGAATACCAATATTTACAATCATGCCATCATATTTGATCTGATCCTGGACATAGAACGAACCGTAATAGGAATCTACATTATATATATCATGACTTCGACCGAATCCGCTTTCACTATCGACCCAGGGATCAACAATATCAACAACCTGCATTTCTGTAGCAGCGATTTCCAGTCCGCCTTTGAACTGGTGACGATCATCCAATTGACTGGTGACCTCTCCGGTAATCGACCAGCGATCACTAAAATAATCATACCATTGACCGTAATCTCCATAGTCATAAAATCCGTCACCGCGGCGTATGATAACATTACCTTCACGATCCGGTGAATATTTTATAGGTTCCAGATCCTGATATTCTTCATATAAAGTCCAGTGTTTATTCCGTACGGCACTATGTGTTGAGTTATAAAATTTTCCGAGCACAATCTCATAGAAAGTTCGCATATTAACCGTATGCTTCCAGGATATTGTACCAAGTATACTCTCAGAAGTAAATGTGGGATAGTTATCCAAATGTCGCGTATAATCATAAGGAAAATAATTTCTGGAAATGACATAACTTCGGAAATAGCCCTGGTTTATGTTTAAAGACCGGTCATATGAAAATGACAGCTTATGACTTGGCGTCATTTTCCATGTTATTTTCCCAAGAACATGCCAGTCATTCTCCTGTCGCGGGGCAAAAACATCAAGACCGGGCCGGCTGGGATACAGATTATTTGCAGCAACCAGATATGTATCTGAAATTCGTCCGTAACCGGAAAAGAAAATCGATAATGAACCCGGTATTTTTATATTTAATAACGGAAGTACATATCTTGATATGATTTCCGGACCACCGAAATCAAATTCAAAAATTTGTGTATTATAATTCTCAATCATTCCGGTGCCAAGAGGATCTGCTTTTACAGAAAGACCGCCGGAAAACCGGTTACCACCTTCTTTGGTAACAACATCGATGATTCCGGACATTGCCTGACCGTACTCGGCATTAAATCCGCCGGTAATTACCTTTAATTCCTTTATGGCATCCGGATTGATATATGTGGTATTTCCATATCCGGAAAGCGGATCCTTTACAGAGACGCCATCAATGATATACAGGTTTTCATCAGCCCGTCCGCCACGAATATGAATTTCATTGTCAGATTTTACAACGCCGGCCTGCTGAACGAGAATATCATCTACGTTTTCAGCAATTTGTGCGCTGATCTCATCTGCAGAAAATGATTCCTGTGATGCCGTCAGATCAGTTTGCAACAGGGGTTTTTGACCAATTACTACAATTTCTTCGCCAAAGGCCAAGATTGATTCTTCCAGCTCAATATTTAAGGTCACAGTTTTATCGGTATCAATATTAATCCCGGTAATCAACTGAATTTTATACCCGATACTTGACACTTCTACGTCGTAATCACCGGGATTTATGCCATCGATAAAATAAAAGCCTTCAACATCACTTGCGGCGCCCATATAGGTACCCTTAATTTCCACATTGACGCCAGCCAGACTTTCACCGGTATTTTTATCCATGATTTGCCCGGCCAGTTTACCTTTAGCAACATTTTGGGCCGCACTCAGTGAGCATAACATAAAAAAGATGACTAGCGATAAAAATGCTCGGTTCATTTTGCGAACTCTTCTTCCAGAATATAACGTAATACACTTTCCATGTTTTCCCTGCCATCACAGAAATGCAAGGGCAGAGAAAAGTAAATGGATTTACCGCTGCCAATCTGATATCGCAGACCTACTGTCGGGGAGCCTTTATAAGGGACTGATACACTGGCTGAGGAATCCGGTTCCATACGGTAAACAACTTCTGCCCCGGGTCCGGGTATCAATCCGGATACGCGGTTTCCGACAAGTTTTCCCAGTTCAAGATCAAGCTCAGAATCCTGATCAGAATCTGTTAAAGAGGATAAGATTTTAATTCCGCGTAATAAACGGCCCCCCGGATTTAATCTGAAAACTGAATCAATTTTGGTAAATGTCCATGTTGTATCGGGGATTTCTTCATTTCCATTTGTTATAAAAACCATACCACCTTCACCAATATACTGTGTCAGGCTTATACCTGCTTCTGCCAGGTTCGGTCGCCCTAAATGGGAAAACCAGATTACTTTATGGAAATACCCCAGATTGGCACGAATATCCGCCGTGGCGTATGGCAAACTGTTTTGTGGATTTATTACCGGAGTCGATGAAGTTCCGATTTCCCAGGTACTATATCCATCATTGCCAACTATATTAATCAGAATTTGCTCATAATAATCCTGGACCTCAAATAAGGTTTGATCCTGGGCGAAATCATTAACCAGTAATACATCACCCTTTGGCTCTTTCACTGCCCAGGTATTCGGGAAGGCATCATTATTGGGATCCGGGAAGGAAATGATTTGGCTTTGTGCACCTGCCACATCTTCTGCTTTAACAAAAAATCTGTGTTCACCCGGTCTTAAACCGGTAAGCGTAATGCTGCGCTCCGGGCCAGGTAACTCTATCCAATTGCTGGTATCGTCAAGTGCATAATATATTTTGGTAATAGTTTCAACACCATCGGGATCATATACATCCCACATAAATGTACGGGTTGGAAAAGTACTCGCGGTAACATTTGGATTACCTGCCGGAGCAGGTGGATTACTGCGGTTTTTGAACTCAATCTCCGGTTTTGAATTATATACCGGAAATGTTTGGACAGCCGGAGTGGGATCCATCAGACTGTCATCGTCGACCGACCAGACCCGGAAGGTAAATTGATCATAATCAGATCTTATTGGCACATAAAATGTATCACTTTCGGAGGTTGTCCATTCCGGTTTATCCTGATAATCCCATTGATAATAGTATCCAATCACTTGACCATCAGAATCTTCACCCCACCAATGCAACACCTGGCGGCTGGCAGTCGTATCAATACCAATCGTATCTCCGGCTGCTGTATCCGGAACAACAAACAGGAATAGATATGTTTCGGGCGCCTTATTAGCATGGGTTTTGCCCTTATTATCCTGGTTAAAAGGATTATCCTCACATACCGAAAACAGTAAAGCGGAGATGAGAATCAGGATTAAGGTAATTATCCGAAAGTTTTTCATTTGCTTGCCAGTTATTCTTCATTACCAATCGTAATTTATAAACCACAGAGAACGCAGAGATTTGAAATGAGAGATGAACTATTAGAAACAAAAATCTTCCCATACTGATTTAACAATAATTTACATTTCTAATTTCTGATTTCTCAATACTAATTCTTTCTCCAGGTCCTCTGTGGTTCAAACAAAAAATTTACTTACTTGATCATCAGCATCTTTCTGGTGGCTATATAATTGGCAGCCTTGATGCGATAAAAATACATACCTGTCGGTACACGAGAATACGAGTCGTTTAATCCATCCCAGTTGATTACATGCCGTCCGGCATTGAATGAATCATCAACCAACGTCCGGACCTTTTGTCCGAGAACATTATATATGATCAACGATACTTTCTGTGCCTGCGGTATTTCAAATGATATACGGGTTTCAGGATTAAATGGATTCGGATAATTCTGACGTAGCTGATAGGTAAAAGGTGTTGCTTTATAGTCAGGATTGATCCCGGATATTGTACCAAAATCATTTTTATCGCGGACTTCGATTTTAAACGTACCAAAACTAAAGGTAAATATACCCTGGATATTTTCTACTATTTCTCCGGGTCTGATGGTGTCACCAAATGCTAAGATATACCCTTCTGCATTGTTAAACTTAAATGCGTCTGATGTGATATCATCATCAATCAGGCAGGGACCACTACCGTCATCAAATGTGGCATCATAACTATTGACGGAAATCAGAGTTGCATCGGATAATTTAACCACCACGCCTTCATATGATTCGGCTGTAGTTGTATCCGTATTCAATTCACCACTGGTAACATCGATCGCACTAATACTATTTCCACTTGAGATAAGTGAAAAAGAGTCAACCAGGATCACAGTATTATTGTCCCATTTAAAATGCCAATCGGCATTATAATCGGTAACCGTACCATGAACAGTGATTTCATCTCCACGGCTTAAATCCGCATTGATACCAAATGCAAACAGGCCATTCCATTTTCCTTCGGCATCCTGCAAACTGTATGCGTCAAAGTTGTTTTTCATTGCTGTATCGGACGTCACAATAGCGGTAACACTGACTTTCATTCCTTCTAACGGTGAATCAGCAAGAAGCCAGGGAGTGTATTGAATATTTCCGATTGTTAAATCACCGTCCTGCACCACATAACACAAATTAATAATACTGGTATCTGCAGGAAGGGTTGTCGACTGCGCCTGATTATCGCTGGCTGCAATATAATAGTTTACAAAACTGCCATTTGTTTGCGCCGGAATTTTACCTTCGTAGGTCAGGCCATCTCTGTACGTCATGACAACTTTCGTATAATCACCAACCGGTTCACCTGAGGAAACATTATAATACAGGGCTGCTTCAGCCACCGTGAGATTTGTCGCAACGTCAGCAGTAATCGTGACTTCATCACTGGAAGTGGGCGCTGATTTATCCCTTGTTGCATTGCTGACAGCCGGTGGACCGGCTCCCCATTTTATGTCCGACATGTACAGAGGTTCCAGTTTGTATGCAGTTGAATCTGTATATGCTCCGTAATGATGATATACCCAGCCCCGGAGTGAATCGGCAATTGTACCGAGTGGTGGTTTCGGATTATTGGAATAAAATGTATCCAGACTGTCTGAATCATCATCAACCAAAACAGATCCTGAGCCATCATCAACAGCAAACAATTCAAAACCAGGATTAACATTGGTTACCGTTGCATAACTGGTATAAACCATCACATTACCCCATTGCTCCGCACTCACCGGTAATCGCAGATCACCTGTTCCGACCGGATCGGGATCGGGAAGCGGTTGACCGATAGCTATAATATTAATCGGACTTGTAATAAAAAGCTCTGTCATATTACTGGGGCCGGTTCGGTATTCATCAATATAGCCCGACATTTCGATCAGATCGCCTTCATAAAGTGTGGGATATGCGGTCGAGTCTGCATTATATGATAAGACGGCACTCCAGGGCCCACCCTCTTCTTCTGAAACTATAAATTTAATACCGGCACCGGCATAACTGAGTCCGGTCGGCATGGTTACGACACCTTGAATTGTCACCGTATCACCGCCGGCATAGGAGGTATCAGAATATGTATCATCGAATGCTCTGAGCAGATCACTGTTCCGTACTTGCTGAACCCTTTGCAGACGAGTAAACTTACCACCTTCAACTATATCCCACGCCAGACGCGGAGCAAGAGTAAACTCGCCATAGCCATATAACATTACACCCGAAATTGATTTCAGGGTTTCATATAATACAGGAGTAAAATAATACTTGGCACGCGTGTCAATTTTGAGTGTACCGGAACCATCAGTTACCGTCCAGTTATTATAGGTTCCTATTTCTATTTCCGCTACCGCAACATCCGTAGCACGCACATAACATCCTTCATAGGCCTCGGTTGTATCGAGGGCGCCTGTAGTTGCAACAACCGGTCCGGGAACCGGGTTTTGCGGGGAATGACGAGAAAAAGAAGTGACAGTAACGATTTGCGTCTCTCCGTAATTTTCCTTGACAGTACCTGTAAGCGAAATACTATCTCCTTCAGCGGCAAGACTGTCGCTAAAATAGACTTTAATACCACTCCAGGCAGCTGCCGAATCCATCATAAAGAAATAACTGCCCGAGATGCCGCCATTAGCACGTACACTACCCCGGTGTTCGGCAGAAACAATACCACTAATCGTCACAACCTGACCTTTTAACGGGGAATCACCTGAAGGATCCTCAGTATACTGAATATCCCTAATTTTTGTCACCTGTCCCAAAGCGGTCAGGCAAAAAACAACAACAAGTATAAGACTTAGTATCAATTTCATTAAATTATCCTCCTATGTTTCCAAGTGATGTATAATTAGTTAGTTAGAATAGAAATGTAAATAATTTTTATCCATAGCACTCCTTTCTTTAATTATATTTTCTAACCCACCCCTTTTTACCATTTCTGCAGGCGGGGAAGGGTTTAGGGGGGGGAAGTCGGTTCTATTTCACAACCAAAAATTTACCCTTGTAAAGATATCCGCTTTGTTCATCCATAACTGTAAATAGATACAAACCGGTAGCAATAGCCTGATCATTTTTAGATATCAGATCCCAGGCATGCTCCCCGCCGGAAAATTCAGTTTTCCGCGATTGGGATTGTTGCCGGAGCAATGCCACATCCTGCCCCTGATACGTGGCTGCATCATGCTTTATTTCATCGACCAGATCACCGGCCAGGGTATAAATACGAATCTGACATTTAGCCGGTAAATTAGCAAACCAGATTAATCGTTCACGGGAACCAAAGCCATCCCATAACGCACCGGCATTATAGGGATTGGGATAGACATAAATTTTTCTTTCACTCTGTTGAGAAACCGTTTTACCCGGGATGGCATAAGTAATATTTTCATAAATTGAACTTTCAAGACTGGGCAGTTTATTTGCTTCATTGCCTTTATCGAATGAAGTTACCGAATAAAAATATTGTCCGGGCCAGCCGCTGAGCAAATAACTATTCTCAAACTTATAATGATACTGTTTTCCGGCGATGACTGTATCAAAACGGATAGCTGCAAAACCGGTGTTATAGCCAATTTGGACACTGTCATCCAGATCAAACTGAGCCAGGAGGGTAGATTCTTCCTGACTGCCTTCTGTTTTTGGCGCACTGTAAATGCGATAACCTTCGAAATCTTTTTCCCTGGTGATCGGATCTTCCGTTTCCTCAGGAATATTATCCCAATAAAGGGCCACCCTTTTATCGCCGGGAATAAGTTTCAGGTTTGGTGATGGTGGCGGTGAAGGCAGGATATATCTGTCAATGACACCATTTGAATCGACTATTCCCCGTTGTAAACTAATGAATGAATCTTCAAACTGGTCCAGATGCCCGTCATTATCGCCAAACACCGGCTCACCCAAATCCCAATATCCATTATTATTATAGTCCAGATCCTGCCGGTAATCATCTTCTCCCGGATCCAGAATACCATTCTGATTTAAATCCTCATCCGGATCTAATTTTCCGTCACCATCAACATCTTCACCGTTATAAGCGATTTGTGCCCAGTCAGAATTTGTTCTAAGGTGACTTCGCCGGTCAGGTGAATTTCCACCGGAAGTTGCCCAAAAGCCACATACTACCGCAAAAACAGCATTTAATGAGTCTCCGGGCGCTAATGAACCAAGAGACCCCATAGACAATAATATCATCCAGCTATTCTGGTCGGCTGCATCACTGGGCGGGGCAGCATTGGGCGTGGAGGATAATTTTATATATCGCTCCTGATCATCTCCGGGCATAAACCAGTCCGGTTCAGACGCATTGGACCATTGCCACTGGTCATAATACACGGCGTAGTCTCTGCGCAGCAAGGAAGAGCCAAGCGCTCGTATGCCGAGATAGCTTTCAGCGAATCCGTTATCACCATCAACATCAAACTGGTAACCCATATTATAATCTTTGTCAAAGCCATTCAGATTATCATTCCAGGTGAACCCTCCGCCCGGCTCATATCTGCTGGTATAATTCATATTCGCTACCGAGGCATCGACCCAAAGCCCGATATATATATCTTCGATTGGATAATTCGAAATATTTTTAAAGGTATAATTCAGAATGACAAAGGCATCCGCAAATGCGAAATTCCAGACATAGCTTTCCATATGAATATTAATTCCCAGCGGAATGTGCCCGATCAATTCAATATCCGTACCGGGAACCCGCGTATTTCGATCCGTAAAATTTGCCAGAAAATCCTGATGAGAGATGGCCATCGGGTCATACAGAGGTGAGGTTACAATTGATGACCGTTCCGTGACCAGGTCATTCTCATCCGCACTGTTGGTGAATTCAAATCCTGCTTCCCCATATTGGAAAACCCCGTCAACTATGGCAGTTGAGACCAGATTTTGTTCTTCTCCATTTATTCCGCCTTTGCCACCAAACCATAATCCGGCATAGGAAAAATGTTCAACCCGTTCCTTTTCAAACCTGGACTGATATTTATATTGACAAGATGGCTGGTCTTGTAATGCAGACAGATATCCCTGTCCAAGGAGTCCGTAATTGGTAACAGTCATGCCCAGATTACCAACATCATGATAATGCCACCAATCATCAATATTTGGTTTTTGCAGATAAGTACGATCAGAATTATCTCTTAATTGTGCAATAGATTGCCAGGAAAAAATAAACAGTATTACCAGAATAAAGGGAGTTTTATTGATGTTCATGCTCTTTTTATTTTAAGAAAATCGAGTTTGAATATAAATCAAAAATGCCTTAATGGCAAAAATTAAATGTGCTTAACAAAATCAAGACACTATTAACAAATACATCATTATATATTTGTTTTTATTTTATTTACACAAATAATTAAATCGGGATAATTTTAGTGATAAATCACAGATTACTACTTAATAAATATAGATTTATGATGTTATAATACGATCGGATTTTGAATTGAAAAAATTATCTTTTTGAGATTGAGTTTGTACTACTTTGGGCTATTATGTACTATGTTGTACTACGTTGTAGTCCATCTTTAAGATGGACTACATCATTGGTTCAGAATCAGAATATTGCCTGGCAAATTAAAGAGGCTGCAATCAATCCGGCAGCATCTGCCATTAAGCCGGCCGGCAGTGCATAACGCGTTTTACGAACTCCAACCGCCCCAAAATAAACCGCAACAACATAAAATGTGGTTTCCGTACTGCCAAACATAACCGATGACATAAATCCTATCAGTGAATCAACACCATGAGTCTGCATTAGTTCAGTCATGACGCCAAGCGAGCCGCTGCCGGAAAGTGGACGCATCAAAGCCATGGGCATTACTTCTGAAGGCATACCAATAAGATCCGTAAACGGTTTTAAAACGAAAGTCAACACATCCAAAGCACCACTTGCGCGAAACATGCCTATGGCCACAAGCATCGCCACCAGATATGGAATTATTTTTACGCCAACGTTAAATCCTTCTTTTGCGCCTTCAATAAATTTTTCATACACTTTTACTTTTTTTAATTGTGCCATCCCGATGAAAACAAGAAGCATAAGAGGAATTACAATTATAGATAACCAATCAAGTGAAATTTTAAATAATTCCATTCCCGCCCCCTACTCTGCTGTGGTGTTTTGGTCATTGTGTGCAGCGGCCTTCCTGCGGTTAAAGGCCTGGATTAATTTTACAGTCGTCAGACCGACTATGGTTGCACAGGTAGCCGCAAGGATAGCCGGAATAATTATCATTTGTGGATTAGCCGATCCCATTGAGGTGCGGATGGCTATAGCAGTTGCCGGAACAAGAGTAATAGCGCTGGTGTTGATCACAAGGAATGTACACATATCATCGGTGGCTTCACCTTTATTCGGATTTAATTTATCCAGTTCATCCATGGCTTTAAGACCGAGCGGGGTGGCCGCATTGCTCAAGCCAAGCATGTTGGCAGCAATATTCATTATCATAGCACTAATCGCCGGATGTTCTGCGGGAATACTTGGGAATAGCCGGCGTGTTATCGGGCGCACCATCCGGGCCAGGATCCTGGTCAGACCGGCTTCTTCCGCTACCCTCATGACACCTAGCCACAATGCCATCACCCCGATCAGACCAATTGCGATTTCGACTGCAGTTCCGGCCGATTTGAGGGCGGCAGTGGTGACCTGTCCCAGTTTAGTTTCCTGATTCAAATTTCTTTTTTCAATAGCACCCTCTTTCATCGCTTCGGCTGGTGCGGGTGCCAGAACTTCATTATAAAAATCGGTACCGCCGGCAATCAGTATTGCGAGAATGATCATTCCGAACCAAATATAATTTAGCATTGTGCCTCCTTTTATATTGATTTTTTGATTGCGAAAGAAAAAAGTAATAAAGATTAAAGAAAAAAGATAAAAGATAAAAGAAGTAAAAAGGAAAAATGAAGTCCTTCAGTCTCTGAGTGTATCATCTGCGTGCAATTGAAATCAAAACGCATAATAAAACCCGATATGGAATGCATCGGGTTGTTTGTCTGCACTGTCCGGATTTAATTTTACGCCATATTCAAAGCGAACCGGGCCCACCGGGGTTAAAAAAACGAGGCCAAGACCGGTCGTAAACTTAATATCTGTAACTTTGAACCGGTCGATTTCTCTCCAGACATTGCCGGCATCCAGGAAGAGCTCACCTACAATTAGCCAGAATAACGGAAGCCGTACCTCGGCGTTCATCAGGTAGAGTAATTTGCCACCAAGCGCTTTTTCGTTCCCATTTCCATCCGGTAAGGTCGGTCCGAGCAATTGCTCCTGATAACCGCGAACTGTAGTAGCACCACCGGCGAAAAATAAATCCGATACCGGAATATCTTTGGTATCTCCGAACTCCAGAATCGCACCCCCCTTTATCCGGGTGGCCAGTACTGCCCTGCCGACTTTCTTTGAAAGACTAAATCCCAGAGGTTGATATCGTTGCCAGGAAGAAACAAGGGTCAGATATTGTTTCACATCACGCTCACCGGTTTTTGTTTCTCCAATTGAATGTGAAAATGCCACACTCAGATCTGTCAGAGCTCCGTTGGTTGGATTAAAAAAATTGTTTTTGGTATTCCGGACGCCATAGAAGGATAGAGAGTATACCAGATCTTTACCCGCATCATCAATCAATACAGTATCAATCACATCATCTGTCAGCTGATCAACAAATTTTGCCTGCAATGTCCCGCTTGCCCTGTATTTGAAGGTAAACTCATGACTTACATTGAATGACACCTGATACACATCAAAATTAGCACTGTTTACCGGTCGGTATTGATGAAATGATAGCTGCGTGACACCGGGAGTACGCGTGTAACCAATCCAGGGTTCAACAAATAAGAACGTAATATTGTTATCCGGATTCACCAGCCTGTGCGTCTTAAGATCAAATAACACAGAAGGTACAATATGCAGACTTATACTTCGGGCCGTACCAAACAGGTTACGATGCCCCCCTTCCATGGTAAGTTCAAGTTTATTACCGTACGATAATTCCTGTTCATATGCAAAACCCACCCTGAAACCAACCCAGCGCGGATCTTTTTCCTGAACTGTTATTTTTAACAAAACATGTGCGGTATCATCCACTATGGGCTCAATGGAAAAGTTAACAAGATTAAATAATCCGGTTTTATAAATATTTTGCTGAGAGACTGTAAATTTATCCCTGCTGTATAAATCAC
>CAYULK010000061.1:0-13024 GCA_964445625.1 uncultured Calditrichota bacterium
TCTCCCAGGCGATCCGTTGGAAATAACAAAGTTTTTGGCTATAATAGCATAAATAAACACTATAAATGCCACAGACTCACACAGACCTTAAAGCGGAAAAATCAAATTTCACTGGAACAAATTTAAGAATCAAATTTGTATTTATCCATCAACTTTTTGTATTGTGGACTGGTTCGAAACTCCTCGAAAATTTCCGAATCGATTGACCAATTGAATCTGTATTTGATACAATTATTAGAAAATTCTCTTTTTTATAATCTTGCATACTTGTAAATATGAATAAACAATCCGGGAAAATGACATGGATCGTCCGCATGCAGAACAATTATTGCAAACTGCTACCGGTATTCCCAATGCGACTTTTCGCACCGGACAGTGGGAGGCCATTGATACCGTAGTTAATCAAAGACACAAATTAATGGTGGTTGAACGCACGGGTTGGGGTAAAAGTATTGTCTATTTTATCAGTACGCGTATCCTGCGCAATCAGGAGCGTGGACCAACTATTGTCATATCACCTTTATTAGCATTAATGCGTAATCAGATTACTGCTGCAGAAAGGCTGGGATTGACTGCAGAAACCATAAACTCCACAAACCGGGATCATTGGAGAGAAGTAATCGCCGGCATACGTGCCAATGAAATTGATCTTCTTTTAGTATCTCCGGAACGTCTCTCTAATGATGAATTTATTCAAGACGTACTTATACCAATTGGTGGAAATGTCGGACTTTTGGTTATAGATGAAGCACATTGTATTTCAGATTGGGGACATGACTTTCGTCCTGATTATCGCCGAATTGTAAATATACTACAGCACATGCCAGACAATATGCCTGTACTTGGTACTACAGCTACTGCAAATAACCGTGTCATAAATGATGTTCGGGAACAGTTGGGAGGATTTTCGATTCAGCGCGGTCCGTTAATGCGTGAAAGTTTACACCTGCAAACCATTCGTTTAGCTGATCAGGCAGAAAGATTGGCCTGGCTGATCGACAATATTCCCCAAATGCCTGGCACCGGTATTATATATACACTGACTAAACGAGATGCCTGCCAAGTTGCTGAATGGTTACAAATGAATGGTATAGAAGCTCGTGCTTATTTTAGTGATGTTGAGCATGAAGGTTTCCAGGACAGCAACACATATCGGCAATATTTGGAAGATGCATTGTTAGAAAATCAGATAAAAGCTCTTGTCGCAACAACTGCTTTAGGCATGGGGTATGATAAACCAGATCTCGGTTTTGTTGTTCATTATCAGGCCCCAGGATCTATTGTCGCTTATTATCAACAGGTTGGACGTGCCGGCCGGGCGATTGACTGTGCTTATGGAATATTGTTATCCGGTAGAGAAGATGATGAAATCCATGAATACTTTAGACGAACAGCATTTCCGGATGATAAACATGTACAACAAATATTAGATGTTCTGGAAGATCACGACGAATTGTCAATTATGCAATTGCAGGAGCATATCAATCTTACAAAAGGACAAATTGAAAAAGTGCTGAAGATTCTTAGCGTAGAGAATCCGGCCCCTGTAATTAAGGATAGGAGTAAGTGGCGCCGCACACCTGTAGATTTTCAAATAGATCGTGAACGTATACAAAGACTTACCCGGCAAAAGGAAATCGAATGGAGAGAGGTACAAGATTATATTGACCACAATAGGTGCTTGATGACTTTTTTGGGCCAGGCGCTTGATGATCTTACAGATCAAGACTGCGGTAAATGTGCAAATTGTGTGGGAAGACAGATCTTTCCGATACAATCTTTGCATGCTAATATTACTGAGGCTTCCCGTTATCTGAAGAAGTCGGAAATGCCTTTAGTTCTCAAAAGACAAGTTGTAAGAGATGCTTTTCCGATATATGGTTTTAGTGGTAATTTATCTGAGAACTTACGCGGCGAAGATGGCCGGATTCTCTCACGCTGGGGAGATGCTGGCTGGGGGCAACTTGTTTCTGACAACAAACATGCCGGCCATTTTGATGATGAACTAGTCGATGCGGTTGTTGAAATGATCGTAGAACGCTGGAAACCTGAACCTTTTCCTGAATGGGTAACATGTGTCCCATCGAATAATCACCGTACTCTTGTTCCTGATTTTGCCCAGCGTGTGGCAATTCGTCTGGATATTCCGTTTCAGCCCGTAATACGAAAGATTGAGGAAAACAGTCCGCAAAAACTCATGCAAAACCGTTTTCATCAATGCAATAATTTGGATGGTGTCTTTTGTATTGACGCCATTATTGAAGCAGGATCTGTACTATTAATTGATGACATCGTCGACTCAGGGTGGACACTTACGGTTCTGTCAGCTTTGCTAAAGCAAGCAGAAAGCGAAGCTGTTTTCCCTCTGGCTCTGGCAACAACAGCAGGGGGGTAGAAGAATGGAACTAAACACCAATACTCAGGTCATTCTCTTATTAACTGTGCATTTTACCAGGAAAGATACAAATTCGGAGCAACCTCTCGGTCCTTCTGAATGGGGCCGTTTTGCTGAATGGCTAAAGATAAATAAAATGCAACCAAAGGATCTTATGTCAAGTGACATAAGTGATTTATTGGCTGGATGGAAAGATAAGTCTGTATCACCTCAGCGTATTGATCAACTACTCAATCGAGGCATGGCCATGAGCATAGCGCTTGAGAAATGGAGCCGTGCAGGAATATGGATATTAACTAGGTCAGATGCAGATTATCCGAAGAAACTAAAGAATCGGCTCCGGAAGAATTCGCCGCCTGTGTTTTTCGGCTCCGGTAATCGGAAGTTACTAAACACTTCATGCATAGCTGTCGTCGGTTCCAGGCATGCAAATAATAATGAATTAATATATACTCAGAAAATTGGTCGGGTTTCTGCAGAACAAGGATACTCCATTGTTTCAGGCGGCGCTCGTGGAGTAGATGAAAATGCCATGTTAGGTGCTTTAAAAGCACAAGGAACTGCTGTAGGTATATTAGCGGATAGATTGCTTCAGAGTTGCACATCTAAAAAGTATCGTGACTATCTAAATAAAGGCGATCTTGTAATGATCTCTCCATATAATCCAGAAGCCGGATTTAATACTGGTAACGCAATGGGCAGGAATAAATACATATACTGTATGGCGGAAGCAGCTATAGTGATACGCTCTGATAAATCAGGCGGTACCTGGAATGGGGCAATTGAGAATATTAAACACAAGTGGATTCCGCTTTGGGTCAGCCCAAACCAGGATCCAAAAACCGGTAATGCAACACTTGTGCAAAGAGGTGGCGCCTGGTTATGTGATGAGAATCCGGAAGATATAAATATATCAGAACTGTTTAAAGTCAAGAAATCGCAGGCCGTAGGGGAGCAGCAATCATTCCTGTAATCTGTTCCAAAGAAGGTTTCGGAATCAGACCACGAATGACAGAGAATAAAAAGTAAAATTTATTATCCTATCCTCCGTGGATATTTACCATAACTAAAATCAATGGAGTCAGATATATAAATGAATGAGAAAACAGTGAATTCAGAAGAAATTACACGTGAATCGATTTCTGAAAAATTCAAATGGAAACTTGAAGACCTGTATCCTGCAAAAAATGAATGGCAGACCGGCAAGAGTAAAATTGAGGGGCGGATTAAAGATTTCGCTAAACTGAAAGGTTCGATAAAAAAATCCGGAAAAGATTTGCTGAAAATACTGGATGAATATTCTTTTCTGGAAAAGGCATTAATGCGTCTTTATGCTTTTGCAGCAATGCTTTCCGATCAGGATACCAGGGAATCGGAATCTCTGGGTATGAAACAGAACATGATGCACCTGGAAACAAAATTGAACGATGCGGCTTCATTTATTGAACCCGAGATCCTGGCCCTGGCAAAAAAAAGGATCGATTTTTATTTTGAAACAAACCCGGAACTGATAATTTACCGTCAGGCAATTGATGATATATACCGGCGCAAAGCCCATACGCTTCCTGAAAGTGAGGAGAAACTGATTGCGCAAGCCAGCCTGATGCGTGGTACGGCGCAGGAAATCTATAATATTTTCAGCAGTGCGGATCTACCCTACCCGGTCGTCGATCTGTCTGAAAAAAAACAGGTGTGCCTGGATGCAACAAACTATAGTCTTTACCGTGCGGCTTCAAATCGTGAAGATCGTAAAATTGTTTTTGAATCCTTTTTTGAAACATTACAGAATTTTAAGCGCACCTTTGGCACGCAGCTAAATGGCGAAATTAACAAGAATCTTTTTTATAAAAAGGTACGTAAATACGACAGTTGTCTTGAAAGTTCACTCGATCGTAATAATATCCCGGTCGATGTCTATCACAAATTAATCGAAAATGTGAATAATAATTTAGATACCCTGCATCGCTATTTTAAATTGCGCCAAAGAATGCTGGGTTTGGATGAACTGCATTTCTATGATATTTATGCATCACTGGTAAAAGAAGTTGATTTGAAGTATACATATGAAGAATCTGTCGCTGTGATAACTAATTCGCTGCAAATTTTAGGCGATGAATATGGACAAGCCCTGAATCGTTCATTTACTGAGCGTTGGATCGATGTGTACCCGAATACCGGTAAGCGGTCCGGTGCCTATATGGATGGCATTGCCTATGATGTTCATCCCTATATTTTAATGAACTTCAAGGGAAAATATAATGATGTATCTACCCTGACCCATGAACTGGGTCATGCCATGCATAGTTATTTTTCGAATCGTGAACAACCTTATGTCTATTCACAGTATCCCATATTTCTGGCAGAAGTGGCCTCGACTGTAAATGAAGCTTTGCTGATTGACCACGTACTCAAGGAAATAGACGATCCGCAACAAAGATTATCCCTGCTTGGTGATGCGCTGGAGGGTTTTCGTGGAACACTGTTTCGTCAAACGCAATTTTCTGAATTCGAATTAATGATTCACAGCAAAGCAGAATCCGGAGAAGCGCTAACCGGTGATACCCTGACTAAAATGTATTTAGATATTTTTAAAAAATACTACGGATGTGAGCAGGATATTACCATAATAGATGATTTGTACGGAATCGAATGGGCTTATATACCCCATTTTTATTATAATTTTTATGTATTTCAATATAGCACATCATTTACTGCTGCCCAGGCAATTGCTGATAAAATATTGCAGGGCGAGAGTGGTATTGTAGATAAATTCATCTTGTTTTTATCCAGCGGTTGCTCAGAATATGCGATACCGACACTGCGAAAAGTCGGGGTCGATATGACCGGCAATGAGCCGTTTGAGTTGACAATTAAGCGTATGAATATGATCATGGATGAAATCGAAGAGATAATTGGTTAATATGATTTCTGTATGAATGAAAGTATTGAATTTCCAATTACTAATTACACTAAATTGATAATACGCACCATGCTAATTATATAACCAAGGATATTGAAGAAATGATATCACTTATCACAGATCTGTCACCCTGAACTTGCCGGCCCGCCGAAGGCGTGGTTTCGGGGTCTCTTTTGGGTTGATAGATTCTGAAATAAATTCAGAATGACGATAGATAAATGCAATTTTACATAACTTTAATTTAAATCCAAAAAGGAGAATTTATGAAGTTCAGAACATCTGTTTCGTTAGTTTTAGCCGTGTTTTTTATCTTTGCCGTTGGGATTCAGACCGCATTTGTTACGGATATTGAGAAAGATCGTGATTCGGTACCGGATAAATACAAATGGGATCTTAAAGATTTGTATCCTGATGAAGATTCATGGAAGAAGGGGGTAAGTGAAGTCAGCCGGCGTATGGAAAAAATTGGATCATACAAAGGCAAACTGGGTAATTCGGCCGGTGAATTACTGGCGGCTTTGGATTATTATCATGATGTGCACAGACAATACGTAAGGCTGTTAACATATGCTTTTCAAATGTCGGATCAGGATAAAAGAGAGTCCGGACCGTTGGCCATGGATCAGGAAATTAACCAGGTTGGTACAAGCCTGGGTAAGGTTTCCGCATTTATAAGACCGGAAATTTTAAGCATATCTGATGACAAATTATCCGGTTATCTGAAATCGGAAAAAGGATTACAAAAATACAGTCAATATGTGGATAATATTTTGCGTGGTAAGATGCACACCTTAAATGCTTCTGAAGAAGTATTGATTGCTGAGGCGAGGCGCATGTCCAGCACACCTTATGATATTTTCAGCATTTTTACAAGTGCGGATATGCCAAGGCCTACCATTAAATTATCCGACGGGACTGAAGTACGCCTGGATGCTGCCGGATACGGTCTTAACCGGGCGCGGGCTAATCGCGAAGATCGAATCAAGGTTTTTGAGGCCTTTTTTGGCGGTCTGAATGATTACCGTCGTACTCTGGGTACTCAATTAAATGCAGAAGTTCAAAAAAACATATTTTATAAAAATGTACGTAATTATAAGTCCAGTGTAGAAAGTGCTCTGGATGAAAATAATGTTCCGGTATCTGTCTATCACAAATTAATCGAAAATATAAACAATAATTTGCCCACATTACATCGCTATTTAAATCTACGCAAGAAAATGCTGGGTGTGGACGAATTACATTACTACGATATGTATCCTTCACTGGTAAAATCGGTGGATCTCTCGTATACCTATGATGAAGCCATGGACTTGATGCGTGAATCGCTCGTAGTTCTGGGATCTGATTATGTCGCCACTGTTGATCAATCTTTTAAAGATCGCTGGATTGATGTATACCCCAATACAGGCAAGCGATCAGGTGCTTATTCTTCCGGTAATGCCTATGATGTGCACCCATATATTTTATTGAATTACAACGGCAAATACAATGATGTAAGTACACTTGCCCACGAGCTGGGTCATACCATGCATAGTTATTTTTCTAATAAAAACCAGGACTATGTCAATGCCGACTACCCGATCTTTTTAGCCGAGGTGGCATCAACCGCAAATGAGGCCATTCTGATGGATTATATGCTAAAAAAACTGGATGATCCGCAGGAGAGATTATCACTGCTGGGAAGTTATCTGGAGAATGCCCGTCAGACGGTTTTTCGTCAGACTCAATTTGCTGAATTTGAGCTGAAAATTCATGAACTGGCTGAGAGTGGTGTCGCACTAACCGGGGATAAGTTCACCAAAGTATATATGGAGATTCTGAAAAAGTATTATGGACATGATCAGGGTGTTACTGTTATTGACGATCTGTATGCGATCGAATGGGCATATATCCCTCATTTTTATTATAATTTTTATGTATTTCAGTACAGCACATCATTCCTGGCATCACAGGTATTGGCAGAAAAAATGCTCAGCGGAGAACCGGGGATGGTAGATAAATATCTGGCATTTCTATCCAGCGGAAATTCTGATTATGCGATTCCAACACTAAAAAAAGTGGGAATCGATATGACAACGGATGAACCCTTCAAGATCAGTATGCAAAAGATGAACCGTGTAATGGATGAAATGGAGAAACTGCTGGAAGAAATTGGTAAATAAAAGTGACAAAGTCCCTGAGCACCTTAGTCCCTAAACCTGACAGAGTAAAAAAGTGTAAAAAATAAGCACAAAGGTACAGAGTAGGGGCTCGGCATGCTGAGCCCTTTCTTATGTTTACCAGAGTAAACCTGATTAAACGGAGCCCCGGAGGGGCTATATATTTATAGCCATGGGCAAAGCCCATGGTAAATGAAGGGCCTAGATTGTTAACCCTGTAAGGGTGAAATAAATAATATTATCTTATGTTACAAATTCGAAATCTTACATATCAGATAGCCGGTATTACCATAGTTGAGAATATCAGCTGGACCATAGACTCCGGCAAGAAGCTGGCATTAATCGGGCCGAATGGTGCAGGTAAAACCACATTGCTACGCATTTTGAACGAAGATCTCGAAGCGGTTTCCGGTGATATCATAAAGCCAAGACAATATGTGATTGGTTATCTGCCGCAGGAAGAGGTGTATGTTGGCAAGGGATCCTTACTTGCAGCTGTTCTGGAGGTCCATTCAGACCTGATTGAAATTGAATCCGAGATTCATGATATTCGAAACCGGATAGACTCTTCTGAAAATCAAGCGACATTGTTACAGCGTCTCGGTGAACTTGAACATCAATATGATATCCGCGGAGGATACAGGATAGAAGCTGAGGCAAAAAAAGTAATGATGGGGTTGGGATTTTCGGAAAATGATTTTAATCGACCTCTCTCTGAATTCAGCGGTGGTTGGCAAATGAGAGCATATCTGGCCAGACTGCTTCTACAAAACCCCGATCTCCTTCTGCTGGATGAACCCACAAATCATCTTGATATACAGTCTCTGGAATGGCTGGAAAGCTATCTGATGAGTTTTCGCGGTAGTATAATTTTTGTTTCTCATGACCGGTTCTTTATCGACCGCCTGGCTGAAGAAATTGCAGAACTGGATTTCCAAAATTTGATCCATTACCCGGGGAATTATCACTATTATGAACAACAGAAGGAACTGAATCGCCGGCAACTTCTGCAAAAAGTGGAAGAGCAACGTCAGGAGAGAGAAAGAATTACACGCTTTATCGAGCGTTTTCGCTATAAAAACACAAAAGCGACACAGGTGCAAAGCCGGGTTAAAATGCTCGAAAAAATGGAAG
Organism: uncultured Calditrichota bacterium; assembly: GCA_964445625.1. GTDB lineage: Bacteria > Calditrichota > Calditrichia > JAJRVZ01 > JAJRVZ01 > CAVXXB01. The sequence goes on from CAYULK010000061.1 coordinate 8,609, forward strand.
TGATAGAAATTCCACCGGGACAAAAGGACTTTAGGTTTAAAATAAAGGCTCCGGTCAAAAGCTATAAAGATGTCTGCCGGTTACAGGATGTTTCCTTCCGGTATGACATTTCCTGGGTGTTAAGAGATTTGAATCTGAATCTGTATCGTGGTGAAAAAGTGGCACTGGTCGGTGTTAACGGGGCAGGTAAAACCACCATGACACGAATCATGACACAGGAACTCCGGCCGGATATGGGAAAAATCGAAATCGGTGAACGTGTATCAATCGGCTACTATGCACAGCACCAGATCGACTCTTTAAATCTCGAGAATAAAGTTGTGGATGAGGTGTCGGAATCTGCTGATCCGGTGTTGCGGATGCATATCCGTGATATTCTTGGTGTTTTTCAATTTAGTGGTGCTGATATTGAAAAGCCAATTTCCGTACTCAGCGGAGGCGAAAAAGCACGGGTATCCCTGGCCAAAATTCTGGTATCCCCGGTAAATTTTTTAATCATGGATGAGCCAACCAACCATCTCGATCTGTATTCTAAACAGGCACTGGAACGTGCATTAAATGAATATGACGGCACTTTACTCCTTATATCACATGACCGCTATTTTCTGGATAAACTGGTTAATCGTGTATTTGAATTAAGAGACGGATCGCTCCGCATATTTGAGGGGAACTATTCAGATTATTTGCGGAAAAGAGATAGTGATAAAGCCGGTTCTGAAATTAAAATAAATGTATCAAAGGATTCACAGCGGGCATCACGTAAAGAGCAGAAAAGAATCGAAGCCGAAGCACGTCAGGAAATCAGTGCATTGCGAAATAAATTGAATGATCGTGTTTTACATTATGAAACTCTAATCAATAAACTGGAAGAGGAAAAGTTACATATAGAAAAACTGATGGCAGATCCGGATTTCTATAAAGATAAAACCGAAACGGCAAAATCCGGAAAGCGATATCCGGAATTACAGCAGGAAATTCTGGATACGGTGGCAGAATGGGAATCCACCAGTTTACAATTAGAAGAACTTCTCAGTGAATTGAAAAATAATAAAAGTGATTGATTGGAATTAAGAATGAGTAAAATTGTCATGAAATAGTTAATCTTAATTTTTTCTTTGTTTTTTGGATATTCAAATAACTCCGCCAATAAAATTCAGTCTTCTATTAATGAAAAATAAAGAAGAAAATCACCCTCATCCTTTTTGTTAAAATTATTCAACCCTTTTAGTTTATAGCCTTTGAAATTCTTATCCTTTTCAATCTGCTTAAGAGCCTCTTCATTTACAATCATATATCTTTTCTAATTTCACCGTATTTAAAATCAACAAGCTCATCAAGGAAAAAAGTCGTTTCCATAAAAACTATTGTATCAGCAATAATAATATTATTTTAAGTAGAGTCCGTTTTGCGCAAAAGAAAAGATGACCTTAGAGAGTCCTGATTTATATAGTTATAAGCAGTCTCGTACCTCGCATCTATATTAAAACCCAATCCCAAAAGAACCATTAATATTATTATTGAAAACATCTTTTTTAAAACCACAAAATCTATTATAGTCGAAGGATGGTTGACAATCCGTGGGTTTTAATAATGTAAAAATAACAAAAATAATTAACATAATTGCCTCCACAAGACTTATCGTCTCAAAAGCCTTTGTATGGGGTCTATGTTTATTACCGGATTTCTAAACATGGGAAGAAATGTTGAACGATACATTGTTCATTCTGGTAGGCCAAGTTGAGACCGAACGGGGTTTTCAAAAATTTTTACAACCCTTATTTCTTCCCTTCTAATTCCTGTGGTTAGGCTTGAATTATCCATTATACCAAGGTCTGAATTATAGCCGTGTCCTAGTTCATGGGCCAAAATAGTCCTTGCGGATCCATTATCACCTCTGGCTGTTTCGTTAGAAAAAGATATTTCTCCGCCAGTCCCAATTCCGTTTATGTGGTTTTCATGCCAGGTTCCTTATTGTGGTTTACTCATTTCCTTTTCATGATTTACAGATAAATTTTATTCTAAGAAAATAAATTTATGCGTGTAACAAGTGTCTGAAGATGAATATCGAAGATAATACATACCCGGATTAATAGTGGGAAAAGGAAGCACTATTTTGTCCTTTATTTTTTCTCTTTCTTTAAAAAAATACGGTTGATGAATAAACATAACTTTTTGTGTTTTCTCTAAAATATTATCAAACAATATAAAATGTTGGGTTGAATCCGCATTTGACAATGTTATAGTCGTCCTAATATTAGGACTAATAGTAATTTCCTGGCTTATTATATGAGAATCAATGTTTTTGTTGTCTTGGGTTTTTACGACACTTATATAAAATAAAATTAGAACTGCTATTTTTAACTTCATTTTTTTAACCTTTAAAATTTTGGTTTTGTGAACGGGTAAATTAAATTGTTCCTTTGAAAATGGTGGTAAATTTGATTATTTCTTGTGCTTGTTTGTACAGCAATGTTTGAATTCGGCCCCGGCCTTCCGACATAATATTGAACTCCTTTCTGGCTTGCTAAAGCATATACTGCGGAGTGGTGAGTTACACCTTTTTGATCAACCCAAGTGGTCATTGTACCGGTTGACGGGTTTGCCACCTTTTGAAAACCAAATACTTCTTGAGCTGATTCAGTAAACTTAAAGCCACCATGAATAGGTATTTCTTCACCAAGAGCGCCTGTGCCGGTTAGAGAAGAGGAAAAACAATTCATCATTGTATTATCCTCTGAAAAGTTAGTGTTCTTGAGGACAAATCTGGTTATATCAAATTGAGTTTCGCCACCGACTACAGCAAATTTTGACATGTCTTTAATGTTGTATTGTTTTGCAAAATTTTCTGCAGAGACACCTAATTGCGAGTATAAACTTTCTAAATTATCATCATCTTCGGCTACTGCGTTAACAATATTACCTTCTTCATCATAATCTACGACCCACATACCCGTAGGATCAACATAAATTAAGGGATTATTAAGCGTATAAACATAAGGGGCAATTCCCGGATAATCATCTGCCATTGGATCAACATTTAAAAATCTGGTCGGCTGCATTTTTCCAAGATTTCTGGCTTTATCGAAATCGACCTCAAAATTCTTTTCCTGTTCAATTTCAGCCTGATAGGGTTTTATGTTGGCCCATGAGCTTGGGGTGGTTTGGTTTTCCGTTGCTAATAGGAATGAAGTTAAAACAGTCAGAAGAATCAATAATGTGGTTCTCATGCCATACTCCTTATTGTGGTTTAGTTTTCTGTTTTTCTCGATTTACTGAGTCAATATATTTAGTTCTCTGCTCTGAACTTTCTGGCTTCCAGCCGAGTTGACCCGCACGCATAAGTGCGGTAATTGATTTTTGTCTGTATGAGTCGAACAATATCTTTTCTTCGGAAGCTAACAAGCGGTTAGAACTCCTGGTGCTCTCGACCATGTTAAATCCAAGCCAGGAATAAAGTGCTCCACTGTGTACTAAACCCGTAATTGATTTGGGATTAATTTTTAAAATTAACTCTGTATATTCAAGTGCTTTTTTATAATTTTCTTGTCTTCGACATTTGGATATCAGCGTATTAAGCAATTCGGCCAGGTATTCTTTTTTTGATAGATCACCTAAATAGGCGCCGCTGTCGATAGCAGTTTGGGTAATGCCCAGGCTTTGCTTATACCAAACATTGCGGGTGGGGTTGTCGCCATTGGTGGATTCTATGTTCCAAACATCGCCCGTCTGCCGATCATAGAAACGACAAAACAAATGAAGTGGTGCCCGGGATCCCCAAAGCGGAACATTAGGATCTACCCTTTCCATCAAGGCCAAAAACAACGTTGGCATACTGACACAATTTCCTTTTCTTGACTTGAGGTAAGATGATAGCAGCTGATTCTCTAGGTTTTTTCCAAGGGGGTCGTCTAAATCATAGGAAAAGGGCTTTTGTTTATTCCATGGACCGGCATCATAAATAAACATTTTTGTCATAAGGAATTTTACCAGGTCACCTTGCCGCCCGGAAATCATTTTGTTTATTTCTATGGTCATTAAGTCAAGGGCGTCCAAATACCGCTGAACATCTATAGAACTATTATATTCCTTGGCAATAATCAATGCCCAAAGCCCAATGTCAATATTATTTTCTGGAATATCAAGAATATCACAAATTTCTTGCCCGGTATATTCACGCATAGGACTATATGCCCCAGAGTACTGCGCATTAGCTATGTTCCTATTAGATAAAACAAATAGACAAAATAAGAATAAAAAATATATAACCATGCTGTGAACAAACTTCACATCAACCCCTTTTTACCTATGGTGTTATAATAGTGAAAATAAAAATATTATTGCTTGTTGACTTAGCTCACCTGGTACTTATCATTAAGTCATCACATGTGATTGTTGTTACTGTACAAGCGTGTAGCA
>CAYULK010000062.1:0-12815 GCA_964445625.1 uncultured Calditrichota bacterium
ATATACAGGTGGTTCAGAGATATTTTTCCGTGATCATAGCCCGGAAAAAGTTCAGAACGAGATTGATGGTTTTCCCAGAGATTATTTTGCCTATGTCGGAAAGGGACCCTATCCGGCTGTACGAGCAAATATCGATGGGATTAAATTTACGATTTCTTTAAATTATATGATACCCCTAAAATCTTACAATGGCAATAATGATAAATAATAAGCCAGACTTTTTATGGCATGCGGAATCGGCGGGCTATTGACTTATTTTAACAATATGATTTTTCTGACATTTAAAAAACCTGTTTCGGTTTCGAGTTGATAGTAATAAAGGCCGCCGGCAAAACCGGTAGCATTCCATTCCACCTGATGCTTGCCTGCTGCCTGTCTTTCAGAAACCAGTGTTACCACTTTTTGTCCCAAAATATTGTAAATGCTTAAATCAACATATACAGGCGATTTATGAATTGTCCCTGCCTGCCAGCTGATAATTGTGCTTGGGTTAAAAGGATTTGGATACGCCGGGTATAATGCAAATTTAGTCACTATATGAGAATTATCATCAATAGTTAGAGCATTTTCTTCAAGAATATAAATTTTACCATCATAACCAACAACATAAACCTCGCCATTTTCATCCTGACCAAAACCTGATATCGCAGAAAGACTTTCGGCAATCAGCTTGTTTTCAATAACCTGGCCATTTTCATATTTTAATCCCCATATTTTCTTGGTGACATAATTTTCTCCGGATAGAGATTAATAATTTACTTTCTGTTTATTCTCTGCATATAGATTCTTTCCTGCTTCAGGAAATTTAAACGGATTTACAATCTGTCCGGGTTTTCTCAGTATTGTTTTGGTTGGCGTAAATATGGATTTTTTCAATTCGTCCGGAGTAAGTTCTTCAGTGTCATAATAAATTTTGACGGAATGTGATTTCACAAAGGTCTCAACACCTAAGACACCCGGAACACATTTCATCTTGGTTGCAAATGACATAGAACTTCCATAGCACTTTCCATTCTTTATTTTTAATTTGTAAGGTTTCTTTTTCCGGACAGGCATGGAGACAGTCGCCACACAGATGGCAATCGATATGGTTTACCTTTTCTACCGTAGAAATTTCCAGACCCATAGGGCAGGAAAGATCACATTCTTCACAGTCAGTGCAGGTTAGTTTATTACGTGATATTTTAAATGGTGGGAGAATCCAACCGCTGAGTCTTACAGACTCAAGAACAAATCCCGGTACAGATATTGCGGCAAGCAACCAAACCCAGCTGATTTCCGCACCCAGCGCATTGGTTATAAGGTAGATTAGTATTATTCCGGCAACGGGTATGGCATACCAAAGATAAACATCATGGCCAAATCCGGAAAATACGGCATAGAACGGATCGTATTCTTTGCAGAATAATTTGCTGAATATAATTACACCGGCAATTAATACAATACCCATAAAAATCTGGGTTTCGGTCATACTACAGGCCAGAGTGTTATTGACAAGAAAACTGGAAAATGCCTGCATTCCGCCAATCGGGCAGTATGCCTCAAAATCAGCAATATAATTTGGATCGACCATCAACCTGATGACCATATAGGCTAGTAAGAAAATGACAGAAAACTGCAGAACCATTTTAAATGCGTTGTTCCTGACCATGTCTGCAACTCCATTATAATACATACAGAAGAACTTCTTGTTCTTTGATCAATTTACAAATTGAATTTAAATTCTTCCAGTAATACCGGCGTCGGTTGCGAAATTAGATAGTGCCATGGTTTAGTTACTTAAAATTCATAAATGAAATGATTGATATCCTCAATCCTGATATATAAATTTAAAGTATACACCTGATAAAAATTGCCGCGATAAAATAGTTTGTCTTACCCTTGGAAATTGGATTTGAGTGTTGGATATTGGATGTTGAAAAGAGGTTTAAGAAGGCATCGAGAATGAAGATAAAACAATCCATTATACAGGATGTTGCAAATTCACTTTTGCCACAGACTTTCACAGACATATTATAACTTGTATAGGGATTTACAATCACAATATTTAACAATATAAAGCGTTTATATTAAAGTCAGTGTCAGTCTGTGGCTAATTTTATTTTCTGCAACAGCCTGTATCGGGGGAGAAGAGTTACTTTTAATAAATATCTAAAAATAAAAACTTTTACCACTACCTATATATATCGAAGAGGATAGTATCATGAAAAAACTGACATCTCTGATTCTTCTGTCAACCATCTCGTTATCTATTATGCACTGCGAATATGAAAAAAGCGATAAAGCAGATTCCCGGTCACTGATTTCGTTTCATACCTCGGGTATGATATCACGGGGAAGTGCGATCAAAATCATCTTTTATGAAAATATGATTCCCGAGGACGAGATCGGTCAGACTCTTGCCGAATCACCGTTTGATATTAGTCCCGGTATTACCGGTAAAGCAAAGTGGACCGCTGCGCGTACCCTGGAATTTCGTCCCGAAAAGCAGATGCCCGGCGGTGAAAAGTATGAAGTCAGACTCGATCTATCACAAATCGCCGAGACTTTTTATAATTACAGTGATTTTTCATTTAATTTCAGCACCATCAAACAAACATTCTCAATACGCAGAGATGGATTGCAGGCAGAGAGTCAGACTGATCTCAAAGAACAGGTACTGAGTGGCGAACTTATTACCGCCGATACAGAAGATGGAATTATCATTGAAAAAATATTACGGGCGAAACAGGAAAATGCAAACCTGGCAATAAAATGGAATCATGCATCCGGCCGCCGTAAACATCGGTTTACAATCACTGGTATTACCAGGCAGGAAAAGGATTCGAAAGTGATTGTCAGCTGGGATGGTGCGGTGATAGATGTAGAAGATACGGGAAAACTTGAAATCAGGATACCGGCAATAGGTTCGTTTGAAGTCGCAGATGTCAAGGCGGTTCAGGATAAGACAGAGTTCATCGAAATTGTCTTCTCTGATCCTATCCTGAAAAAACAAAATCTGAAAGGCCTGATTCGCACAAAAACCCCTGCAAATCTCCGCTTCGAGATTATTTTAAACACTATTCGCGTTTATAATTCACGTAAATGGAGCAGCAGTGTCGATCTGATAATTGATCCCGCTGTTAAGAACGTAATGGGTTATAAACTTGGCAAAGGTGGTGAATTTGGCGTATCATTTCAGGATCTGAAACCGCAGGTAAGATTTGCGGGTAAAGGAGTCATACTACCAACTACAAGCAAGGCCAAACTGGCAATCGATGCCGTTAATCTGCATGCTGTTATCGTCGAGGCCATGCAGATCTATGAGAAAAATATTCCCCAGTTTCTTCAGCAGAACAGTCTGTCAGGAAATTATGAGCTGCACCGGGTGGGAAATGTTGTCTGGCAGGATACTATCAATCTTGAGCTGACACAGGATAAAGCCAACCAGTGGATTCGTTATGGCCTGGATCTTAATCCATTAGTTAAAAAATTTCCACAAGGCATGTACCGGCTGCGCATTTATTTCTTACGTGAACATATTGAATATGATTGCCGGAATGAGGTGACAGAGGAGACAGATAACAGACGACATCGCCGCTGGTCTGAGTTTTACAGAAACAGGGAAAATCCTTGTCATCCGGCATATTATCAGAATTATTATGATCATAATATCGAAATATCACGCAATATTTTGATATCGGATATCGGTTTACTTGCCAAACGTGGTCCGGATAACCGGACCATGATCATCGGTACTGATTTAAGAACAGGTTTGCCCCAGGCCGGGACGGACATTGAGTTATATAACTTTCAGCAGAAACCGATTGGACAGGGAAGTACGGATTCCGAGGGTACGCTGATCTTGGAAACCTCTGAAAAACCCTTTCTGATCCTGGCAAGAAAAGGTAATCAGGTCGGCTATTTAAAGATAGATGATGGATCCGCATTGACTATGAGTCACTTCGATGTAGGAGGACAACATTCACCCGGGGGTATCAAGGGTTTTATTTATGGTGAGCGCGGCGTCTGGCGACCGGGCAATGATATTTTCCTGACATTGCTGTTATTTGATCCGCAGAATACGATTCCCGATACGCATCCGGTGCGACTGGACTTTTATAACGTACGAGATCAGCATGTTAAGACGATTGTAAACACACAATCGGTCAACGGATTCTATCATTTCAAACTAAAGACAAATGCAGATGATCCTACCGGTAACTGGCGGGTAAAAATCCGGGTTGGTGGTACGATTTTCGAGAAAAATATTAAAATTGAGACTATAATGCCGAACCGGCTTGATCTTGACCTCGATTTTGGCGGTGTATCCGCCTTGCAGAACGGCAGGAACAGGGGATATCTGAGGGCCAAATGGCTGCATGGGGCTCCCGCAAAAAATTTAAAGGCTGATATTGAAATGGGTCTTAAAAGTGTTAAGACTTTTTTTGAAAATTATCGCAATTTTAATTTTGATGATCCGGCAAGAATTTATTACCCCGAAACGTTTGACATTTTTGATGGTAAATTGAATTCAGAGGGAGTTCAGACTTTTAAATTCAATGTGTATACAAGTAATACGGCACCCGGAATGTTGCAGGCCGGTTTCAAGGCCCGCGTATTTGAATCCGGCGGGGCATTCAGCACAGAACAATTCAGCAAGGCTTTTCATCCATATACCCAATATGCAGGACTATATCTTCCGGAACTTGAAAGCAGTAGTAATCGCATACAGACCGATAGTTCATATGCTGTTCAACTCGCTTTGGTTGATCAGAATGGTAAACCGGTTAAATCGGGTAATCTGGAGGTAAAAGTATATAAAATTGAATGGCGCTGGTGGTGGGAACGTGGACGGCAGTCATTGGCAGATTATGTCGAATCAGCGCAATATGACCCGGTAGTTACTGAACAGGTTAAAATCAGAGATGGATTCGCGTTGTGGCAATTAAAAATAAAAGGTCCCAGCTGGAGCCGTTATCTTATTCGTGTGCGCGATAAGGACCGGGGACATCAAACCGGAAAGGTGGTATATGCATATTCCCGGGGTTGGCGGGGAATTGATCAAAATTCTGGAGCTGAGGGAATAAGCACGCTCAGTCTGACCACAGACAAAAAGGAATATACGGTTGGTGAAGATATATCATTGACCATACCTACCAGCAGCAATGGTCGCGGTATTGTATCTGTAGAATCGGCTTCAAAAATATTGGAAACTCATCATATTAGTGGTAAAGGTGAACCGCTGCATTTTAAACTCAATACAACAAAGCAGATGGTTCCGAATATTTATATCAGTGTGAGTTACTGGCAACCGCACCAGGGAGCAAATAATGATCTTCCGGTTCGTATGTATGGTGTGGTACCGGTAAGTGTATATGATCCCGACACAAAAATATTCCCGCAGATACATATGGATAATGTGCTGAGACCCGAATCAGATGCCGTACTTAGTGTTGATGAAAAAAATGGCAATACGATGGCTTATACTGTGGCTATTGTCGATGAAGGCCTGTTAAACCTGACCGGCTTCAAAACACCGGATCCATGGAATCATTTTTACCAGAGGGAAGCACTTGGTATAAAAACATGGGATCTGTACGATTATGTCTCAGGAGCGTATGGCGGCGCATGGGAAAGCCTGCTGGCTATTGGCGGCGGCGATGAAGCTGATGTGGAGGGGCAAAAAAAGGCAGACCGGTTCCCACCGGTGGTAATTTATCTGGGTCCCTTTGAACTAAAAGCGGGCGAAAAAAACAACCATGAATTTGATATCCCGCAATATGTCGGATCGGTCAGAGTAATGGTTATTGCCGCGAATCAAAACGCCTTTGGTTCTGCACAAAAGAAAGTCAGCGTAAGAAAGCCGTTAATGGTACTCGGTACATTGCCGCGAGTGCTGGGTCCGGAAGAAATTGTGGATTTACCTGTTGCTGTATTTGCCATGGAAGATAATGTTAAAAAGGTAACCACGAGTATCACGACAAGTGATAACCTGAAAATACTGGGAATCGGCGAGAAGCAGATACAGTTCACAGAAATCGGTGATCAGATTATCACATTTAAATTACAGGCCGGCAAGAATGCGGGTATTGCAAAAGTTACTATTAATGCTGCCGGTGCGGGTGAGAGGGCAGAACATTATATTGAACTGGATATCAGACAACCGAACCGTCCTGTGACCGATGTGTACCAGATAACTCTAAAGGATGGCCAATCCTGGCAGCAGGAAATAAAGAATCCCGGAATTCCCGGAACAAATACCGGATTGCTTGAGATATCGCGTATTCCACCTCTCAATCTGGGCCGGCGCCTGCAGTTTCTTATCAGGTATCCGCATGGTTGCGTGGAACAGACCACCTCGGCTGCTTTCCCGCAATTATATATTAGCAAGATTTTAAAGCTGACTGAAAAACAGCAAAGAGAGACGGAAAATAATGTAAAAAGTGCCATCGACAAACTACGTTCATTCCAGATTAGTAATGGTGGATTCAGTTATTGGCCCGGCTATCACGATGGTGACAGCTGGTCATCAAATTATGCCGGACATTTTTTACTTGAGGCACAAAAAATGGGTTATACGGTTCCGGAACTGATGATAAACCGCTGGCTAAGATATCAGAAGAATCAAGCCCTCTCATGGGTCACCGGGCCAACCAGGTCTGCTTTGATTCAGGCTTATAGATTATTCACCCTCGCTCTGGCAGGCAAATCGGAACTGGGTGCAATGAACCGGCTGAGAGAAGACGAAAGGTTGCCAAATATTGCGAAATGGCGGCTTGCAGCGGCTTATTATCTGGCCGGACAGGAAACAGCTGCAAATGAAATCGCCGACCGTTCGAATCTCGATACGGAAGAATATCGGGAATTGACATATACATATGGGTCCGGATTACGCGATAAAGCAATGATCCTGGAAGCCTTAAGCATTCTTGGAAAAACAGATGAATCAATAGAATTGGCAGAAAAAATTTCCCAGGAACTGTGCAGTGAAAAATGGCTTAGTACCCAAACGACGGCATATTCGCTGATTGGTATGGCACGTTATGCCGGTGTAAGCGCAGGAAATATTAAAATGAAATTTGACTATAGCTGGAATCACGACGGCGATATTTCACAGGAGATCACCCAGGCTATATACCAGCAAGAACTTGAACCTGATCAGATGAATCTTAATATGATGGATCTGTCAAACGAGGGTGAAACAGTGATATATCCCCGGGTAATCATGGAAGGTATTCCCGGAATTGGCAGTGAAACGGCGGCGCAAAACAGCATGGTGCTCAAAGTGGATTATCTGACAATGGACGGTAAGAAAGTTCGTTCCGACAAATTTGAGCAGGGAAGTGATTATATCGTTGAGATATTGGTTAAAAATACCGGCAACCGGGGCAGATATGATGAGATTGCACTTTCTCATTTATTGCCGTCCGGATTCGAGATTCAGAATGCAAGAATGACTGAAGTGAGCTCGATAAAGAATGATGCTTTTGATTACCAGGATATTCGCGATGACCGGGTATATACTTATTTTGATTTGAAACCGGGTGAGACAAAAAGATATCAGGTAATGGTCAATGCCGGTTATAAAGGCAAATTCTATTTACCGATGATCTCGGTCGAAGCTATGTATGATGCGACAATAAACGCCCGTATACCCGGACGCTGGATTGAGATTGTTACCCCGGGATTGCAATAACTGTTCTGGATTATTCATAGCACAGCACAGGGCTGCAACCAAAGAAAAGAAGTCCACGGATTACACGAATTAACACGGATTAAAACTAAACAGTCATCCTGAATTTATTTCAGGATCTCTTACGTTTATTGAACTTACAGATGTCGCCCCACTAGGGAGGGTAGATAATAAATCCGTGGATAAAAGTTTTTTATAATTTTGCTAATCAACCCGGCGATCCGTTGGAAATAACAAAGTATTTGGTAGCAATAGCTTTATCAGGTCAGAAAATCATAGATAAATAGACCCTGAAATACTGAACCAAGTTCAGCACAGGCAAGTTCAGGGTGACATGTTCTTATTAATCTAATTTAACAACTGTCATTTGAAAAACGATGTCGAAGTAGAATTAAGTTATGACAAATAGAAAATCATTAAAAATATTATTTATAATCTGCTGTTTTGTAATGGCGTCCGGGATATTTCTTCTCCTGATTCCCTTCACATCATTTGATGCCGGTTATTCTACTGTACTTCTGGATAAGAATAAAGAATTACTTTCTGCCCGTATTGCCACTGATGGTCAATGGCGGTTTCCGCTGGCAGATAATATTCCGCAGAAGTATGAACAGGCACTTCTGACATATGAAGATAAGCGATTTTATCATCATTTCGGACTCGATCCCTTAGCCATTGGTCGTGCCTTACTATCCAACATCAAATCCGGTAGGGTGATAAGCGGGGCTAGTACCATCACCATGCAGGTTATACGATTATCACGACCCGGCAGATCGAGGACAATTTTTGAGAAAATGCTGGAAGCATTACTGGCCGTTCACCTGGAATTACGGTACAGTAAAAAAGAAATATTATCTCTTTATGCATCACATGCCCCATTTGGCGGAAATGTAGTCGGTCTTGAAGCAGCTTCATGGCGATATTTTGGTTGTGATCCGGGCAGGCTAACCTGGGCTGAATCTGCTATGCTGGCAGTGCTTCCAAACAGTCCGGCATTAATTCATCCCGGGCGAAACCGGCAAAAATTATTGCAGAAAAGAAATATATTACTGGCAAAAATGTATAAAAAGAGTCTCTTTGACTCATTGACTGCTGATCTGGCTATTGCTGAAAAATTACCACCGGAACCCCATGCCATGCCCATGCATGCACCGCATCTCCTGGCCAGGATTAAAAATGAATCCGGTGATGAAAAAATTTCCCGTTATGTTACGACGATTGATAAAAACCTGCAGATTAAGGTAAATCAAATAATTGAACGGCACCATAATATAAACAGTGGAAACAACATCCAAAATGCAGCCGCATTGATCATTAATGTGCGGAACGGAAATGTTATCGCTTATCTGGGCAATTTGAATAATTTTAAGGCAGGGGATAATGGCAATTATGTTGATATTATTACCGCACCGCGAAGTACAGGCAGTATTCTCAAACCTATACTATATGCCGGAATGTTGCAGAGCGGGGAGATTCTACCTGAACAATTAGTACCGGATATTCCAACCAGAATGGGGGGCTTTGCACCGCAAAATTACAGTCGAAAATATCAGGGTGCTGTACCGGCCTGGCAGGCATTGGCCCGCTCACTTAATGTGCCGGCAGTACGCATGTTGCAAAAGTATGGACTTGATCGGTTCTACAATCTGTTGCAAACCCTGGGTGTGACAACACTTTTTCGTAAAGCGGATGATTATGGACTGTCATTAATACTTGGCGGTGCCGAGGGATCATTATGGGATATAACATCCATTTATGCGCGGATGGCATTCCAGGCACAGGCAGGATATGGGATTAATAAAGGGGATAAGTTTAAATTCGATTATCTGAATGATTCTACTGATGAAGATATAAATAATTCACTCGCGTATCCTCTGGATGCCGGAACTATTTGGCTGGTGTTTGAAGCCATGCTCGAGGTAACCCGGCCTGGAAGTGAAAATCCATGGCGCAATTTTTCATCTTCCCGTAAAATCGCCTGGAAAACCGGCACAAGTTATGGCCATCGTGATGCGTGGGCGATTGGTATCACTCCGCATTATGCGGTAGGGGTGTGGGCAGGAAATGCGGATGGGGAGGGCCGTCCCGGTCTGACCGGTCTGAAGGTGGCCGCTCCAATATTGTTTGATATTTTTAATGTTCTGGAGAAAAGTAGTTGGTTTATTACCCCGGAAATGGATTTGGAAGATGTGGTTATTTGTGCCAGAAGTGGATATCGTAAAAGTGTAAACTGTACTCACATTAAGACGATCCGGAACACAAGAAGTAATAATACAAAGGTCTGTCCTTATTGTACAATTGTTCATGTCGATAAAAATATGCAATGGCAGGTTTCAGGTAATTGTGAGAATATTGACAATATTCGCAATATCAGCTGGTTTGTGCTACCACCGGCAATAGAGTGGTATTACATGCACCACCATTCCGATTACCGGCCGTTACCACCATTCCGGACAGGTTGCTTTGAGGAACGAAATATACCGCTTGCACTGATTTATCCACAGAATAATAGTAAAATATTTGTTCCTGTGGAAATTGATGGTGAAATTGGACGTACCGTTTTTAAAGCCGCACATCGTGATCCGGCTATGAAATTATACTGGCATCTGGATAGCGAATTTATCGGTGATACCGAAGATATCCATCAGATTGCTGTCGCGCCTCAACCAGGAGAGCATTTATTAACTGTTGTTGATGAAGCCGGGAATTATCTGGAGCGAAAGTTTGAGATAGTAGGAAGACATTAATGTCTTCCTGCTATTAACCGAAAATATTAAATATATGACAATTTTAAAGTCAAAATATGGCAAAATAACTTAGAACAGTGTAAATTATAAATTCCACTAAATATTTTGAACTATGGATGAAAAGTATATTACGGAATCTGATTTTCAGGAGGAACTGGAAGAATTAATTCAGGAAGAGATTCGTCTGGTTCCGCAGTATAATGTCTTGCTGTTTGATGACAATGATCACACTTATGATTATGTTATCGAAATGTTGATGAAAACATTTGGTCATTGTGCAACGACTGCATATAAAATGGCGTGCACAGTTGATGCAGTTGGCAGGGTGGTGGTTGATACAACGAATAAAGAACGTGCCGAAGTAAAATGTGATCAGATTCATTCATACGGTGCTGACTGGCGTCTGGAACGGAGTGTCGGTTCGATGAGTGCTGAAATTGAGCCAGTATAAAAAGAAAAACCCTTGCAATTGGGGTTGCAAGGGCAGAGCTTGGGGTATAACACGAAGTTATTTAGGAATGTATCTTCTAATTTCGGCGTAGTAGTATAAAAGATAATTTATATGCAAGATGATGGTCAGTTTCTGACCATTTAATTTTTTTGGCAAAGATGAGGAGCTGCTAAGAGATGAAATTGTTTGGAAGACAAAAAAAAGAAGAATCTGAAAATATCTCCGGAAATGTTGGTGATAATGGACTGGAAGGATTTGAACTGGAGCTGGAAAACACTTTAAAAGAAGAACATACCCAGGTTATCGCTACAAAAAAAGAAGAATCGAAGTCCAAAGCAATGGTCCGGACATTATTAGATGCCGACTATTCGATTGATGATGTAAATGCCTTTATAAAATCGAAAAAATCCTTTGGATTGGATAAGGGACAAATCATCATACAAGGATAATGTGGGATTGATTTGATGATTAAACCCGGGCATGTCGTAGCAATATTCGGCGGTGCAGTTGCCGGCTCAGAAGCCGCAGAAAGACTTGCCGGCCGTGGCATAAATGTTGTCGTGTTTGACCAGAATAATCTACCCTATGGCAAAATCGAGAATGGGTTGCCCAAATGGCATATCAAACTGCGTGACAGCCAGGAATCAAAGATAGATCATAAACTGAAACACCCTCTGGTGCAATATGTGCCGGGCGTAAGATTGGGCGATGATATTTCTTTTAATGATCTTGTGACAAACTGGGGATTTAGCGCTGTATTACTTGCCACGGGTGCCTGGCGTGACCGTCCGCTGCCGATTGATGGCGTTGATGCCTATATCAATAAAGGGCTTTATTATCAGAATCCACTTGTCTCCTGGTTTAATCATAATCATAGTTCGATAGACACTCATATTCATTATGAAATTCCGGATGATACGATTATAATCGGGGGTGGACTGGCTTCTTTCGATGTGGTCAAGATTGTTATGATCGAATCCGCAAAAGCGGCATTAGCCGGACTAGGCTATAATGTTGATATTCTCACTCTCGAAAAAAAAGGTATTGCCCAGGTTTTGCAGGATCTCAGACTTTCCTTTGAGCAGCTTGGAATTAAGGGCAGTACACTTTACTACAGGCGTAAGATTACAGATATGCCACTGACATCCCTCCCGGATTATCCGGTTGCAAAAGATTTTGATACAGCGCAGCGCGTTCGTCAGAAAATATTTGATAATCTTCAGAAAAAATTTCTGTTCAATATGATGGAATGTCATTCGCCTGTCGACAGTATTATCGAAAACGGCCGTCTGGCAGGATTGGTATTTCAGAAAACGGAGATTATAAACGGTTCGGTAAAAATACTGGCCGGCAGTCAGGTTAGAGTTAAAAGCCCGCTGGTCATATCTGCTATCGGTAGTTTGCCGGAACCGATCCCCGGAATGCAGATGGATCGTGATGTGTTTAAGGTAGAGGATCAGAATACCGGTAAGCTTGCCGGATATAAAAATGTTTTTGCACTGGGAAACGCGGTTACAGGCAGGGGAAATATAAAGGAATCGCAAGCCCATGGCCGGCAGGTCTCAGAAAAAGTGATGGATGAGTACCTGGAATGGCAGCCGGAGAACTACCAGGAACTGTTTGATCAGGAAGTTGTCAATGCGGACGAAAAGGTTGACCGAATTGTGGATCACCTGTCCGGAGAGAAACTTCTCTCTACGGAAAAAATAGCAGCTATTTACCAACAGATTCGTAAATTACAAAAAAAGACAGGTTATAACGGTGATTATGACGACTGGATTAAAAATAATCTGCCGGTACGATTAGAAAATCTCATATCAGATAATTAACCGGTATCAAAAACTCCTCTTTCCAAAACCGGTTTCTGTTCTTCAGTATTTTAACCTGTATAATTAATACCGCAGCAATGCTGCAATCAAAAAAAGAAGAAACGAACTAAATC
>CAYULK010000063.1:0-12530 GCA_964445625.1 uncultured Calditrichota bacterium
ATTAATTTATATATTTTTAGTGGCCGTTCGTGTATTTGGTGGGCTGAACTATTACATAAATTAAATAATTATCAAAGAAAAAAGGTTGCTGTGAGTACATCAATAAAGACAGCAGATGCAAGAATCGTAAATGAAGTATCCCCGATCCGGGGAAATCCAACTTTTTCCGGCATTACTGAAAAGATCAGCAGTATTGCCGAATCCAAAACACCGAAGATGTGGTATGTGGCGATTTCAATCTCAACGTCATTCATGCTGGTCATGCTCGCGCTGATTTTTTATTTGATCTGGGAAGGTATCGGTGTCTGGGGTGTCAATGTACCTGTTGGCTGGGGCTGGGCCATTGTTAATTTTGTCTTCTGGGTAGGTATTGGTCATGCCGGTACACTAATTTCAGCCATATTATTTCTATTCCGCCAGAAATGGCGAACGTCTATAAACAGATTTGCCGAGGCCATGACATTATTTGCCGTCATGTGTGCACTCATCTTTCCCGGTATTCATGTCGGGAGAATCTGGTTGGCCTACTGGATGTTTCCGATTCCCAACCAGATGGAAATGTGGCCGAATTTCCGCAGCCCGTTGTTGTGGGATGTTTTTGCTGTCGGAACCTATTTTGCTGTTTCGCTACTATTCTGGTATACCGGTCTGATTCCCGATCTGGCCTCGCTTCGCGATCGTGCTAAAACAAAACTGCGTAAATACACACTTGGAATTTTATCTCTGGGTTGGCGGGGAGGAAACAGACAATGGCAGCATTACGAAATGGCTTATCTCTTATTAGCCGGTCTCTCTACGCCGCTGGTACTTTCCGTTCATAGCGTAGTAAGTACTGACTTTGCGACCAGTGTGATTCCCGGCTGGCATAGTACAATTTTTCCGCCGTATTTTGTAGCCGGGGCCATCTTTTCCGGGTTTGCCATGGTGTCGTTTCTTGCCATTATTACGCGCAAAATTTTCGGACTGGAAGATTATATCACTATCAGCCATCTCGAAAAGATGAATAAAATAATGCTGGCCACCGGCATGATGGTTGGCTATGCCTATGGTTGTGAGTTTTTTATTGCCTGGTATGGCGGCAATGAGTATGAACGCTTTGCCTTTATTAACCGTGCGTTTGGACCATATGCATGGGCGTACTGGACAATGATCTCATGTAATGTGCTGGTCCCCCAGATTTTCTGGTCAAAGAAGCTGCGCACCAGCATCCCGGTAATCTTTGTGGCGACTATTTTTATCAATATCGGGATGTGGTTTGAGCGATTTGTCATTGTCGTATCATCTCTGCAAAGTGATTTTCTGCCGTCGAGCTGGGATTATTATTCACCGACTTTTGTTGACATCGGTATATTTGTCGGTTCATTTGGTTTGTTTTTTACCCTGTTTTTACTGTTCCTGAAATTTGTTCCTATGATTGCTATTTCTGAAGTGAAAGGTGTTCTGCCCCAGGCGAACGCCCATCACTATGAGCATGGGGAGGAAAAATCATGACAAAGGATTTAAGCAAAGACAAAGGACTGCTGGCATCATTTGAAAATCCGGCAAAATTACTGGAAGCAGCACGCAAAATCCGTGAGGCCGGATATACAAAATATGATTGCCATTCGCCGTTTCCTATTCATGGCATGGATGACGCGATGGGTCTGAAACGTTCTCCGCTGGGCTATATTGTATTTGCCGTAGCGGTAATTGCTTTACTGGGTGGATTCGCGTTAGAGTGGTGGACAAGTACGGTAGATTATCCACTGGTAATTTCGGGTAAACCATTTTTTAGCTACCAGGCTTATGGTCCGGTGGCCTTTGCCCTTATGGTTTTGGCATCTGCATTCGTGTCATTGCTCGGCATGCTGGCATTAAACAAACTACCGATGTTTTTCCATCCGCTTTTTTCGTCAAAGAGTTTTGAGAATGTTATGAATGACGGATTTTTTGTTTCAATTGAATCCGCGGATGAAAAATTTGATTTGGAAGGAACAAAAATATTCCTATCCGGGATCGGTGCAAATAATGTGGAGGTTATCTCAGCAGAATGAAAAAACTTTTGAAACTATATATGGTTATAGGAATAGCTTTGCTGATAACTTCCTGTTATCGCGGAAAACCTTCTGAAGATCCGCCGATTCATCTAAATCCAAATATGGATTCGCAGCAAAAGTATGAAGCTCAGGAGGAAAGTCAGTTTTTCAAAGACGGATTAACCATGCGTCCACCGGTAGCCGGCACTGTCGCAAGGGGAGATTTACGCGAAGATGATGCCTATTACCGGGGCAGAAATAATGATGGCAGCCTGATTGTAAAAATGCCGGTTGAAATTACGATGGATCTGTTAAAACGCGGCCAGGAGCGATATAATATCTACTGTTCTCCCTGCCACGACCGGACCGGATCAGGTAAGGGTATCGTAGTGAAGAAGGGTTTTCTACAGCCGCCTTCAATACATCTGGACCGTTTGCGTGAGTCACCCGATGGTTATTTTTATGATGTTATATCAAACGGTATCAGAAATATGCCTTCGTACAAGCACCAAATCCCTGTTTCGGATCGCTGGCCAATCGTGGCCTATGTCCGGGCGTTGCAGAGAAGCCAGAATGCGGGGGCTGAAGATGTGCCTGAAGAGTTAAGAGAAAATTTAGATTAAGATAAAATATTTGATAACTCAGTTAAAATGTTAGATTGCTTCGCTAACGCTCGCAATGACAAGCCAAAAGTGTCATTGCGAGAAGTGAAGAATGAACGACGAAGCAATCTACTATTGATTTTATTGGAGTTAAAGATTCCGACCCGCCTCAGGCGGGCGGAATGACGTTAACGACCTTTTTTGAGTAGACTCACTTATTTAAAAAAAATAAGTTAAAAATAATATTTGTATTCCTCAATAGTAATTTCGCATTTTAGATTACTAACCTGGATAATTCATATCGCAGCACAGGGCTGCAATCAAAAAAAATATTAACCACGGATTACTTAACCGCAAGGACGCAAAGAAAAATTAGGGTTTTAGATCGTGCTAAATCTAAATCATGACTTTTAGGCGAAATTCTATGCAAAAGTACAATCTAAAAATCATTAAAAAACTTTGCGTTCTTTGCGTATCCTCTGCGCTGCGCCCGCCGATAGGCAGGTCTTAGCGTTATAAAATTCTTTAACATTTTAGATAAAACTTTGCTAAAAAAACAAAGTTTTTGGCTATAATAGCATAGCCACGACGACTCAAAGTCTTTAAAATCACAGGTTTAAAGTATCTTGAAAAAATATATTTAAATTACTCTATTGAAAAATCACAATATGGTCAAATGATTATTTTTTAGAGACTTAGAGTCTTTGTGGCCTGTATTTTTAAATTAACCAGGCTAGAATACTCCCGATGTGAAGTTATCAACCACCATGGCGATAAATAATCCAAACAGGTATACAATTGAATATCCAAAAAGACTACGATAGTCTTTTTCCTTTTGTGATTTTTTAGCGATAATTGATTTTTTAATAAAATAGAAGCCGAGAAAAACCGCTACCGCCAGATATATCCATCCGGAACCGGTGAATACAAGGGTCAGACTGGTTAATACCAGTATGATTGAATAGAAAAGAATATGTTTTAGTGTAATATCTTCGCCTTTGATCACCGGCATCATTGGTAATTTTGCCCTGATGTAGTCATCCTTGTAAAACAGGGCCAGGGCCCAGAAATGAGGTGGTGTCCAGAGAAAAATAATCAGGAACATGATCCAGGGAATTAAGTCCATGCGTCCGGTTGCTGCTGCCCAGGCACCTACCGGAGCCATAGATCCGGCAATACCGCCGATAACAATATTCTGAGAAGTATTGGGTTTTAGCCAGAGGGTATAGACCAGACTGTAAAACAAAATAGTTGCCAGGGAAAGACCGGCTGTGAGCCAGTTAAACATAAATCCAAAGATCAAAACACCGGCAACACCGATTGAAATAGCAAAGACCAGTGCTCTTGCCGGAGCAATAGCACCCTGTGGTAAGGGCCGGCGTTTGCTGGTGCGTATCATTTTAGCATCGATATCGCGTTCAAGATACTGATTCATGGCATTGGCCGATCCGCCGGTTAAATACAGGCTGAACAGCACCATAAAAAAATGAAATGGCTGATTGATTAAACTGCCCTCTATCAATAGTGCTGCTGCGCCTGTAATTACAACCAGCAACATAATTGTAGGTTTTGTGAGTTGAATATAATTTTTCATCGTTTTCATTTAAATTTATAACAATATTATCTATTATTTAACATTTGTAATTTTAAACATATTTATGTGTACATTTTCAAATTATTTTATTCACTAATAAAGTCGATTTTTAAAACATTAAGCGGACGAGTTTTATTCCGGTTTGATCACAATTTTAGCAAAGATTATTCATAGCGCAGAGCTTCAATAACATTGGCATTTGCTGCACGTATGGCCGGGTAAAGCCCGGCAACTACCCCGATACCGGCACATATAACGAAACTGTACATTACCCATTGGTATGGAAAAATCAGTTTGTTTCCCAGACTAAAATAATTAAATGTCAATCCGCCGGAAATTCCAATAAAGCCGCCAAGAACCCCCAGGGCAATGGCTTCGGTTAGAAATTGCAGGACGATAGCGATCTTTTTGGCGCCAATAGCCCGCCGGAGACCGATCTCTCGGATGCGTTCGGTTACGGATACCAGCATTATATTGGCAATTCCGATACCACCGACCATGAGTGAGATCAAAGCTATTAAAATGATAAAATCGGCAATTTCTTTGTTCGTATCCTGGATCGTTGACAGAAAAAAATCCTGACGCCGGACGCGAAAATCATTATCC
This sequence comes from uncultured Calditrichota bacterium, assembly GCA_964445625.1. Taxonomy (GTDB): domain Bacteria; phylum Calditrichota; class Calditrichia; order JAJRVZ01; family JAJRVZ01; genus CAVXXB01. The sequence continues at coordinate 4,818 of CAYULK010000063.1, forward strand.
TGGTCCGGTCTCAGGCGATGATTGCGGCGCAGAATCGTCTCGATGTCAAAAAGAGCCTCATCGAAATTCTGCGCACTGTGCATCTGGGCCATTATCGAGGATAGATAATCCCGGCCAAAAAGGCGCTCCTGGGCTGTGGTCAGCGGGATATAAACTTCATCATCGGGACTGTACCAGCCCTCGCCCTTTGCTGCCAGCAGACCAATTACCTCGAAACGCCTGGAGTTGATCAGGATTGACTGTCCCACCGGCGGGGTATCCTCAAATAGCTCTTGCTGAATGGTTGCGCCGATGACACATACCCGCATACGTTGTCTTAATTCTTCTTCATCAAAAAACCTGCCGGCCACAACCGTATTGTTATTCAGAATTCGATGTTCGGGTGTCACGCCGTTGACAGTCTGATTGGTATTTTTGTCCCTGAATTCGAGGTTTGCGCGTGAACCATATATCGGCACCGTGCGGATGATGACATCAGAATTGTCTAAAATTTCTTCCGCATCTTCTATTTTCAGGTTCACGACACTGCCGGCCGTTCGTACACCATGGCGGTGAGAAGCCCCCGGTCGGATCAGGAGAACATTTGATCCCAATGACTCCAGTTGTGCTTTAACTCTTTGCTGAGTAATTTCACCAAGCGTGACCACATACAAAACGGCCGCAATTCCTACTGCCATTCCGATAAGCGTTAATACCGAGCGTAAAGGATTTGACCGCAGGCTTTTTAGAGCGATGACAATATTTTCCCAAAGGATCATAAATCTACCTCAAATATCAGTATACAAAACTATCATTTGCCCGTACCGAATGTGCGTGTACTTCTCATTCTGTCTGTACGCCTGTCATTGGAATCTTTGAGTCGGGAAGACATAGGAACACCAAGCACGTCTCCTTCTTCAAGACCGGAAAGTACTTCTGTCTCCTTGAAATTACTTAAACCGGTTGTGATCTCCTGGGGTTCAAAAAGATTACCATTTTTGAGCATTACAATTTGCATTTTTTTGTTTTTTTGTCCCGATTCGGCAGGCAGAAGAGAAATATTGGAAACTAAAAGTACATCATCTTTCTCTACGATTGTTATCTCAATAGACGTATTCATCCCGGATTTTAATTTCCTGTTATGGTTTTCCACCAGGATAATAACATCAAACAGAGTAACATTGTCCTGGATCTTCGCCTCCGGGGCAATGCGCACAATTTTTCCGCCAAATCTCATTTGTGGATAGGCATCTGCGATAACTCTCGCTGTCTGCCCGACCCGGATTTTGCCGATGTCAATTTCATCCACGCCGGCTTGTATATAGACAGATGACATATATGCTATATCGACAATGGGGGTTCCGCCACTCACATTGCTGATTCCGGATGCAATGATCTGGCCTTTTTCCACATATTTCTGCAGGATGACACCATCAATCGGTGCACGCACAATAGATTCACTTAATCGCTCCCTGGCTCTTTCCAATGCAGTGGTTGCCTGAACCAGTTTTCCCCTGGCAATGGCCAGATTGAGTTCGATCTGATCGCGCTCCTCCTCGGAAATCAATTGCTGGGTGTAAAGTTTGTCTTTACGCTGATGTTCACGCTGTGATTTTTTGAGTTCTGCTATTGCAATATCATAATCTGCCTGGGCCTGGCTGACCGCAGCACGTTCATCTTTCTGATCAAGCCGCGCAATAAGATCACCCTTCTTAATGTGGTCGCCCTGTTCAATGGGTAACTCCTCCACCAATCCGCTGGCTTTTGATTTGATCTCAACCCTGTCAATGGGGATGATGCTGCCATTGGCAGTAACGAGAATCTTAAACGTACCCTTTTGTACCGGAAATTCTTTGAACATTTCCTGGTCCTTGTTAAATTTCCGAGAATTTTCCCCGGAGCTTGCCAGTACAACGATACTTATTACTACTACGAGCGCAACGCTAATTAAAATCCACTTTTTATTACTTGTCATTCTTGCTATACCTTTGTGTATAAGTTAAATCTTAGGAGTTTACGTTAGAACATATCCGTTCGCAAACTAATTTCTGCTGTGATAGTTCATTATTTATTTCATATATTTTTATTAGACCATCAGAAAGAAGAATTTATTCCATAGGTACTTCCTAGTGGGCAAGAGGTATCAACCTAAAAATGTTTTTTGACATGATAACAGGATTTTCAGGATTTACAGGATATTTCTTAATTCTTAGGTTGACGCATAGTGCAAGTGGGTGGATCTTCGACATTTATTAAGGGGGAGACAACTTTGTGCCTTCTTCTTAGGCCCTTTAAATTTGTAGGACTTCGTTACCAACCCAACTTTTGGCGCAGTTTTCTGCCTGCTGAGCGGCTGATAAGCAGTTCGGTTTTTTCCTCATTTTTTATGGTAAGACGATAACCGCCGGCAAACCAGGTTTCGATTAGTGCCACATAGTTGAGATTTACAATGGTCGATCGGTGAATGCGAAAAAATTTCTCGGGATTGAGCCGGTTCTGAAGTTCGTCCATCGTATAATTGATCAGATATTTTGAAGATTCAGTGAATGCGGTAACCATTTTATTTTCCGAAAGAATATACAGTATCTCGTCATCTGTCATGATATAAATCTTATCACCAATTTTAGAAGGCAGCCGTCTCAGGTAATTATGTTCCGATTGCCAGTTTGACAGCAAATTCTTGATTAACTCTGCATTGCTCTGTCCTTTTTGCAGCTTTTCCCGAATTTTATTTATAGCAGATTCCAGACGTTCTTTTGAAAAAGGTTTTACCAGGTAATCTATCGCCTGAAGTTCAAAAGCCTTATGTGCATGTTCATGAAATGCCGTGACAAAGATTACCAACGGCCGGTGATTAATCAGTTTCAGAAGGTCCAGCCCGGAAAAATCCGGCAACTGGATATCAAGAAAAATTAAATCAGGTTGATATTTATCGATGGCCTGTACAGCAATTTTACCGGACATACATTCATCCAGCAGCTGTATATCATCATAATCCGCTAAAAGATTTTTCAGTCTTTTTAGTGCCGGTTGTTCATCTTCAACTAAGATTGCTCTGATCATAACAACTTTCCGGTATTTTTATGGTTACTTTTGTGCCCTGCCCGTATGTCGATTCCACTTTGAGCAGATCATATTTTTTATACATCACATGCAATCGCTCATATATATTTGCCAGAGCGTGATCCGGTGTGGGAATCTTTTCCAGAACTTGCGGGATAATCCCCCTGCCATTGTCGGTAACTGTCATTTTCAAGGTTGAATCTTGCTGCCGGATGGATATATCTATTTTAAGAGTATTCTCTTTGTCATGCCATGCGTGGCGAATACAATTTTCTATTAGTGGTTGTAGAATTAATACCGGTACTTTAAAATCGGTTTGTTGACTGTTTTCATCCCATGAAATTTTGAGAGCTTTTTCAAAACGGGCTGTGAGTAAACTGATATACTTTTTAGTGAATGAGATTTCTTCACTTAACCGGACACAGTTTCCTTTGGCATGTATGCTACGGTATTGTAATATTTCACTGAGTTGTATGATTAATTCCTCGGACTTATCCGGATTTTCTTTGATCATTGAAGTGATGGTATTCAGTGAATTAAACAAAAAATGCGGCTCGATTTGGGATTTTAGAACATGTAATTCCGCGCGGTCCCGAAGTTGTCTATTTCTGTTATCACGCCACTTCAATTCGACGTAACTGCCCAGCAGACTGATAATACCAATAAAGACGAGTACGGCAAAAAAGATAATAATTATCGGTTGTTGTAGTTCCGGAAAGAGCCTGGAAAACTCAAGATTGAAAGGATAAGAAACCAATTCAACCAGAGTTTGCCAGATTTTATTCAATACCGCCTGCTGCAACCGGTAATATGGTGTCAAAATCATTGTTTGAAACAATAATCCGAGCAGATAGGCAAATGAAATGGTAATGGTATAAATAAAGGAGCGAAATAACCACTGCTGAGCAATTGAAAAAACCGTCAGTTTACGGATAACAAATTTTCTGACGATATTCAGGGATATTACCAGAATAAGTGCATAAAAATAACCGATAGTCAGGGCCTGCCAGATAATATTAATTTTTATCAGCAGCAGGAAAGAGATAAAGGCGCCGATGAGAGCAACGGCGCCTGCAGACATTAAAATATTTTGTTTGAATTTCATTCTGTAGCGGTATTTTCAACCTTTTTGATATGCCAAATATACATAATCATGCTACCGGAGCCAAAGCAAATGAAAGCAAAGCCAAACAACCAACCCAGATACGGAATTTGCATAACCAGGCAAATAGTAATCAGGCCAATCAACAAAGGCCAAAAAAGTCCATATCCGCTATTTGTTTTCATGATCTGGCCCCAGATAAAATCCCCGACATAAAGTGCACTAAAAACAAAACTCAGATAAACTAATATGGCATATAAAACAAAAATGATCAATGCGACCGGTATTGTGATTATAAAAACGGATATTATAGAAAGCACTGTAGGTGTTATGATCAGAAAAATAATACCTGCCAGCAGACTGAATGGCAGATTTGCCCGGGCATAAGTGACATATTCTTTACTCGAATTTCGAAAGATCAGGATCAGCAGTATACCTGTGACCAAAAAACCTAATAATGACCAGTAAAAAAATGTTTTCTGGAAAAACAAATGATGTTCTTCAAAGTCGAGCTCCAGATCCTTAGGTATATAACTAAGGCTGTTCTGATCAAAACCTTCAGGCACTGTGATAAATGTTCCGCCAGCGGAAGCATATTTTTCACCAAAATCTATATTTTCCACCTCCAGTTCTACTTTATCACCGACCGGGCCATTGAGGTAGACAGATCCGGCCCCGCCTTTCACCCAGCCCGCTATTGGCGCCCCTTCCTGTAAAAATTCACCGCAGCCGATAAAAATATTGCCCTCAAGTCTGGCCCGATCCGTCAGGCGTACCTGTTTGCCAAATGCTAAGACGTCACCACGAACTATACCGTCTATAGTGATGTTTTCAGCAAATACGATCAGACCGTCATTTATGATACCGGTCAGGGTAAAATTCCGGCAGCCGACCAGCACATCATCCTGGATTTTCCCTTCAATATTTACAGTTTCACTTCCGGCATAGATATCACCGGCGACATAGCCGAAAACCTCCACCGTCCGGCACCCGGCAAAAAGATCCTGATCCAGGGTATCGCCAAATGCAACCTTCATCGTATTGCCGGAAAAATATTCAGCGGAATAAGCATTGATACCGGGCAGCAGGAATGCGATCAATAAAAATTTAACGAGCTTCATATGATCTCCTTTTTAATAAATGTTGTAGAGTTCTGCAAAATTATATTTATCGTCATACTGAATTTCTCCTATTTTACAGAAATCTGATTATTATTAATATAATGTACTCACCATTATTAAATGCTCTAAGCACATTTTACCGGATGGTTATATTTGATGGCTGAATGGTTATTATTGGTAACCAATGGCTGGAGAATTGACAGGAACACCATCCAAAAAATTTATCTACGGATTACACTGATTAGCACGGATTAAAAAAATATATTATAAAAAATCCGTCCTGCCTCGTTTCACGGGGGGGAGATCCGTTCTAATCCGGCCGAAGGGCTCGTTTTACGGGTGTCCATCCGCGTGCTATAAATATCGTTGCATCTTTGCGATATATATTCTCAGAGAGTAAAAGTTTTGGCTATAATAGCATAGCGTGGTAAACCGCAATGACGAAAGGCCTTTTAATTGTCTTTTAAAATATATTTTAATCTTTCTTTGCGTCTTTGCGTTAAAAAATATTAATCAGATTTGTAAAAACTTTGCGATCTTTGCGTTAATTGAGTATATATATTTTTTAGCCTGATTAATTCACAAACATTAGCCACAAAGACTCTAAGTCTCGAAGAAATAATTACTTAGTAGTATTGTGACATTTCAATAAAGTTTTTTAAATATGTTTTTTCAAGATACCTTAAACCCATGATTATTAAAACGTTGAGGCTTGGAAGCTACGAATTATTCAAGTCAGGTAAATCAACACAAGATTTGTGAATAAAAATTTCTATGACCGTATGGAATCTGTTATAAAAACAGAAAATCTCACTAAGTATTACGGCAAGGTAAAAGGAATTGAGAATCTCAATTTGTCAGTAAGAAAAGGTGAGATTTATGGATTTCTGGGACCAAACGGAGCCGGGAAGACAACAAGTATCCGATTGTTCTTACATTTAATTCTCCCTTCATCCGGAAAAATCAGATTATTTGACATGAATTTGGCAAAACATTATAAAAATTTATTCAGACGTATTGGTAATGTACCGGGTGAATTTAAGCTGTACGAAGAAGTGACCGGAGCATATTTTCTAAACTATTTAAACGCTTTTTCACGGGAAAAACCGAGGCTACAGACTGAACTTATTGAGGAATTTAGATTAGCCGATGAAGATTTGCACAAAAAAATTCGTCATTATTCAAAAGGTATGAAGCAAAAACTATTATTAATTCAGGCATTACAAGAGGAACCGGACCTGCTTATTCTTGATGAACCAAGCGCCGGATTGGATCCACTTAATAAAAAAGTTCTTTATGACTATTTACAAAGGTTTAAAAAAAGTGGGAGGACGGTTTTTTTCTCGTCTCACAATTTGGCGGAGGTTGACAAAATATGTGACCGGGCCGGGATTGTGCGTGATGGAAACTTGATCGCCGAAGAAACATTATCTGAGTTAAAGAAAAAAATGATCCGGCGATTATACGTAAAATTTGCAGACTCCACGGAGTTTAAGAACCCCAATCTTCCCAATGCGAAAATAGTAGAACAAAAGGCAAATCAGGTCGAATTTATGGTGTCCGGCGATATTAATGAGCTGATACAAAAAATCTCACAATTTGAAATACAGGATCTGATTTTCCCGGAAGCCAGTCTGGAAGATACGTTTTTATATTATTATCAGGATAATGAATAAAGTATATATTAGAAAACTCATCCGGGATCAAAAGTATGTCCTGATCAGTCTTATTCTTTTTAGCATATGCTTCGAATATCTCTATGCATGGGTTTTCTTTGAATCCTCGGCCAGTAAAGTGGTAGAAGGATTTCTGAAAATATTGCCCCCTGCAATTTCAAATATGCTCGATGTACAAGCAGGAACTCAGTACTTTGCCAAAAAAATGTTAGCTTTTGGATATGCACATCCAATAATACTTATAACACTATCGTTTCTCCCGCTGAGTATTCCCGCCAGATATATTTCCGGTGAAATTGAATCAAAGACATTTGATGTATTATTGAGCAGACCGGTAACACGGTTTGAAATTCTGACCTCGCAAATACTCTTCCTGTTTTTTGCTGAGGGACTTATCGTATTGAGTATGTTTTTGGGTACGGTTCTGGGAAATGCACATTTTGAATTAGGGATTGCATTAACAGATTATTTTCGCATCGCTGCAGCCGGGTATTTTTTTTATCTGAGTATGGGAAGCATCGCTTTCGCCATGGCGGCATTTCAGGATGAACGAGGAAAATCTCTTGCAAAAACTGTCGGTATAGTAATTTTTCTATACTTTTTTGACACAATTCTCAAGCTGAATAAGTCACTTAATTATCTGCTGACTTTTAGTTACTTTCAACTCTACAGACCGGGCGAACTTGTTACGGGAGAAAGTAATTTATACCTTTCAATCATGATTTCCCTGATTCTGATAATTTCTTTTCTAAGTATTGCGCATATTAGATTC